>CADCTN010000188.1 GCA_902805535.1 uncultured Blastococcus sp. | reverse complement strand
GAACTCCAGCACCTACGGCAAGCCGGTCTCCGTCGTGCCGGTCGACTCGATGTACGGATACAACACCGCGCGCCGCTTCGCCTGATCCGACGCTGCCCCCGGCTGCCCGCGCGGCCGGGGCAGCGCTGGATCGGCTCAGACGAGCAGTGGTGTGCCGAGGAGGATCTCGGTGTCGTCGGGGCGGAAGGTTCGCCATCGCCCGCCGGGTTCTCGGTGGACCCGGAATCCGTGGTGGACCTTGGTGTGGTGGCGTTCGCACAGCAGCGCTGAGTTCTCCAGCGAGGTCTTGCCGCCGGAGATCCAGTGGATCAGGTGGTGGACGTCGCACCAGTACGTGGGTGCCGCGCAGCCGGTGAAGACGCAGGCCCGGTCGCGCAACTCCACGGCTCTGCGCAGGTGCGGCGGCACGACCCGTTTGGTGCGCCCGACGTCGAGCGGCAGGCCGGTCTCGTCGATCGTGATGGGGGTGAGGGTGGCGTCGCAGGCGAGCATCCGTGCCTGTGCGGCGGAGATGAGGCTGCCGGAGCCGAGGGTCGCCGCGGCCGGTCCGGTGGCCGGGTCGAGCAGGTCGGCGGCGGGGAGGGTGACCACCACGGTGGGCTTGACGGTGCGCAGGAACGGCAGGTTCCCGGCGGCGAGTTGGTTGTCGGCCAGCTGCACCATCGCGTCGGCGGACTGCTGGGCGCGGGTGCGCAGGTCGCCTTTGGGCCGGTCGGCCTGCACGACCGATTCGATCGCGGTCTTCACCTTCTCCCCGCCGACCGGGTCCAGCTGACCGCGCAGGAGCACCGTTCCGTCGGCGAGGGTCCAGAGGGTCAGTGACCGCTCCTCGGTGGGGTCGGGCTCGGGGCCGTCGGGGTCCAGGCAGGACAGGTAGTGGTGCACGACCCTCGACAGCTGCTCGAGGCGGCTCCCGGCCGCCAGGGTCGCCAGGGTTGCGTCGATCTCGGCCAGGTCGATGCCCTGCTCGGCGGCTGCGGCCTGCCGGTCGGGCGTCACCACCGGCGCAACGACGGCGACCTGCTCGGCGGTGAGGACACCGGCGGCGAAGGCCGCTCCGACCGCGGGCAGGTGCTCCAGCGCCCGCCCGGTGCGCACCAGCTGCCCGGCGGCGGCACCGCTGAGCCGGCCGTGCCCGCGCAGCCAGGACTGCATCGACCTCAGCCCGTCCTGCTCCGGGGCCCGGGAGATCTCCGCGGCCCGGACCCAGCGGGCCAGCTGGGCGTCGATGCGGTTGCGCGCGGCCAGCAGCTCGGCGATCCCGTCCAGCTGCCGGCGCGGAGAAACGCCGCGGGCGTCCTCGGCGGCCACGCCGTCCAGCGCCGACGTCAGCTCGCCCACGGCCACCTCCCCATCACTCGAACGTGTGTACGGATACTAGCGCTCGCCGAGGACATCTGCAGCACAAATGCACAGGTCAGCGCCCCATCCACAAAGTCCGAACCCACCGTGCGGCAGAGGTTCCCGCGCGGGTAGGCATGCGCAGACGTCCATCGATGACTTTCGCCGGCGGCGACGGTCCAACCGTCGACGACCACCCAGAAGGAGCGCCGTGCCGCAGCTGCTGAGAGTCCAGAACTTCACCGTCTCGAGTGACGGCTTCGGTGCCGGTGAGGGCCAGAGTCTGGAGCGACCTTTCGGGCACGCCGACCCGGGGGAGCTGATGGCCTGGGCCCTGGCCACGGCGAGCTTCCCCAACCGCACCGACTCCGGGGGCAGCCGCGGCCTCGACGACTACTTCACCCGCGACTTCAGCCACGGCATCGGCGCCGAGATCATGGGGCGGAACAAGTTCGGTCCCCAGCGCGGTCCGTGGCAGGACCACGAGTGGCAGGGCTGGTGGGGCGACGAGCCGCCGTTCCACACACCCGTGTTCGTGATGACCCACCACGAGCGGCCCTCGTTCGCGTTGTCGGACACGACGTTCCACTTCCTCGGCGGTGACCCGGCGACGGTCCTGGACCGGGCGAAGGAGGCCGCGCGGGGCAAGGACGTCCGGCTCGGCGGGGGAGCCGCCGTCGTCCGCCAGTTCCTCGACGCCGATCTCGTCGACACGATGCACGTGGCGGTCGCGCCGCTCCAGCTCGGTGCGGGTGCGCGGCTGTGGGAGTCACCCGACGAGCTGCTCGACCGGTTCCACCGCGACGTCGTGCCCAGCGCCAGCGGCGTGACCCATCACCTGTTCTGGCGGAAGTGACGGCACGGCTGATCGGGCTTCGTCGCTGGTGCGGTTCGTGCCCTGCCGGACGGGCCCGACGCGCGAGCACGGGATGATGGCGCGTACGCCCACCGAACCGCCCCGACCGGGAGATCCATGAACCTCCGCACCACCGCGCGCCTGCTCGCCGTCCCGACCGCTCTCGTCCTGTCCCTCACCGCCTGCGGCGACGACAACGCCGATGGGGATGCCGCGTCTCAAGCCTGCGAGTCCCGGCCGGAGACGGCCGAAGCCCCGGACGACCTGTCCGCGAACCTCGCCGAGAAGCCCGAGGTGCCGACTGCCGACGACGCGCCACCGTGCGACCTGCAGATCAGCGACGTCGTCGTCGGCGACGGCGCCGAGGCGGTCGAGGGCACGACCGTCGCGGTGAAGTACGTGGGCGCCTTCTACGGGACAGGGGAGGAGTTCGACTCCTCCTGGAGCCGGGGAGCGGACGAGACGCTGCCGCTGACCGTCGGGGCAGGACAGGTCATCCCGGGCTTCGAGCAGGCCATCACCGGCATGCAGGTCGGCGGCCGGCGGATGGTCACCATCCCCAGCGACCTCGGCTACGGGGCGGCCGGCCAGGGTCCGATCCCCGGGGACGCCACCCTCGTCTTCGTCCTGGACCTGGTCGAGGCCACCTGACGGGACCGCCCTGACGGGGCGTAGCGGTCAGGCGACGGCGTCCTCGGCCTCGATGGCGGCGTTCCACTCGCGCTTGCCGGCCTGCCAGCGGTCCTCGGTGTCACCCCGCCGCCAGTAGCCGGAGATCGAGGTGAACTCCGGGTCCAGGCCCCGCTCGGCGCGCAGGTGGCGGCGCAGGTCGCGGACGGCGTACGCCTCGCCGTGCACGAAGACGTGCCCGTTGCCGGGCGGCAGCGGCGTCGCGTGGACGGCCTGGACGAGCGCCACTCCGGGCAGGGCGTCCCCGCGGTGCAGCCACCGCAGGTCGACACCGGGCGGAGCGACCAGGCCGGTCTGCTCCTCCTCGGGGCCGGTCACCTCGATGAAGACCAGCGCGGGCACGCCCGCGGGGAGCTTCTCCAGGGCGGCGGCGATCGCCGGGAGGGCCGCCTCGTCGCCGGCGAGCAGGTGCCAGTCCGCCTGGGGGTGGGGTGCGTAGGCGCCGCCCGGGCCCGTGAGCTGGATGACGTCGCCGGGCCGGGCCGCGGCGGCCCACGGACCGGCCAGCCCCTGGTCGCCGTGGTGGACGAAGTCGATGGTCAGCTGCCCCGACACGGCGTCCCAGGCGCGCACCGTGTAGGTGCGGGTGACCGGCCACAGGTCACGCGGCAGCTGCGCCTGCAGTTGCTCGACGTCGAACGGTGCCCGGTAGGTCGCCCCGGCGGGGGCGAACATCAGCTTCACGTAGGAATCGGTGAACTCGCCGGCCGGGAAGCCTGCCAGCCCCGCGCCGCCCAGCACCACGCGGATCATGTGCGGCGTGATCCGCTCGGTGCGGATGACCTCGGCCAGCCGCGCTACCCGCGGGCGCCGTCCACCGTCCCGGGCCGGCGGAGCGGGGCGGGGGGCGACGGTGCGGCTGGTCATGCGGTGTCCTCCAACAGCGCGCGGCACGGGCGGCTCGCGAACAGGTAAGGGTTACCTTACCCGCCGGTGCGGCGGCGAGCCGCGACCTCTGTCAGCCCTTGGGTGCGGGACGGGCCCGCACGTGGATGCGCTCACCCTGCGGGCCGTAGAGCGCGAGCACCTCGGCCGGCCCCGGACCCGGGCTGGCGATCGCGTGCGGGGTGCGGGTGTCGAACTCGGCCACCTCGCCGGCCGAGAGCATGACGTCGTGCTCGCCGAGCAGCAGTCGAAGCCGGCCGGAGAGGACGTAGAGCCACTCGTAGCCCTCGTGCACCTTCTGCTCCAGCTCACCGCCGGGCCAGCCTGGCCGGTAGACCATCTTGTAGGCCTGGAGCCCGCCCGGGCGGCGGGTCAGCGGGATCATCGTGACCCCGTGCCGCTCGAACGCGCGCTGGTGGATCCGCGGGTCACCGGTCTCCGGCGCGTCGACGAGCTCGTCGAGCGCGACCTGGTGGGCGCGCGCCAGCGGCAGGAGCAGCTCCAAGGTGGGCTTGCGCTGCCCCGACTCCAGCCGGGACAGCGTGCTCACCGAGATCCCGGTGCTCGCCGACAGCTGCCCCAGGGTCGATCCCCGCTGCTGCCGCAGGGCGCGCAGCCGCGGGCCGACCGCGGTGAGCACCTCGTCGAACCCGGGCTCGTCCTCGTTTGCCATAGCGGCAACGATAGTTGTCAATCCCGCCGAATGGGGCGGACAGTCGCACGCAGTTTCCCCCTGACGGACGAGGAGCAGTGAGATGGACGAGAAGTACGACGTGGTGGTCATCGGTGGCGGCCCGGCCGGGCTGAGCGGAGCGCTGGCCCTGTCGCGGGCGCGGCGCAGGGTGCTGGTGGTCGACTCCGGCCGGCCGCGCAACGCACCGGCCGGCCACGTGCACAACTACCTGGGCCGCGAGAGCACCCCACCGGCGGAGCTGCTGGCGATCGGGCGCGAGGAGGTCGCCCGCTACGGCGGAGAGTTCCTCGCCGGCGAGGTGGTGGGCGCCGCCCCGGTGGACGGCGGCTTCCGCGTCGACCTCGCCGACGGCGGGCAGGTGCGCGCCCGCCGGCTGCTGGTCACCACCGGCCTGACCGACGAGCTGCCGGACGTGCCGGGCGTGCGCGAGCGGTGGGGGACCGACGTCCTGCACTGTCCCTACTGCCACGGCTGGGAGGTGCGCGACCGGGCGATCGGCATCCTGGGCGGTCCGCTCGGCGTGCACGCCGCGGGGATGTGGCGGCAGTGGAGCGCCGACGTCACCCTCTTCCGCCACACCGGGCCCGAGCTCACCGACGACGAGCGCGAGCAGCTGTCCGCCCGGGGGATCCGCGTCGTCGAGGGGGAGGTCGCCGCGCTCGAGTCCACCGACAGTCGCCTCTCCGGCGTCCGCCTGGCCTCCGGGGATGTCGTGGCCCGGGAGGCGGTCGTGGTCGCCCCCCGGTTCACCGCGAACTCCGCCGTCCTGCGCTCGCTCGGCCTCGAGGCCGTGGAGCAGGAGATGCTCGGCGCCGTGGTCGGCGCCGTCGTCCCGTCGGAGCCGACGGGTGCCACCGCGGTGCCCGGGGTCTGGGTCGCCGGCAACGTCGCGAACCTGCAGGCGCAGGTCATCACCTCGGCGGCCGCCGGGCTGAACGCCGGCGCCCAGCTGAACGCCGACCTGATCACGGAGGACACCCGCCTCGCCGTCGCGGCTGCTCGTTCGCGAGCGGCGTGACGGCGGTCAGCCCGGCTGCACCACCGGTGGGCCCTCCGCCCACTCCAGCGGAAGTCAGTTCATCGTGCGATGGCCCCGGCCGAGGACGACGCGGCCGGCCCCGGATCCGCCCGGCCGCCGGCCCGTGTCACCGGACGCCGTCCGTGGTGCCGAACCGGAACGCGGTCCGCGTCGCGTAGGTCTCTCCTGGCCGCAGCACCGTCGAGGGGAACTCCGGCCGGTTCGGGGAGTCGGGCAGGTGCTGGGTCTCCAGGCACAGGCCGTCGCCCTGCCGGTAGGCCCGCCCGCCGCGTCCCACCACGCTGCCGTCGAGGAAGTTTCCCGAGTAGAACTGCACGCTCGGCTGGTCGGTGTCGATCTCCAGGACGCGTCCTGACGCCGGGTCGGTGACCCGGGCCGCGCGGTGCAGCCCCTCGCCGTCCAGGAACCCCTCGCCGTCCAGGAGCTCCTCGCCGTCCAGCAGCCACGCGTGGTCGTAGCCCTGCGCGTACCGGAGCTGCTCGGTCGCCTCGCGCAGCCGCTCGCCGAGCCGGTGCGGCGTCCGGAAATCCATCGGTGTGCCCGCCACCGGGCGGAGGCCGGTCGGGATCAGGCGATCGTCGACGGCCACGAAGCGCTCGGCCGGCAGTTCCACGACGTGGTCCTCGACGCTCCCGCCGCCGGCCAGGTTCCAGTACGCGTGGTTGGTCAGGTTCACGACGGTCGGCCGGTCGGTCGTCGCTCCGTACGTCAGCGTCAGCCCGTCCTCGTCGAGGACATAGCGGGCGGTGGCGGTGAGGGTTCCGGGAAAGCCCATGTCGCCGTCGGGGCTGGTGAGGGTCAGCTCCACGCCCCCGGGGACCTCCGCGCCCGACCACAGCCGGGTGTGGAAACCCTGCGGTCCGCCGTGCAGGCAGGAGCTCCCGTGGTTCTGCGGGAGCCGGTGCTCGACGCCGTCGAGCACGAACCGGCCGCCGGCGATCCGGTTGCCGTAGCGGCCGACGACCGCGCCGACGTACGTCGTGTCCTGCAGGTAACCGGCGAGGTCGTCGTAGCCGAGCGCGACGTCGGCGACCGTGCCGTCGGCGTCGGGGGCGCGGACGGACTGCAGGACCGCGCCGTAGGCGAGCACGGCGACCTCCAGCCCGCCGGCCTGCAGCACGTACCGCTCGACGCCGCGCCCGTCGGGGAGCGAGCCGAACGGTTCTCGTCGCACGCTCACGCCTTGAGCCCGGACCGCGACACGCCCTCGATGATGGATCGCTGCGCCACGGACAGCGCCTGGACCGGCACGCTGGCCACCACGCGAGAACCCGCAGGATCGGCTGTCGGGTGCCCGGGCTCGAAGTTGCCCGTGTCGATCGACCGGTCGATCTCGGTCAGCGTTGGGCAGGGGTCGAGGACGGGCGAGACGGGCTTCATGCGGGATCAGTCCTCGCGATCGGTGGACGCTCCAGGTGCAAGTTCTACATCGTTGTACACAGACAGCTCCCGACCCCCGCCACAGGATGACGATCAGCGTCGTCGTCCGAGCGAGCACCGCCGGGCCCGCGGCCCGGTGATGCTGGGCTGGCGTCCCGGTCCCCGGGGGTTCTACCGTTGTCACCCGCGGCAGGCAGGCGACGAAGGAGTCCCGCATGACGACGACGGCCGGCACCATCGACCGCGCGGCGATCGAGCACGCGCTCACGACCGACGGCATCACGGCCCTCAAGGGCGCGTTCTCGCCCGAGTGGGCCGATCGGATGCGGGAGGACGTCGAGGCGGCCTTCGACGAGGCGATCGGCCGCGAGGGCGGCGCCGTGGGCCGCGGGCCCAAGCGCTACTACGTCGAGATCCACCCCGAGCAGCTGCGCGGCTTCCTCGACATCGTCTCCCACCCCTGGTTCCGGGCGGTGTGCGAGACGGTGCTGGGCCCGGACTACAAGGTGCTCGAGCTGGGCTTCGACATCCCGTTCGCCGGCGCCCAGAACCAGCCCTGGCACCGCGACTTCCCCTCGCCCCCGGAGACCTACGAGGGCCGCCGGCTCACCTCGCTGGCCTTCAACCTCACCGCGGTCGACACGACCGAGGACATGGGCCCCTTCGAGATCGCGCCCGGCACCCAGTGGGAGGCCGGAGAGGACTTCGAGCACGGGATGTTCCCCGCGCGGGAGACGTGGCCGCGGTACGAGGCGATCGCCCAGCGCAAGCTTCCCCGCCGGGGCGACATGTCGGTCCGGTCGGCGCTCACCCTCCACCGGGGGACGGCCAACCGCTCGCAGCTGTCCCGCCCGGTGCTGGTCGTCGGAGTCGACGCCCCGGGGGCGGGCCACGACGCCTTCCATGACATGGCCATGACGCAGGAGTTCTTCGACAGCATCCCGACGGACGTGCGGGACCACCTGCTCGGCCGGGTGGTCGACCGCCTGGAGCCGATCGTGCAGCGGCACACCATCGAGGGCCTGGTGATGGGGGCGCCCTGAGCCGGTAGGGAGCTCAGGTCTCCGGCGGGAAGAGTGCTGCCAGGCCGAAGCGGTTCGGCCGCTCGAACGGGCGCCAGCCGTGCTGCGGCTGGGCGAGCCGGTCGGCCACCAGCCAGAGGACGGCGGGGTCGTGGCCCATGCCCAGATGGCTGCTGTGCACAGCGACGTTCTCGCTGGTCGGACCGGTCTCCTGACGGCAGGCCCGCCAGTCGACGACGCCGTCCCACCGGGAGTAGACGGCGGTGCTCGGGACCGGGAGCGGACGGGCCAGGGATCGCCGCGGCGCCCGGGGCGGTCCGGTCACCCACGGCTGGCTCGAGGCGAACGGCGACCCCAGCGAGACGACCTGGCGCACCTGGCGCGGGGCCCGGCGGGCGAGGCGGCGGGCGAAGATCCCGCCCAGGCTCCAGCCGACGATGCTCACCGCCGCCCCGTGCTCGCCGGCCAGCCGGTCCACCAGCCGGGGCAGTTCGTCGTCGATCTCCTGGCTGGGTCCGCGGTTGCGCCCCAGTGCCCAGCCGACGACGGGGTAGCCGAGCCGCCCGAGCCACGTCCGCAGCACCTGGGTGGAGACGTCGGAGGCCAGCAGCCCGGGCAGGACGAGCACCGGGTGCGGTTCGCCGCGGGGGGCCCAGCGGAGCAGGGGGAGCGCGGCGGCCGCGGCACCACCGGCGCTCAGCAGCGTGCGCGCGGGCTCGGTGGCGGCGAGGACCAGGGCACGGCGGCGGGCGGCGCGCGGGTCGAGCCGTCCGTCCATGCCCGGTCCATGCCCGGGAAGGTTGCACCCCAGTCGCCCGGCCCCAGTCTCCCGGCGCCAGTCTCCCGGCGTCAGTCGATGCCGGGCGGGAGCACGGGGGGTGCGAAGACCTCGTCGATGGGCCGGGGACCGATGTACTGGCGGCAGGTGCAGGGGACCCAGCTCACGCCGGCCCAGCGGCCCCGCCTGTCGTAGTTGTCCCGCCGCAGTTCGGCGTAGCAGGTGTGCGTCTCGCGATCGTGCTGGCTCAGCGTGTGCCCGCACCCGCACACCGGGGTCATCGGCGGGGGAGGAGGCGGACGCCGGCGGCCCAGACGGCCGGTCACGAAACCGACCGCGAGCAACGCCCCGCCCACCAGCAGGCTGATCGGATCCATCCCCGCCCCCTTTCCGCTCCTCTGAACGGTAACGCGGGCGGCCGCCGGGAGGTGCCGTCAGCTGCCGCTCCTGCCCCGGCCGCTGACGGCGTCGCGGAGGTGGTCCAGCAGGCTTGCCAGGGGACCGGCGACCCGCCGCACGCCGGCGTCGTTCGGCGTCATGGGGTGCGGGCGGGTCGGGGCGAACTTCTTGACCGACTCCACCTTCCCGGCCAGCTCGACGAGCTGGTCGCGGGTGAGGCTGGACCGGAGCTCGGCGAACATCCGGCCCTCCTCGTGCTCGACGTGGTGGCGGATCTCCTGGATCAGGTGCGCCACGACCGCGTCGAACTCCGGGTCCGCGGCGTCCATGCGCTCCAGCCGCTTCATCGTCTCCTCGGCCTCGGCGTGCTCCTCCTTGGAGTGCTCCGCCTCGTCCTTGTCCAGCTGCTTCTCCACGAGCGGGTAGACCTGCGTCTCCTCCGCCACGGAGTGCTTGGCCAGACCGATGGTGACTTCGTCGACCAGCTCGCGCTTGCGCTGCACGACGTCTGGGCCGCTGGCTCCGCGCAGCTGCTCGAGCTCGCGGAAGATGCGGTCGAACTCGCGGTGGTCGGCCGACAGCAGGTCCACCACGTCGCGCTCGGTGTCGGTCATGAGAGCTCCTCGGGACGACGATCCGTGCCGGTGGTGGTGCCCGTTTCCGGGCCCGGCCACACGACGCGACCCGGTATCGACCGTATTCTCCCCATCCAGGTGGTTGACCCACTGTGAGCCGGGGCACAGATACCTCGTGGTGACGTATGCCGTGGGTTTCGCGAGACCGGATCGCTGGTCGCGCGGCAACGTGACCGAGGACAGCAATCCCTGGCACGCCGTGGAGGCGCACCGCCCCGCCGCCGAGCTGGACGGGGAGGTCGAGCTCGCCGTCTGCGGGGCGATCGTGCAGATCTGGGGCTCGCAGAAGTGGGAGCGCGTCGGCAGCGGGCGTACCGCCTGCCCCGACTGCCGGCGGGTCACCGCCGTGACCAAGCCCTTGACGAGCTCGTCGCGCTGAGCCCCGCTCGGCCGCTCAGCGGGCGGGCTTGCGCCCGCTGATGGCCGACAGGCCGGTGATCTCCCGGCCGACGATGAGCGCCTGCACCGAGTCGGTGCCCTCGAAGGTGAAGATCGCCTCCATGTCGGCGTGATGCCGGGCGACGTCGTGCTCCAGCAGGATCCCGTCACCGCCGAGGATGTCGCGGGCGTCCGCCACGATCGCCCGTGCCTTCGCGGCGTGGTTCATCTTCGCCAGCGACGCCATCGCCGCGGTCATCCGGCCGGCGTCGGCGAGCGTCGACAGCCGCCAGCACATCAGCTGCATCGAGGTGATCTCGGCCAGCATCCGCGCCAGCTTGTCCTGCACGAGCTGGAAGCCCGCGATGGGCTGGCCGAACTGCTCGCGCCGCAGGGCGTGCGCGAGCGCCAGCTCGTAGGAGGCAGTCGCCAGGCCCAGCGCGCGCCAGGCCACGGTGTACCGGGTGCGGTCCAGCATCCGGGACACGTCCGCGAACGAGTGGCACCCGGCCAGCCGGTTCTCGGCCGGCACCCGGACGTCGGTCAGCGTGAGCTCGGCCTGCCAGACGGCACGCAATGCGGTCTTGCCGGTCATCACCGTCGCCTCGAAGCCCGGCAGCGACCCGTGCCGGCCGCCGGTCTCGACCACGTAGCCGCCGACCGCACCGTCCTCACCGCGCGCCCAGACGATCACGTTGTCGGCGATCGAGCCGTTGCCGATCCACTTCTTCTGACCGTTGAGCACGTAGGAGTCGCCGTCCCGGCGGGCGGAGGTCTCCAGCGCGACGGCGTCGGAGCCGTGCCGGGGCTCGGTGAGGCCGAAGGCGCCGATGGTCTCCAGCCGCGCCATGGCGGGCAGGAAGCGCCGGCGCTGCTCCTCGGAGCCGAGGACGGCGATCGACTGCATCGCCAGGAAGCTGTGCACGCCGTTGAAGGTGCCGATGCTGCCGTCGGAGCGGGCCAGCTCGGCCGCGACCAGCCCCGCGGCCACGTTGCTCATCCCCGGGCAGCCGTAGCCCTCGATGGTGCCGCCGGCGATGCCGAGCTCGGCCAGTCGCGGCACGAGCTCGAACGGGAACTCGGCACGGTCCCAGTAGTCGTTGATGCGCGGGTTCACCTCCTTCTCGCAGAAGGCGCGGACCCGGTCGCGGATCTCGATGTCCTCGGGCTCGAGCAGCTCGTCGATGCCGTAGAAGTCGGGGCTGGGGACGGTCACCCGTCGGACGTTACGAGCCGAGGCGGCATGCTGCCCGACATGCGGATCGTCGTCGCCCCGGACTCCTTCAAGGGCAGCCTGACCGCCGAGGAGGTGGCGACCGCCGTCGGGCGCGGGATCGCGGAGGTGCTGCCGCACGCCGACGTGCTGCTGCGCCCGCTCGCCGACGGTGGTGAGGGCACGGTCGCCGCGGCGCTCCGGGCCGGCTACCGGCCCGAGCGGGTGCGGGTGGCCGGCCCCGACGGGCGGCCGGTGACGGCCACGATCGCGGTGCGCGACGGCGAGGCGGTCGTGGAGCTGGCGACGGCCGCCGGTCTGGGCCTGGCGCCGCCGGCACCCATGACCGCCACCACGCGGGGAGTGGGGGAGCTGATCGCGGCGGCCCTGGACCTGGGGGTGCGGCGGATCGTGCTCGGCATCGGCGGGAGCGCCACGACCGACGGCGGGGCCGGGATGCTGCAGGCGCTCGGCGTCGGGCTGCTCGACGCCGACGGCCGCGACGTCTCCCCGGGCGGCGGCGGCCTCGCTGCGATCGCCCGCGCCGAGGTCGGCGGGCTGGATCCCCGGCTGAGCGAGGTGGAGTTCCTCGTCGCCTCCGACGTCGACAACCCGCTGACCGGTCCGAGCGGCGCCGCTGCCGTCTTCGCGCCCCAGAAGGGGGCCACGCCGGAGCAGGTGCGCGCGCTGGACGAGGCGCTGGGCCGCTACGCCGCCGTCCTCGCCCGGGACCTGGACGCCGACGTCGCGTCCGTCGCCGGGGCCGGCGGGGCGGGGGGTACCGCCGGCGGCGCCCGGGCGGTGGGCGCCCGGGTGGTGTCGGGCGCCGGATTCGTGTGCGACCTGGTCGGGCTGCCGGAGGCGTTGACCGGGGCGCACCTGGCGATCACCGGCGAGGGCTCGCTGGACCGCCAGACGCTCCGTGGCAAGGCGCCGGCCGAGGTGGCCCGCCGGGCGCGCACCGCCGGGGTGCCCTGCCTGGGCGTGGCCGGGGTCGTCGCGCTCACCCCTGCCGAGCTCGCCGCGGCCGGTTTCGTCGCGGCGTACGCCCTGACCGAGGTGGAGCCGGACGTCCGCCGCTGCCTCGCCGAGGCCGGATCCCTGCTGGCCCGACTGACCGCCCGGGTCGTCCCCGATCTGCTGCGCTGACGATCAGAGCAGGCCGAACACCGCGGCGAGGGCGATGCCGGCCCCGACGAGCAGGAGCAGCACGACGACCACCGTGCTCAGGACCGGGACGACCACCCAGCGCCGCTTGAACCGCCGGCGCCGCGGCGGCGTCGGTGGCGGCGGTGCGACGCGGTCCGCCTTGCGATCGCGCCGCCGGTCGGCCATCACCCGGGCCTGGTCCCGGGCGTCCCGGGCGACCGACCCCAGCAGCGCGCGGGACGCGTGCGCCAGGGCGCGCAGGTCGTCGCTGTCGATGCGCTCCACCGAGTTCCCCGGCAGGGGACCGGGCGCCGGCGCAGGCGGCTCAGGGGCCGGCGCGGCCGCCGGTGCGGGTGCCCGGCTCTCGGCGATGGCCACCAGCTGGGGCCGGGCGGAGGCGGCGCTGCTGCGCCGGGCGGGGTCCTTGGTCAGCAGGCCCTGGAGCACCGGCCCCC
>CADCTN010000187.1 GCA_902805535.1 uncultured Blastococcus sp. | reverse complement strand
TCCGCGGAGCAACTGGCCCGCATCCGCGAGCTGTCCGACTACGGCGAGACCGAGGGCGCCACCCGCTGGCAGCCGGCGTGCGACCTGCCCGACCGCGGCTACTGGTTCCCGCCGACGATCTTCACCGATGTCTCCCCCGCGCACCGGATCGCCCGCGAGGAGGTGTTCGGCCCGGTCCTGTCCGTGCTGACCTTCCGCACTCCCGACGAGGCCGTGGCCAAGGCGAACAACTCCACCTACGGGCTGTCGGCGGGCATCTGGTCGGAGAAGGGCTCGCGGATCCTCAAGATCGCCAACGAGCTGCGCGCCGGCGTCGTGTGGGCCAACACCTTCAACAAGTTCGACCCGACGTCGCCGTTCGGCGGCTACAAGCAGTCCGGCTACGGCCGCGAGGGCGGCCGCCACGGGCTGACCGCCTACCTCAAGGGAGCGACGCACTCGTGAACGACCGGCTGGCCGTCCGCAAGACCTACAAGCTCTACGTCAACGGGGCCTTCCCCCGCTCGGAGTCCGGCCGCACCTACGAGGTCACGGACACGAAGGGGCACTTCCTCGCCAACACCGCCCGGGCCTCGCGCAAGGACGCCAGGGACGCCGTCGTGGCCGCCCGCGGCGCCTTCGGCAAGTGGTCGGCCATGACCGCCTACAACCGCGGCCAGGTGCTCTACCGGGTGGCCGAGGTGATGGAGGGCCGGCACGTCCAGTTCTGCGAGGAGGTCGCGGCCGGCGAGGGCCTGTCCGCCTCCAAGGCCCGCGCCTCCGTCGACGCCGCCGTCGACCGGTGGGTCTGGTACGCCGGCTGGACCGACAAGCTGGCCGCCGTCCTCGGCGGGGCCAACCCCGTCGCGGGGCCGTACTTCGACTTCTCGATGCCCGAGCCCACCGGTGTGGTCGCCGTCCTGGCGCCGCAGCAGTCCTCGCTGCTGGGCCTGGTCAGCGTCCTGGCCCCGGTCCTGGCCGGCGGCAACACCGCCGTCGTCGTGACGTCGAAGGAGCGGCCGCTGCCCGCGGTCACCCTCGCCGAGGTCCTCGCCACCAGCGACGTCCCGGCCGGCGTGGTCAACGTGCTCACCGGCGACGCCGAGGAGCTCGGCACCTGGCTCGCCGAGCACGCCGACGTCGACGGCATCGACCTCACCGGCGCGCCCGCCGACCGGGCCATGGAGTTCGAACGGGAGGCCGCCGGCACGATCAAGCGCGTGCTGCGCCCGCCGGCGACCGAGCCCGACTGGACGGCGGACCCGGGGCTGTCGCGGATGACGCCGTTCCTGGAGACGAAGACCGTCTGGCACCCGATCGGGGTCTGAGGCGGGACGGCGGCGGCCGGGGTAGCGCGGTGGCCGCCGCCTCTTGTAAGTGGTGAGGGTGGGCGCCTTTCTCCCGGTCCTACACTCCATCGCGGTGCCTCGGCGCCAGTGCCTCGAAAGGGGACCAACGTGCCAGTACCTGTCCTTCCGGCAGTCGACGAAACCGTCCTGGACGACCTACGCGACCGGTTGCGGCTGTTCCGGCCGGTCCCGACGGCCGGAGACCATGGTTGGAACCGCGGCGTGGACCCGGCCTACCTGGCCGCGCTGATCGACTACTGGGCCGACGGGTACGACTGGCGAGAGCACGAGCAGCGCATCGCCTCGCTGCCCTGGGTGGAGGTCAGTGGTGGAGGGGTGCCTGTCCGCGCGGTCCACCAGCGCGGTAACCGCGGCGCCTCCGCGGTACTGCTCCTGCACGGCTGGCCGGACTCCGTGCTCCGCTTCGAGCGGGTCCTGCCACTGCTGAGCGACCTGGACGTCGTCGCGCCGGCCCTGCCCGGGTTCCCCTTCGCGGCCCCGGTGCACGGCGGGGGGATGTCGTCGACCGCGATGGCTGAGGCCGTGGGTGAGGCGATGGCCGAGCTGGGTCACACCCGGTACGTCGTCTCAGCGGGTGACGTGGGGTGCGACGTCGCGGAAGCCCTCGCCGCATCGCGCCCCGACAGCGTCTCGGCGCTGCACCTGACCGACGTGTCCCAGTACCACTTCCTCGTCGACCCACCCACCGGCCTCTCCGCGGTGGAGCAGGAGTACGTCGCGCACGGCCACCGCTGGCAGGCGGCCGAGGGCGGGTACATGCACGAGCAGTCCACCAAGCCAGCGACCCTCTCGGTGGCTCTCGGTGACTCACCTGCGGGCCTCGCAGCCTGGATCCTGGAGAAGCTGCGGAGCTGGACGGACTGCGGCGGAGACGTCGAGTCGGTCTTCACCCGAGACGAGCTCCTGACGTGGATCACTGCGTACTGGGTGAGCGGAACCATCGGCACTTCCTTCACGCCCTACGCGGAGGGCGGCGGGAAGTCCTGGGGCAGGGTCCAGGCGCCGACCGCGTTCACCATCTTCCCCCGCGACTTGGTCAACGCCCCGCGCGAGTTCGCCGATCGGCACTTCAACGTCCAAGACTGGCGCGAGCTCCCCGTCGGCGGGCACTTCGCCGCCTGGGAACGGCCCGAGGACTACGCCCGAGGGGTGCATACCGCGGTTTCTCTCGCAGCCGGCGCGTGAGCTGAGCTGACTCGGTGTACGACGGCTCCTCGGGCCGGGACGGCGGGTCAGGTGGTGCCAACGAGGAGCCCGGGCATGGCGTCGTTGAAGGCTCGCGGTGCTTCCGGGGAGATGAAGTGGCCGCAGCGAGTACCAGGGTCAGCCGGGCGTCGGCGGACCGGCCGGACCACTGCACCAGGAACAGCGAGTCATCGATCCGCAACCGAGACGACGCCCTGATGTGACTCATGGCACGGCTGCGCCACTTCCGGAGCCGGACCCGATGGTTGATCCGCGCCCGCTCGCCGATCCTCATGCGGACGTCGGGAAGAGAGTGCCTATCCCGCCGAGACGGCGCGTTCGCCGTCGCTCCGGAGGATGCAGAACTCGTTGCCCTCCGGATCGGCGAGCGTGACCCAGCCCGTTCCGTCCTCACGGCGGTGGTCGGCAACCCGGCGCGAGCCCAGCCGCAGCAACCGTTCGAGCTCCTCGTCACGGCTGCCCTCGGCAGGCTTCAGGTCCAGGTGAACTCGGTTCTTCACCTGCTTGGCGTCCGGAACCTCGATGAACAGCAGTCGCTGGCCGCCGTCCGCGGAGAGGATCATGCACTCCTCGTCGCCGGGCTGGTTCGGGTCTTCGGGATCCTCGGCGAAGTCGAGGATCCCGGCCCAGAAGACCGACATCGCGTAGGCGTCCAGGCTGTCGAACGTGGTGTGGGAGATGAGAGCCGTCACGCGGTCACTCTGCACAGCGGACCGCCACGGGACTCACCCAGGTGCCAGGAGCGGCCGCCCACCCCAGGTGCCGAACTTCCGCGTTCACCGAGCACCGGCGCGTCGATGGCGGCAGGATCGGCCGACAGCAGCTCCCGCTCGACGCCGAAACGAGGAACTCGTGGCCGAGATCGGCACCACCAGGGTCGAGAACGAGGACAGCGGTCTCCGGAGATCGATCACCGGGAGACAGCTGTTCTTCTACACGCTCGGCGACGTCCTCGGGTCGGGCATCTACGTCCTGATCGGCCTGGTCGCGGCTGCCGTCGGCGGGGCGTTCTGGCTCGCCTTCGCCCTCGGCGTCACCGTCGCGGCCATCACCGGGTCCGCCTACGCGGAGCTGGTGACCAAGTACCCGCAGGCGGCCGGTGCGGCGCTGTACGTCAAGAAGGCGTTCGGCAGCACGGCGCTGACCTTCCTGGTCACCGTGTCGTTCCTGTCGGCGAGCTTCGCGGCCACGGGTTCGCTGGCCACCGGTTTCTCCTCCTACTTCGCCACGCTGTGGGAGGGCCCGCCGGCGTTGCTGGTGTCCCTGGTCTTCCTCCTCGCCCTGGTGGTCGTCAACTTCATCGGCATCACCGAGTCGGTGGTGATGAACATGCTGATGACCTTCGTCGAGGTGGCCGGGCTGATCATCGTGATGATCATCGGCATCTGGTTCATCGCCCAGGGCGACGCCGACTTCGGCGTCCTCGCCGACATCAGCGTCTCCGGCAACCCCGCGCTCGCCGTCCTCGCCGGCATCGCCTTCTCGTTCTTCGCGATGACCGGCTTCGAGAACACCGCCAACGTCGCCGAGGAGACGATCGACCCGCACCGGGCCTTCCCCCGGTCCCTGGTCGGCGGCATGGTCGTCGCTGGCCTGGTCTACGTCCTGGTCTCGATGGCCGCCGCCCTCACCGTGCCCACCGACGTGCTGGCGGAGTCCGACGCAGCGCTGCTCGAGGTCGTGAAGCAGGGCATCCTGCCCTTCTCCACCGACTTCATGACCACGCTGTTCTCGATCATCGCGCTGATCGCGATCACCAACACCACGCTGGTCACGATCGTCACCCAGCCGCGGATCCTCTACGGCATGGCCAGGGAGGACGTCGTCCCCGGTGTCTTCGCCAAGATCCACGCCACGCGCCGCAGCCCGTGGGTCGGGCTGCTCTTCAGCGCAGCGGTGGTCGCGGCCCTGCTGATCGCCGGCACCATCCTGCTCGAGACCGGTGGCGGTCTGGACCTGGTCAACCGGCTGGCGCTGGTGACCGTCGTCCTCCTCCTCGCCATCTACGCCCTGGTGATCGTCGCGTGTCTCAAGCTGCGTGGGCAGGACGAGGACGAGCGCACCTTCCGGGCGAACACTCCCCTGCTGATCGTCGGGCTGGTCGGCAACCTGGCCATCCTCGGCTTCTCCATCTACGACGACCCGAGCTCGCTGATCTGGTGCGCCGCGCTGATCGGTGTCGGCGTGGTCCTCTTCCTGATCGAGTACGCCGCCGGCTCGCGGAACGGCCCCGCGGGCACCCGACGCGGCGATCCCGAAGCCGCCTCACGGACGGAGGCCTGAGATGCACGTCATCGTCGCCACCGACGGATCGCCGCAGTCGCTGGCCGCGGCCCGCCACCTCACGTCCTTCGCCGATCCCGCGAAGATCACCGAGATCCTCGTCGTGGCGGTCATCCGGCCACTGGCCTCGGTGGCCTTCGCCGACGAGATCTCCGAGGCCGAGCAGCAAGGGATCGGCGAGGGGACCGGCAGCTTCCGGGAGGCAGCGCAGCGTGCCGTCGACGCGGTGGCGGCCGTGTTCGACGACTGGGGGCCCAAGGTCGGCAAGCAGATCCGCAGCGGGTCACCCGCCGCGGAGATCATCAAGGCGGCCACGGAGCACGACTCAGGGCTGGTCGTCGTCGCGGCCGGAGCGCGCGGAATCACCGACGTGATCCTCGTCGGCAGCACCGCCCAGCGGGTCCAGCACTACGCGCCGTGCCCCGTCCTCGTCGTCCGCCCCGCGCCCCGGACGAAGCGGACCGCCCAGGCGTAGCTGCGCCTGGCAACCGAGGCGGGTCCGAGCATCTGACAGGGCGTCCCCGTGGCATCTGGCAGGGTGTCCCCGTGGCCAGGCCCAGCATCGTCCCGATCGCACTCACCCTCGATGACCGCACCGGCTACACGCTGTGGGCGCCACCGTGGGAGGAGGACGGGGAGGAGTGGCAGGCGTTCCTCGGCACCACCGAGGACGACACCGGCGCGGGCGGGCGGACAGTCGTCCACCTCTTCCCGACCCCCACGGCGCTGGCGGCGTTCTGCCGGACCAGCACCGACCACGACCTCGCCGACCACCCGGTCTGGCCGATCGTGGTCGGCCTCGACGCCGAGGACCTGACGCCCGACGACGACCACCGCTTCGACCTCGACGGCGTGTACGACATCGCCGCCGAGAACCCCGACCGGTGGGCCGTCGAGGAGCTGGCCGCCACGGTCGACATCGTCAGCCGGCTGGCCGAGTGCCTGGACACCGCCGGCGGCGACGACGACCAGGACGACGACGACGAGACGCAGTTCGAGGCCGTCGCCGAGCTCGCCGCCAAGCCCGAGATCGGCTCCCTCGGCCTCGGTGTGGACGCCTTCGTCGGCCGCTCCGGCGAGGACGCCTGGGTCGGCGTCGGCGGGGTCCTCGACGAGCTGTGGGAGGACGTCGTCGAGGAGCTCAACGAGCACTTCGACTGGACCGGCGCCGGCTCCGCGACGCCGGAGGACTACCCGGCGGCGTCCCAGGTCGAGGACGTCGACGCGGAGCAGCAGGGGGACGAAGGGGAGCCCGCGGTCGTCCAGGCCGGCGACGAGCCCGTCGCCGCGCCCCCTGTGCGCACCATCGCCCGGGGTGGCGGCGTCAGCGCCACGGCGGCGGAGGTCGCCACGGCGGGCGCCTTCTGGGAATCCGTCGGCATCCTGCCGGTCGAGATCGTCGTCCCCGAGGGGGCGGGGCTGACCCTGCGCTGCTACGTCGAGGACGTCGCCCGGTTCCTCGGCCGCGACGGCGAGGTCTTCCTCTTCGCCACCCCCGCCGACCTCGCACGCTTCTGCAAGGGCCCCGAGAGCCACGATTTGATCGAGATCGCCTCCTGGGCCGAGGTCGCCGACACCGACGTCCCGCCGCTGCCGGCCGACCAGGACCGCTACGACCTCACCGGGCTGTCGGAGGTGCTGACCGAGGTGGCCGACGGCGCCGCGGGGCTGGTCGACCACCGGTCGTTCGCCCAGCCGGTGGAGGGCGTGCGCGACCTGGCCGAGTACGCCGGCCTCACCCGCGTCGACGAGCTGCTCTCCCCCACCGCGCCGCTGGGCCGCGCCGTGGCCCGGGGCGAGGCCGATCCGCGGGCGGTGCTCCGCGCCGAGGACGCCGCCACCCTGCGCCCGGAGTGGGACGAGGTCGTCACCCAGGTCAGCGGAGCGCTGGTCTTCCGCGACTAGCGGCCACACGCCAGAGCGGCCGGCCCCGGGAAGTCCCGGGACCGGCCGCTCTGGCGTTCTACTGGGTCGATCAGCTGCCGTAGCGCGACGGGCGGCTGGGCCGCCCGCCCGGCCGCGGGCCACGGTCACCGTAGGAACGCTCACCGGAGGACGAGCGCTCGCCGTAGGACCGCTCGCCACCCGACCGCTCGCCGGCCGGACGCGGCTTGTCGCCGAACGACCGACGCGGGCCACCACGGTGACCGCCGGTGGGGCGGTCGCCTTCCCGGCGCGGACGGCCGCCGGGGCCACCGCCACCGCGGCGCATGTCGCGCTGGGTGCGCTCCTTGGGCTCCACCGCGACGCCCTTGGCCACCAGGTCGAGGATCGCCTGGTCACCCGGGCGGATCCGGTCGATGGCCGGGTCGACCTTGGCCGAGCGGAAGCGGCGCTTGGCTTGGCCCACCTGGTCGGGCAGGAGCAGCGAGGCGACGACACCGGCGGCACCCGCGCGGGCGGTGCGGCCCGAACGGTGCAGGTAGGTCTTGGCGTCCGTCGGCGGGTCGTAGTGCAGGACCAGCGAGACGTCGTCGACGTGGATGCCGCGCGCGGCGACGTCCGTGGCGACGAGGACCGGGGACCGGGCGTCGGTGAACTCCTCCAGGGCGCGCTTGCGCGCGGCCTGGGGCAGACCGCCGTGGATGGCCTCGGCCTTGATGCCGGCGGCCTTCAGGTTCTCGGCGAGCCGGTCGACGCCGAGCTGGGTGCGCGCGAACACGATCGTGCGGCCGGGGCGGCCGGCGAGCTCGGTGGCCACCTGCAGCTTGTCGCGGAACGCGAGGCTGAAGGCGAGGTGCTCGGCGGGCGGGGCGTCGTCGCCGGCCCGCTTGACCTCGTGCCGGGCCGGGTCCTTGAGGTAGCGACGGACCAGGGAGTCGACCTCGCCGTCCAGGGTGGCCGAGAACAGCAGCCGCTGGGCGTTGCGGTCGGTCTGGTCGAGCAGCTCCTTGACGACCGGGAGGAAGCCCAGGTCGGCCATGAAGTCGGCCTCGTCGAGGACGGTGATGACGACCTCGGCGAGGGTGGCCTCGCCCTGGCTGATCAGGTCCTGCAGCCGGCCGGGGGTGGCGATGATGACGTCGACGCCGCGGCGGAGCTGCTGGATCTGGCGGTACATGGGCGCGCCGCCGTAGACGGTGGCGAGCTGGACGCCGGTCGCCTGGCCGAGGGGCGCCAGGTTGTCGTGCACCTGCTGGGCGAGCTCGCGCGTCGGCACGAGCACCAGGCCGCGCGGTGCGCGGCGGCCGTTCTTGACCTCGGCGCCGATGCGGGCGAGCAGCGGCAGGCCGAAGGCCAGCGTCTTGCCCGAGCCGGTGGCGGCCTTGCCGAGCACGTCGCGGCCGGCCAGGGCGTCGGGCAGGGCCGACGTCTGGATGGCGAACGGGCGGTGGATGCCGCGCCGCTCCAGGGCGGTGACCAGCAGCTGGGGCAGACCCAGCTCGTGGAACGTCGGGCCGCTCGGGGCCTCGACGGTGTTCTCGGGAGTGGTGTCTTCAGGGGTGGTGACGACCTCGTTCGACTCGAACGAGACAGGGTTGACCACAGTCATGCGGGGTGGGGCTCCGATACAGCTCGGAGCGCGTCCCGTGGAAAAGGAAGGCGCCTGGAGTACCGGCGTCCTTCACTGGCGATCAGCTGCGCCCAGGAATGGAACGCGGGATCTGCACGGATGCGCTCATGCCCAGACGTTCCGTCCGGGAGGATGACCGGCCTGTGTGCCGGTACGCCCAGGTTAGCAGCGAAGATCGCCAGAACATTCCCGAGGCGGGGTGTCCACGATCACCCCGCCGTCAGGCCTGCAGCTGGGCGTATCCGGGGCGGACGACGTCGTGGAGCAGGCGCTTGCGCTCGTCGTCGTCGATGAAGGCCCCGGCCAGCGCACGCTCGGTGACCGTCCGGACGTCGTCCCAGGACCAGCCGAACGTGGTGGCGACGTCGGTGACCTCGCTGCTCAGCGAGACACCGCTCATCAGGCGGTTGTCGGTGTTGAGCGTGACGGCGAAGCCGAGCCGGTGCAGCCGGTCGACGGGGTGCTCGGCCAGGCTCGGGTAGGCGCCGGTCTGCACGTTGGACGACGGCGCGATCTCCAGGACCACCTGCTCGTCGAGCACCCGCTGCGCCAGCGGGCCGAGACGTCCGTCGGCCGCGACCTCGTCGGCGATGCGGATCCCGTGCCCCAGCCGCTCCGCCCGCGCGCCGTCCAGCGCTGCCCGGATGCTGGCGATGCCGGCCGCCTCGCCGGCGTGGATCGTGCGGTGGGCGCGCGCCCGGTCCAGGAGCTCGATGGCGGCCGGGATGCGGTCGGGCGGGAAGCCGATCTCGGGGCCCGCGAGGTCGAAGCCGACGACACCGGCGTCGCGGTGGCGGACGACGAGGCCGGCCACCTCCTCCCAGCGGTCGGTCTGCCGCATCCCGCAGAGCAGCGCCCCGACGGTGATCGGCGTCGCGGCCTCGGCGCTGCCGTCGGCGAACCCGGCGACGATCGCCTCGACGACGGCCTCGATCGCCATCCCCTGCGCGGTGGACAGCTCCGGGGCGAAGCGCACCTCGGCGTGGACGACGCCGTCGGCGGCCAGGTCGAGGGCGCACTCCCGCGCGACGCGGTGGATCGCCTCGGGGTGCTGCATCACGCCGACGGTGTGCGCGAACGTCTCCAGGTACTGCACCAGCGAGCCCGAGTCCGCGGCCGCACGGAACCAGGTCCCGAGGCTCTCGGCGTCCGAGGCCGGCAGTCCGCGGTACCCGTGCTCGTCGGCCAGTTCCAGCACCGTCTGCGGGCGCAGGCCGCCGTCCAGGTGGTCGTGCAGGAGGACCTTCGGGGCGCGGACGACGTTCTCGGCGACGAGCGGTGCGGGCACCCGCAGAACCTAGCTCAGCGCGATCCGCGATCCTGCCAGCGGAAGGTGGCCACGCAGAGCAGGAGTCCGGCGATGCACCACGCGCCCAGGACCAGCGCCGTCCGGCCGAGCTCCCACGTGCCGGCCGGCTCGGAGGCGGCCATGACGTCGGGCAGGAACACCGACCGCAGGCCCTGCGCCATCCACTTCAGCGGGAAGAACGCCGCGAACGTCTGCATCCAGGTCGGGATCTCGCTGAACTGGAAGAACACCCCGGAGATGAACTGCAGCAGCAGCGCGAACGGGGTCACCGTCGCCGAGGCCGACCGGCCGTTCTTCGCCAGGCTCGACAGCGCGATGCCGAGCAGGGTGCAGCCGGCCGCCCCGAGGCCGGCCACCCACGCGAAGGTCAGCCAGTCGGCACCCGAGGGCAGGTCGATGCCGTAGAAGGCGACGCCGATCAGCAGCAGGATCACGATGATCGCCAGGGTGACGGCGAGGACCTGCACCACCTTGCCGACGAAGTACGCGCTCTTGGGCATCGGCGTCCCGGCCAGGCTCTTCAGCGTCCCGTCGGAGCGTTCGGTGGCGATGCTGATCGCCATGTTCTGCAGGCTGGCGCCGAGGATGCCGGCCGCGATGATGCCGGCCATGAAGTACTGGATGAACGGGACGTCGTTGCCGAGGTCGAAGTCCAGCACCGCCCCGAAGACCACGAGCAGCAGCACCGGCAGCATCAGCGTGAAGACCACCGACTCCCGCTGCCGGAAGAACTCCTTGAGCTCGACCGAGGCCCGCGAGCGGTAGACGGCGGGCAGGGACGGCAGCGGCTTCGTGGCCACCGGAGTGGTCATCGGAGTGGTCATCGGGTCTCGCCGATCATCTGCAGGTAGACGTCCTCGAGCGTGGGCCGGGCGACCGCCAGGTCGGGGACCTCGCCGGGGAAGCGCGCGGACAGCGTCCGGAGCAGGGCGGTCGGCGTGGCCGTCGCCTCGGTGCGGCGGGCGCCGTCCTCGGTCCAGCTGACGACCGCCGGTGCGCTCTCGCGGCCGCCGAGCAGGGACGGGACCGCCACCTCGACCAGCCGGCCGCGGGTGATCACGCCGACCCGGTCGGCCAGGGCCTCGGCCTCGTCCAGGTAGTGGGTGGTCAGCAGCATCGTGGTCCCCAGCTCGCGCAGCGAGCGGATCAGTGACCAGAACTGGCGCCGGGCCTCGGGGTCGAAACCGGTGGTCGGCTCGTCGAGGAAGAGCAGGGTCGGGCGGCCGACGATGCCCAGCGCGACGTCGAGCCGGCGGCGCTGGCCACCGGAGAGCGACTTCCCGCGGACGCCCGCCTTCTCGGTGAGCCCGACCAGCTCGAGCACCTCGTCGGGGTCGCGAGGGTCGGCGTAGTAGGAGGCCTGGGCGGTGAGCATCTCGCGCGCGGTCAGCTGGCTGTCGCCGGCGCCGGACTGCAGCACGATGCCCAGCTGCGCCTTCCAGGAGCGCGCCCCGTCGGCCGGGTCCTCCCCCAGCACCCGGACGTCGCCGGCGTCCCGGGACCGGTAGCCCTCGCAGATCTCCACGGTCGTCGTCTTCCCGGCGCCGTTCGGGCCCAGCAGCGCGAAGATCTCGCCGCGGCGGATGTCGAGATCCAGCCCGTCGACGGCCGCGAAGTCGCCGTAGCGCTTCACCAGGCCGCGGATGGAGATCGCGGCGCCCGGGTCCAGCGGGAACGCAGGCCCGTCGTGCACGGCCGTCGCCGGAGCGGGTGTGCGGGTCACGAGGAGACAGTGTCCCCCATGTCCCTGTGGCCCCGTCCTCAGGCGGTGATGCGGTCGAGGACCAGTGGCAGCGGCTCGTCGCCGGTGTCGATGCCGACGGCGCCCTCCAGCGCCTCCAGCGCGCGTGGGATGCGCGCTGCGTCGTCGGTCTGCAGCTCCAGGAGCGGCTGACCGGCGGTCACCTGCTCGCCCACCCCAGCAGTCCAGCGGATGCCGGCCGCGGCCGACACCGGGTCCTCCTTGCGCGCCCGGCCGGCACCGAGCCGCCAGGCCGCGACGCCGAGCGAGTACGCGTCCAGCCGGGTCAGCGTGCCGGTCGCCGGCGCCGTCACCACGTGGGTCTCGGCCGGCGTCGGCAGCGGCGCGTCGGGGTCCCCGCCCTGGGCAGCGATCATCGCCCGCCAGACGTCCATCGCCCGGCCGTCGGCCAGGGCGTCGGCCGGGTCGATGCCCTCCCGGCCGGCAGCGGCGAGCATCTCGCGGGCCAGCGCGAGGGTCAGCTCGACGACGTCGGCCGGACCGCCACCGGCCAGCACCTCGACGGACTCGGCCACCTCGACGGCGTTGCCCGCGGCCCGTCCCAGCGGGCGGTCCATCGCCGTCACCAGCGCGACCGTCCGCACCCCGGCCGCCTCGCCCAGGCCGACCATGGTGCGGGCCAGCTCGCGGGAGGCGTCGGGTTCCTTCATGAAGGCGCCCGAGCCGGTCTTGACGTCCAGCACCAGCGCGTCGGCGCCCTCGGCGATCTTCTTGCTCATGATCGAGCTGGCGATCAGCGGGATGGACTCCACGGTCCCGGTGACGTCGCGCAGCGCGTACAGCTTCTTGTCGGCCGGCGCGAGGTCGTTGCCCGCCGCGCAGATGACCGCGCCCACCTCGCGCAGCTGGCGGAGGTAGGCCTCCTCGTGGACGTCGGCGCGCCACCCCGGGATCGCCTCGAGCTTGTCCAGCGTGCCGCCGGTGTGGCCGAGCCCGCGACCGGACAGCTGCGGGACGGCCACCCCGCAGGCGGCCACCAGCGGTGCGAGCGGCAGCGTGATCTTGTCGCCCACGCCGCCGGTGGAGTGCTTGTCGGCCGTCGGCCGGCCCAGCGAGGAGAGGTCCTTGCGCTCGCCGGAGTCGATCATCGCCTGGGTCCACACGGCGAGCTCGCCCGGCGTCATGCCGCGGAAGAAGACCGCCATGAGCAACGCGCTCATCTGCTCGTCGGGCACCGTCCCCGCGGTGTAGGCGGCGATGATCCAGCGGATCTGCTCGGCCGTGAGCTCACCGCCGTCCCGCTTGGTCCGGAGGACGTCGATCGCGTCCATCAGCCCTGGCCCCGCTCGGCCGCGGCGATCAGGTCGTCCGGCCCGAAGGCGTCGGGCAGCACCTGGCGCATGGGCACGATCCCGAGCGACACCGTCTCGATGAGCATGTCCGCGCCCCCGTGTTCCCACAGCAGCTGCCGGCACCGGCCACAGGGCATGAGCGGCTGCCCGTCGCCACCCACGCAGGCCACGGCGACGAGCCGGCCGCCGCCACTGCGGGCCAGCTCGCTGACCATCCCGCACTCGGCGCACAGGCTCAGCCCGTACGAGGCGTTCTCGACGTTGCAGCCGGTGACCACGCGGCCGTCGTCCACGAGCCCGGCGACGCCGACGGGGAACCTCGAGTAGGGCGCGTACGCGTGCGTCATCGCCTCGCGCGCGGCCGCCCGCAGGGCGTCCCAATCAGGCTCGGTCATCGGGTCGCTCCCGCGGACCGCTCCGCTCCTCGCTCGCTGGCGCTCGCTGCGATGCTCACGGTCCTGTCCGCTCCCGTCACTAGTGCTCTCCTCGTCGGTAGACCAGGCCGTCGGCCTGGGGCATGCGCAATCGCTGGGAGGCCAGCGACAGGACCAGCAGCGTCGTCAGGTGCGGGGTGAACGAGACGATCCCCGGCGGCAGCTCGTCGATCCCGATGAAGCCGGCCAGCGCCGCGGCGGCGAACGCGGCGGCCAGGATCGCCTGCAGGGCCCGGCGGCGCACCGCCTGCCAGAGCGCGACGCCGGCCAGCAGGACGGCGACGAGCAGCAGCAGCGCGACGACGGCGGTCCGGCTGCGCAGCTGCAGGGCGTCGGCGAAGCCGAAGAGGCCCGCACCGGCCGCCAGGCCACCGGGCCGCCAGTTGCCGAAGATCAGCGCGGCCAGGCCGATGAACCCGCGGCCGTTGGTCTGGTTCTCGCGGTAGATCCCGGCGATGAAGACGAGGAAGACCCCGCCCATGCCGGCCAGCGCGCCGGAGATGATCACCGCGATGTACTTCATCCGGTAGACGGCCACGCCCAGGGAGTCAGCGGCCGCCGGGTTCTCCCCGCAGGCGCGCAGCCGCAGGCCGAACGCCGTCCGCCAGAGCAGCAGGTAGGACGCCGGGATCAGCAGCACGGCGAGGATCGTCAGCACGCCGATCCCGCTGGTGACCCCGCGGAGCACGCCGGCCAGGTCGCTGATCAGGAACCAGTGCCGGCCCTCCAGGTCGCCGAGCAGGTCGGGGCCGGAGGAGAGCACCGGCAGCGAGAGCTCCGGCGGATCGCTGGACAGCGCCGGCGACTGCGTGACGCCGCCGCCCGCCTCGTTGTCGGTGTAGAGCAGCTCGGACAGGAACCGCGCGACCCCGGCGGCGAGGATGTTGATCGCCACGCCCGAGACAACGTGGTCGACGCCGAAGGTCACCGTGGCCACCGCGTGCAGCAGGCCGCCCAGCGCGCCGAACAGGACACCGCCGACCAGCGCGGCTCCCCAGCCCCACTGGTAGCCGGCGAACCCGGCCCCCCAGGTGCCCAGGATCATCATGCCCTCGAGGCCGATGTTGACCACGCCCGCGCGCTCGGAGAAGAGCCCGCCCAGGGCGGCCAGCCCGATCGGCACGGCCAGCAGGAGCGCGGCCGACATCGTGGACGAGGAGGTCAGCGCCTCCTCGCTGCTGATCGCGCGCACGAGCGAGATCACCACGATCGCGGCGAGTGCCAGCCAGACGAACCGGCGCGCCCTGCCGCCGCCGGTCAGCAGGTCGGTGATCGGACCGCGGCTCGGCCGGGTCCCGGGTGAGGAGCTCACCACGGTGCTCATGCCCGGGCCCCCTGTCGCTGGTCGAGGTCCCCGGCCGGCCCGGCCGGGCCGCCGGAGGTCTGATCGGGTCCGGTGCCGCCGTCACCGGCGACGGCGGCGGGCGCCTGCCCGCTGCCCCGCTCGGCGTTCCGGCGGGCCACCCGCCGGGCGATCTCGTTGGCGACCACGACGGCCAGCACGATGGTGCCCTGGATGATCGTGACCACCGACGCCGGGAAGTCCGCGATCTGCAGCGGCACCAGCGACCGGTCGAGGAACCCGAAGAGCAGCGCCGCGAAGGCGATGCCCAGCGGCCGGTTGCGCCCCAGCAGGGCCACCGCGATGCCGAGGAAGCCGAGCCCCGCGGTGAAGTCGGTCGTGTAGGAGTGCGTGGTGCCGAGCAGGTCGGGGAGGCCGACGAGCCCGGCCACTCCGCCGGACAGCAGCATCGTCTTGATGACCATGCCGCGGGCGTCGACGCCGCTGGCGCTCGCCGCCGACGGCGACAGGCCGCTGACCCGGAGGTCGTAGCCGAACCGGGTCCGGTTGAGCAGCACGGCCAGGACCACCCCCACGACGATGGCGATGGGCAGGAACCCGTAGAGCTGTCGCGGCGGCTCGGCCAGGCCGATCGCGCCGAAGACCGCGTTCAGCCCGCCGAGCTGCCCCGACTCCGGGATCTCGGCGGTGCTGATGATGGAGGCGCCCTCCTCGCTGCCCCGGAAGGGTCCGGTGAGCAGGTAGGAGGCCAGCCCCAGCGCGACGAAGTTCAGCATGATCGAGCTGATGACCTCGCTGACGCCGCGGGTCACCTTGAGCACGGCGACGATGCCCGCCCAGCAGGCCGCGACGGCCACGGCCACCACGACGATCAGCAGGATGTGCAGCGGACCGGGCAGGGCGACGGCGGCACCGACGGCCGCCGCGACGATGGTGGCCAGCCGGTACTGGCCCTCGACGCCGATGTTGAACAGCCCCATGCGGAAGGCGACGGCCACCGCCAGCCCGGCGAGGAACAGCGGGATGGCCCGGTTGACGATCACGACGATGGCGGTGACCTGCTGCGCAGGGGTCTCGCCGAAGTCCAGCATCACCTCGAACACCCGCAGCGGGTTCACCTGGAGCGCGGCCATGACCAGCGAGGAGATGACCAGCGCGACGACGACGGCGAGGACCGGGGCGAACAGCGACAGCCCGACGCGGCGGAGGACGGTCATGCCGCACCCGCCGCGGTGCGCGCCCCGGTCATGTAGCCGCCCAGCTCCTCCGGCGTCACCTGCGCCGGGTCCAGCGTGGCGACCAGCCGGCCGCGCAGCATCACCTGCAGCGTGTCCGACAGGCCGATCAGCTCGTCGAGGTCGGCAGAGATCAGCAGGATCCCCATCCCTTCGGCTCGCGCGTCCTTGAGCAGCTCCCAGATGGCGGCCTGGGCGCCGATGTCCACGCCGCGGGTGGGGTGCGCGGCGATGAGCAGCCGCGGGTTCGAGCTCATCTCGCGGCCGACGATGAGCTTCTGCTGGTTCCCGCCGGACAGCGCCACGGCGAGCGTGTCCGGTCCGGGGGCGCGGACGTCGTAGGCCGCCATGATCCGCTCGGTGTCGGCGCGGGCCGCCTTGCGGTCGATGAAGGGCCCCTTCGCCGCGGGCGGCAGGGTCTGGTGGCCGAGGATCCGGTTCTCCCAGAGCGGCGCGTCGAGCAGGATGCCCTGCCGGTGCCGGTCCTCCGGGATGAAGCCCAGCCCGGCCTCGCGGCGCGCGCGGGTGCTCCAGCCGGTGATGTCCTCCAGCCCGGCGCTCCCGCCGTCGCCCGTCGTCCCACCGTCGAGGTGCACCTCGCCCGAGGCCAGCGGCCGCAGTCCCATGATCGCGTCGACGAGCTCGGCCTGGCCGTTGCCCTCGACGCCGGCGATGCCGACGACCTCGCCGGCGCGCACGGTCAGGTCGACGTCCTCGATGAGCGCACGGCCCTCCACGGTGCGCACGGTGAGGTTCCGCAGCACCAGGACCGGCTCGTCGCGGACCGTGGAGGTGCGGGTCTCCGGGGAGGGCAGCTCGGAGCCGACCATCATCTCGGCCAGCTGGCGGACGGTCGTCGTCCGCGGGTCCGCCGTCCCGACCGTCGTGCCGCGCCGGATGACGGTGATCCCGTTGGCCACCCGGCGCACCTCGTCGAGCTTGTGGGAGATGAAGATGACCGTCAGGCCCTCGCGGGTGAGCTCGGCGAGGTTGCCGAACAACTCGTCGACCTCGTGCGGGACGAGCACGGCCGTCGGCTCGTCGAGGATCAGCGTCGTCGCGCCGCGGTAGAGCACCTTGGCGATCTCGACCCGCTGGCGGGCCCCGACGCCGAGGTTCTCGACCAGGTCGTCGGGGTCCAGGCCCAGGGAGTACCGGTCGGAGATCTCGCGGATGCGGCGGCGGGCCTCGGCGCGGTCCAGGCGGACGCCCTTCGTCGGCTCGCTGCCCAGCACGATGTTCTCGAGGACGGTGAAGTTGTCGGCCAGCATGAAGTGCTGGTGGACCATGCCGATGCCGGCGGCGATCGCGTCGGCCGGGCTCTTGAAGTGGACCTCGCGCCCGTCGAGCAGGATCTGGCCCTCGTCGGGGCGGTGCATGCCGTACAGGGTCTTCATCAGGGTGGACTTGCCCGCGCCGTTCTCCCCGACGATCGCGTGCACCTCGCCCCGGCGGACCCGCAGCTCGATGTCGCGGTTGGCGACCACGCCGGGGAAGCGCTTGGTGATGCCGCGCAGCTGGACGGCGTAGGCCTCGCCGGCGGGTGCGGCCGGAGCCGCGCCGTCACCGGTCACTCCTGTCAGGGCCATGGTGGGCCTCTCCCTCGTCTGCTGCCACGGGTGCGCGGCATCGGTGACCCTCATCCGGCACGACCTTCTGGGGCGAACGCGGACGGGGCTGGCCGCATGATGTCGCACCCCGCCACGACTGAGGACGGCCGGGGTTCCGACGGATCTGGGTGCCATCGCTGATCACGACGACGGGCCCGGGCGCCGCACCAGGAGTGCGGTGCGCCCGGACCCGCCGTCGGGGCCGTTCAGGACGCGGACCCGCGTGAGCGGGCCCGCGTCCGGGGATCACGGGGTCGTGGGGACCTCGATCTCCCCGTCGATGATCTGCTGGCGGAACTCGTCGATGTCAGCCTGGATGTCGTCGATGTACCCACCGGTGGTGGCCAGGCCGACGCCCTCGGACTCGAGGTCGTTGACGACGTCCGTGCCGCCCTCGACCTCGCCCTCGACGAAGCCGTCGATGAACGCCTGGACGGCGTTGTCGACGCGCTTGAGCATCGAGGTCATGATCACGGTCTGCAGGGCCGGGTCGTCGACGGTGTTGTACTGGTCGGAGTCGACGCCGATCGCGCGACCGTTCGACGCGGCGGCGGCCTGGAAGACGCCCAGGCCCGAGCCGCCGGCGGCGTGGTAGACGATGTCGGCCCCGCCGTCGAACATGCCCTGCGCCACGATCTGGCCCTTGGCCGGGTCGTTGAAGCCGGAGAAGTCACCGGCGGGCGAGATGTACTGCGAGGTGACGGTGGTGGCCGGGTCGACGGCCTCGACGCCGGCCTCGAAGCCCGCCTGGAACTTCTCGATCAGCGGGGTCTCGACGCCGCCGACGAAGCCGACGCTGCCCTTCTCGCTCTTCAGCGCCGCGGCGACACCGGCGAGGAAGGAGCCCTGCTCCTCGGCGAACAGCAGGCCGACGAGGTTGTCGGCGCCGATCTCCTCGACCGAGGAGTCGATGATCGCGAACGTCGTGTCCGGGTACTGCTCGACGACGTCGCCGATCACGTCGCCGTAGGCGAAGCCGACGGCGATGACGGGGTTGTAGCCCTCGTCGGCGAGCTGGGTGAGCAGCTCCACGCGGTTGGAGGCGTCGGCGTTCGGGGACAGGTCGCGGACCTCGCCACCGTGCTCCTCGATCGCGGCTTCGACACCGGCGATGGCCGAGTCGTTGAACGAGCGGTCGCCACGGCCACCGGTGTCGTAGGCGACGCCGACCTTGAGGTCCTCGCTGCCACCGCCTCCGCCACCGCCGCCACCGGCGGCTTCGCCGCCGCCCTCCTCGTCGCTGGCACAGGCCGACAGGGCCAGGCCGCCGGCCAGCAGCAGCGCTGCGACCTTCGTCATCCGCGCTCGGCGCAAGACGATCTCCTCTCTGGGGGGACGCGCAGGTGGAGAGAGCGCGCCCCGTGTGATTTCAGGTATCCGCGGACCCCGGTCCGCCGGCACTGGCCGGACCCGGTCGTTGAGGACTGAGGAACGCTAACTGCGTGCCGCGCGGAGACCAGGGGCTCCGGGCCGACTGAGATGCGATCGTTGCGAAGCCGGGCGCCGGTCGTGGGCTGGGTCACTCGGTGGCGCGTGGGCTCTCCCGACGGCATAGCGTGCCAGCCCATGAGGCGACGGCTGCCGGGCGCGCGGTGGCCGGTGGCCGCCCTGGTCGCGGCGGCCATCGCACTGCCGGTCATCGCCCTACCGGCCATCGCCCTGCCGACCGCCGGACCGGCCGCCGCCGAGGACGCCCGCCCCACGGTGGATCCCACTGCCCCGACGCCAACCGCCCCGTACGCCGGCCGCCCCCCGCAGGGCTCGGCGCCCGACGGACGGACGGTCGGTGGCGAGGGGCTGGACACCCGCGGGACCGTCGTGGCCACCGGGGCGCCGACGCTGCCGGAGGGGCTGGCGGCGAACGGCTGGCTGGTGGCCGACACCGGCACCGGCGACGTCCTGGCCGCACGCGACCCGCACGGCCGCTACTACCCGGCCAGCACCCTCAAGACGCTGACCCTGCTGACGCTCGCCCCCGTGCTCGACCCGGCGACCGTGGTCGAGGGGACGGCCGAGGACGAGAACATCGAGGGCAGCCGCGTCGGGCTTGTCGTGGGCGGCCGCTACCCGGTGTCGCTGCTGTTCCAGGCGCTGATGCTGCAGTCGGGCAACGACGCGGCCAGCGCCCTGGCCCGGACTGCGGGGGGCGCGACGGTCACGGTGGCGGCGATGAACGAGACCGCCGAGGACATCGGCGCCTACGACACGGTCGCCGGGACCCCGTCCGGGCTGGACGTCGCGGGCCAGTCCTCCTCGCCCTACGACCTGGCGCTGATCTTCCGCGCCCTGGTCGCCGACCCGGGAACCGCCGCGGTGCTCACCACCCCCACGGCCGACATTCCCGCGGTCGAGGGGCGCTCCCCCGGCTACCAGATCCAGAACCAGAACCCGCTGGCCGGCAGCCCGGGCAACCTCGGCGGCAAGACCGGGTTCACCGACGCGGCCCGGCACACCTTCGTGACGGCCGCCGAGCGCAACGGCCGGCGGCTGGTCGTCAGCGTCATGGACACCGAGAACGTCCCGCTCCGTGCGGCGGACCAGGCGGCCCTGCTGCTGGACTGGGGGTTCACCGTCCCCCCGGGCGTCGAGGAGGTCGGCACGCTCGTCGCCTCCGGGGACCTCCCGCCGCTGCCTTCCCCCACCACTGCGCCGGCCCGACCGACCCTGCAGCCGGAACTCGCATCGCAGGCCGACCCGCCGTCCGGCGACGACGACTCTGCACCGTGGGTGCCGCTGGCCCTCGGCGCCCTCGCCGTCGGGACGACGACCCTCCTGGTGCGGCGGCGGGCGGCCGGTTCGCTCAGGCCACCACCCGGGGGTCCTCCCAGGGAGGACTCACCGCCTCGATCCGCCGGAGGGTCGACGTCCACGCGGCCATGAAGAAGGCGAACCGGGCGACCAGGTTGATCCAGACGAGCAGCCCCACCGACCCGCCGAACGCCGAGGCCGTGACGCTGTCGGAGATCAGCGACAGGTAGTAGCCGCCGATCAGCTTGAGCACCTCCACCCCGGCGGCCCCCAGCAGCGCCCCGGGCAGCAGCAGCCGCAGCGGATGGTTCACCGACGGCACGACCCGCAGCAGCCAGAGGAAGACGGCGGTGTCGACGGCGACGGCCAGCGTGATGCCCAGGACCCACGTCAGCACGCCGAACCCCGGCTCGTCGGCCATGCCGAGCAGGTCCAGCACCCACGACGTCGCCTGGGTGACCGCGCCGGTGAGGCCCAGGCTGGCCAGCCCGACCGCGGCCAGCGCGACCAGGGAGACGAGGTCCTGCAGGTTGTCCCGGAGGACGTCGGGCGGGTCGACGTGGCCCTTCCAGATCCGTTCCATGCCGACCCGCAGCTTGTCCATGGCCCGCAGCCCCGCGTAGAGCGAGCCGGCGAGGGCGATGAGTCCGATGAAGCCGGCGCCGTCGATCGCCCCGCGCAGCTGGCTCACCAGCTGCCGGCCCACCGTGCCGGGGAAGGCGTCACGGATGGCCGCGAACAGCTCGGCCTGGAGGAGCTCGTCCCCCGCGAGGACCAGCCCGACGACCGAGGCGATCAGCAGCAGCACCGGGAACAGGCCGAGGAACACGAAGTAGGTGACCCCCGCGGCCATGAGATCGCCCTGGGTGCGCTGGTACCGGCCCCCCGCCCGCGCCAGGTGGTCGAACCAGCGGTGCCGGCGCCGCTGGGCGGCGATGGCCTCCTCGGCCCGCGTGTACGCCCGGTTCCACCAGGGTTCCCGACCGGCGGGCGCGGGCTCGTCGGCGGAACTCACCGTCCGAGTCTGGGGCCTGCCCTCCGGGCGCGCCCTTCAGCCGGTGAGCGGGTACTCGGCGGCGATGGCCCAGGCACCGTCGCGGGTCTGCTCGAACTCGGTGAACGCGGTCACCCGGAACTCGGCCGACAGGTCGGCCAGGCCGTCGTACGCCAGCTCGAGCATGTCCTCGGGGACGTCGTGGGCCACGGTGACGTGCGGGTGGTAGGGGAAGGCCAACGACCGCGCGAGCGGGCCACGGCGGACGTCGTTGGAGAGCAGCTCGCAATTGCCGATCCCCCGGGCGACGGCGATGAAGACGACGTCGGACACCGGCTTGAACGTGCCCGTCCCCGAGAGGTGCATGTCGAACGGTGGGTGGCGGCGGGCCACCTCGGCCAGGTGCGCGCTGATCGCCGCCCGGTCCTTGACCGGGACCTCGGTCGGCGGCAGCAGGGTGACGTGCGGCGGGACCAGGGCGGCCTGCGGGTCGCCCACCTTGGTCCGCCAGTCGACCAGCAGCTGCGCCCACGGCTGGGGGATCGGGACGACGACGCCGAGGACGGCGTTCTCCGGCGGCGACGGCAGCCGGGTCACGAAGGTGTCGTCGTTCATCGCCGGGCTCCGGCCGGCGGGAGGAAGCCGGTGCGGTCGTAGACGGTGGCGACGGTGGCGGAGGCGACCGCCCGGGCCCGCTCGGCGCCCTCGGCGAGGATGCGCTCCAGCTCGGCCTGGTCGTCGAGCAGCTCCTGCGTGCGGGCCCGGACGGGGGTGAGGAAGTCGGTGACGACGCCGGCCAGCTCCTTCTTCAGGTCCCCGTAGCCGCGGCCGGCGAAATGCTGCTCCAGGTCGGCGACGCTGTGCCCCGACAGCGCGCTGTGGATGGTCAGCAGGTTGGTGACGCCCGGCTTGTTCTCCGCGTCGGCGACGACCTCGCGACCGGTGTCGGTGACCGCCGAACGGATCTTCTTCGCCGTCACGGACGGCTCGTCGAGCAGGAAGACGCAGCCCGCCGGCGGCAGGCTCTTGCTCATCTTCTTGTCCGGCGACTGCAGGTCGAGGATCTTGGCCGCACCCGGCGGGATCTTGGCCTCCGGAACGGTGAACGTCTGCCCGAACCGGCCGTTGAACCGGGTGGCGAGGTCGCGGGTCAGCTCCAGGTGCTGGCGCTGGTCCTCACCCACCGGCACCTGGTCGGCCTGGTAGACGAGGATGTCCGCGGCCTGCAGCACCGGGTAGGTGAACAGCCCGACCGTGGCGCCGCCGGTGCCCTCGCGCTGGCTCTTGTCCTTGAACTGCGTCATCCGACCGGCCTCGCCGAACCCGGTGAGGCACTGCAGGACCCACGAGAGCTGCAGGTGCTCCGGCACGTGGCTCTGCACGAAGAGGCTGCTGCGCCCGGGGTCGACGCCCAGGGCGAGCAGCTGCGCGGCCGAGACCAGGGTGTTGCGGCGGAGCTCCGCGGGGTCCTGCGGCAGCGTGATCGCGTGCAGGTCCACGACGCAGTAGAAGGCGTCCGCGGACTCCTGCAGGCCGACCCACTGGCGCAGCGCCCCGAGGTAGTTGCCGAGGTGGAAGGAGCCCGCCGTCGGCTGGATGCCGGACAGGACCCGGGGCAATGGCATCGAGGGCGGTGGCACGTCGGCCATCAAACCAGCCGACAGCGGAGGACGGGTCGACCTCCCCCGATCAGCTCATCCCCGCAGGCCGGCGGTGTCCAGCGCGTCGTCGAGCGCCGCGAGGAAGAGGTCGTCCTCCTCCGGGGTGCCGACGGTGACGCGCACCCCCTCCCCGGCGAACGGCCGGACGATGACGGCGCGGGCCTCCAGCGCCCCGGCGAGCTCCGCCGCCTGCTCCCCGACCGGCAGCCAGACGAAGTTGGCCTGGCTGTCGGCGACGTCGAGGCCGCGGTCGCGCAGGGCAGAGGTGAGCCGCTCCCGCTCGGCGGTGACGGCCGCGCAGCGGGCCCGGACCTCGTCCTCGCTGGCGAGGGCCGCCACCGCCGCGGCCTGGGCCAGCATCGAGACGCTGAAGGGGACGTGGGTCTTGCGGACGGCTTCGGCCACGGCCGGGTCCTCGGCGAGCAGGTAGCCGACCCGCAGCCCGGCGAGGCCCCACGCCTTGGAGAACGTCCGCAGCACGGCGACGTTGGGCCGGCCGCGCATGAGCTCGATGCCGTCGGGGACGTCGGGGTCGGTCACGAACTCGCGGTAGGCCTCGTCGAGGACCACGAGGGTCTGCGCGGGGACCGCGTCGAGGAACCGCTCGAGCTCGGCACGCCGGACCGCCGTCCCGGTGGGGTTGTTCGGGTTGCAGACGAACACCAGGCGGGTGCTCTCGTCGACGGCGGCGAGCAGCCCGTCCAGGTCGTGGGTGTCGGCCACGCCGTCCGGGCGCCCGGGCACCAGCGGCACGCGCAGGGCGCGGGCACCGGCCACCGAGGCCAGCAGGGGGTACATCTCGAAGGAGCGCCAGGCGAAGGCGATGCTGCTGCCGGGGTCGTTGTAGGCCTGGGCGAGCTCCTGGCACAGGGTCACCGCACCGCACCCGGTGGCCACCTGCCGCGGGTCGACGCCGTAGCGCTCGGCCAGCGCCCGGGTGAGGACCACGGCGCCGTTGTCGGGGTACCGGTTGGTCTGCGTGGCAGCCGCGGCGACGGCCTGGACGACGGCGGGCAGCGGGGGGAACGCGACCTCGTTGCTGGCCAGCTTGACCGCGCGGTCGACGCCGATCTCACGCGCCAGGTCGGCGGGGTTGCGGCCGGGCCGGTAGGCCGGCAGGGACGCCACCACCGGTCGTGGGTTCACCACGGAACTCTGCCTCCTGTCCAGGCGGGCGCCTGTGCGGTGGGGCGCGCGGGGCCGACCGAACCTAAGGTGGCGCCATGCGCGTACTCGTCGCCGGTGGGGCCGGCTACATCGGCAGCGTAGTGACGGCGGGGCTGCTGGCCGCCGGGCACGAGGTGACGGTGCTCGACGACCTGTCCACCGGTCACGCCGACGCGGTGCCCTCCGGCGCCACGCTCGCCGCGGTCTCCCTGCACGACAGCGCGCCGGTGCTCGCCGACGTCCGGCCGGAGGCGGTGCTGCACTTCGCCGCCAAGAGCCTGGTCGGGGTCTCCCAGCAGCGCCCGCACGAGTACTGGGACACCAACGTCGGCGGCTCGCTCGCCCTGCTGGAGGCCATGCGCGCGGCCGACTGCCGCCGGATCGTGTTCTCCTCCACGGCGGCCACCTACGGGGAGCCGGAGTCGGTGCCCATCCGCGAGGACGCCCCGACGCGACCGACCAACACCTACGGCGCCTCGAAGCTGGCCGTGGACCACATGCTGACCTCCTACGCGGTCGCGCACGGGTTCGCCGCGGTCAGCCTGCGGTACTTCAACGTCGCCGGAGCCGCCTACGGGCTGGGCGAGCGGCATGCGACCGAGACGCACCTGATCCCGATCGCGCTGGAGGTGGCGGCCGGGAAGCGCGAGGCGCTCACCATCTACGGCGAGGACTACCCGACGCCCGACGGCACCTGCATCCGCGACTACGTGCACGTCGAGGACCTCGCCGACGCGCACCTGCTGGCGCTGTCCGCACCGGCCGAGGGCGAGCACCGCATCTACAACCTGGGCAACGGCACCGGGTTCTCCGTGCAGGAGGTGGTGGACGCGGCCCGCGAGGTCACCGGGCACCCCGTGCCGGTCGTCGTCGGCGCCCGCCGGGCCGGCGACCCGGCCCAGCTGGTGGCGTCCAGCGACCTCATCCGGTCCGACCTCGGGTGGGCGCCCCGGCACACCGACCTGGCGGGGATCGTCCGCGACGCGTGGGACGTGGCCAGGACCCGGGCCTGAGGGCAGAGCCAGGACCCGGGCCTGAGGGCAGAGCCAGGACCCGGGCCTGAGGGCAGAGCCAGGACCCGGGCCTGAGGGCAGAGTCAGGACCCGGGCCTGACGGGTGGCGCAGGCGCGCTAGCCGCCGGCAGCGCCGGTCGAGGCGCCGTCCTCCTCGGCGGTCGGCTCCGGAGGCGGGCTGACCAGCAGCCGGCTGATCCGCCGCCCGTCGAGCTCGACGACCGACAGGGTGCGGCCCTCGACCTGGACGACGTCCCCGAGCTCCGGCAGCCGGCCCAGCTCGGCCAGGACGTACCCGGCGGCGGTCTCGTAGGGCCCGTCGGGCAGTTGCAGCCCGGTGGCCTCGGTGAAGTCGTCGAGGTTGAGCAGGCCGTCCACCTCGTGCGGGCCGCCGGGGGCCTGCTTGTCCTGCTCGACCTCCGCGTCGTACTCGTCGTAGATCTCGCCGATGACCTCCTCGATGAGGTCCTCGAGCGTGACGATCCCGTCGGTGCCGCCGTACTCGTCGATGACGATGGCGAGGTGGTCGCTCCCGCGCCGCATCTCGCTGAGGGCCATGAGGACCCCGGCGGTGCCGGGCAGCCGCTTCACCTCGCGGGCGAGGTCGCCCACGGTCGCCGCGCGGCCGGCGGGGTGGTTGGGCAGGAACAGGTCGCGGACGTGGACGAACCCCACGACGTCGTCCTGGTCGCGGCCGGCGACCGGGAAGCGCGACCAGTTGGAGTCGGCCACGAGCTTGGCCGCCCGGCTGGCCGTCATGGACGCCTCCAGGAACGCGACCTCCGTGCGCGGCGTCATGACCTCGCGCACCTCGCGCTCGCCCGCGCGGAAGACCTCGTCGATCAGCCGTCGCTCGTCGCTGCTGAGGGACTCGTGGGCGGCGACCAGGTCGCGGAGCTCCTCCTGGCTGATCGCCTCCCCGCTCTGCTTGGGGTCCCCGCCGAAGATCCGCACGAGGACGTTGGTGGACTGCGAGAGCAGCCAGATGACCGGACGGGACAGCGTCGCGATCGCGTTCAGCGGCGCGGCGACGAGGAGGGCGAAGCCCTCGGCCCGCTGGAGGGCCAGCCGCTTGGGGGTGAGCTCGCCGACGACCAGCGACAGGTAGCTGATGGCGATGGTGACGAGGACGAGTGCGAGGGTGCCCGCCAGCCCCTCGGACACGCCTCGACCGACGAGCCAGTCGGCGAAGGGCTGGGACAGGGTGCTGGCGCCGAAGGCTGCGGAGAAGAAGCCGGCGAACGTCACGCCGACCTGGACGGCCGCCAGGAAGCGGTTGGGGTCGCTGAGCAGCGTCTGCACGGCCAGGCCGCGGCGGCCCGTCTCGGCCATGGCGCGGACCTGGGACTCGCGCAGGGAGACCAGGGCGATCTCGGCGCCTGCGAAGACCCCGCCGATCATGATGAAGACGACGACCATGACGATGCTGAGCCAGACGTCGCTCACCGGCGGCGTTCTCCTCGGGGACTGGGGTGGTGGAGCGCGGTCGCATCCATGGTGCCTGGTCGGTCGCGCCGCAGGTGCGCCCCGGGGGCCGGCCGCCCCTCCTGCGGGTGTCCCCGTCGGGGAGAGAACGTCGTCGCCCCCGACTCACGGTGACCTTGCGCGCACCGTTAGTCTCGGTGCAGTAACGAATCGTGATCAATCACTCGTGAGGTCCGCATCGTGCACCACGTTCCCGAGGGGCCCGCGCCTCGCGTCCGACCGACCAGTGGCGCGAGCCGCCGCGCCCGCCTCCTCGGGCGGGCGAGCGGCCACCGCAGCGGGCGGCTGGCGCTGAGCACCTTCCTCAGCAGCGTGGTCACCGCGCTCGTGCTCGCCGTCCCCGTGGTGGCCGGCAACGGGGTGCCGCACTCGCCGGTGGTCCTCGGCCAGGACGGGGTCCCGACGTCGGAGACGTTCGCCGGGCTGACGTCGTCCGCGACGTTCTCCACCGCGACCGGGGAGACCACCGCGGCACCGGAGGCGACCTGGTCGTCGGCGGCTCCGGTGACCTCCGCCGCGCCGCCGGCCGGCGACGTCGCCGGTGCCCCGGCCGTTCCCGAAGTGGTCGCTCCGACGCCGGCTCCCTCCGAGGACCCGCCGGCCCCTGCCCCGGCTCCCGAGACGGTGCCCGTCCCGGAGGTCGCCGCTTCCGCGCCGGAGGTCACCGTGCCCGCGCCGGCGGCCGCTCCCGCGACACCGTCCGGCGGTACCGAGGACCAGGTGGTGGCGCTGGTCAACGAGGAGCGGGCCGCCGCCGGATGCGGCCCGGTCTCCGCCGACGGCGGGCTGGCCTCGGTCGCGCGGGCGCACAGCGACGACATGCGGGACCGCGCGTTCTTCGACCACGTCAACCCCGAGGGGCTGAGCCCGTTCGACCGGGCCGACGACGCCGGGGTCGACGCGCGGGCCGAGAACATCGCCCGCGGCCAGGTGGACGCCGCCGACGTCATGAACTCGTGGATGAACAGCGCGGGGCACCGGGCGAACATCCTCGACTGCGGCCTGACCCGGCTCGGCGTGGGCATCGCCGAGGGCGGCGGCGGCCCGTGGTGGACCCAACTCTTCGGCTGACCCCACCCGTTCGCCGTCCAGGGCGCGGCGAGAGTGTGCTTTCCGGGCTCACGGCGGACGCGCGACGGCCCCCGCACCCGTCGTGGGCGAGGGGGCCGTGGCGCGACGGTCCTACCTCAGGCCATGGCCTTCTGGAGGTTGGTGTCGATGGCCGCCAGGAAGTCCTGGGTGGTCAGCCACGGGCTGTCCCGCGAGATCAGCAGCGCGAGGTCCTTGGTCATCTGACCGCCCTCGACGGTCTCGATGCAGACCCGCTCCAGGGTCTCGGCGAACCGGGTCACCTCAGGGGTGCCGTCCAGCTTGCCGCGGTGGGCCAGGCCCCGCGTCCACGCGAAGATCGACGCGATCGGGTTGGTCGACGTGTCCTTGCCCTGCTGGTGCTGGCGGAAGTGCCGGGTCACGGTGCCGTGCGCGGCCTCGGCCTCGACCGTGCGGCCGTCCGGGGTGGCCAGCACCGACGTCATGAGGCCCAGCGAGCCGAAGCCCTGTGCCACGGTGTCGGACTGCACGTCGCCGTCGTAGTTCTTGCACGCCCAGACGTATCCGCCCTCCCACTTGAGGGAGGCGGCGACCATGTCGTCGATGAGGCGGTGCTCGTAGGTGATGCCCGCCGCGTCGAACTTCTCCTTGAACTCGGCCTGGAACACCTCCTCGAAGATGTCCTTGAACCGGCCGTCGTAGGCCTTGAGGATCGTGTTCTTCGTGGAGAGGTAGACCGGGTAGTTGCGGTCCAGGCCGTAGTTCAGCGATGCGCGGGCGAAGTCCCGGATCGAGTCGTCGAGGTTGTACATCGCCATCGCGACGCCGCCGCCCGGGGACTGGAAGACCTCGTGCTCGATCGGCTCCGATCCGTCCTTCGGCGTGAAGGTGATCGTCAGCGTCCCCTCGCCGGGGAACCGGAAGTCGGTCGCGCGGTACTGGTCACCGAACGCGTGCCGGCCGACGATGATCGGCTTGGTCCAGCCCGGCACCAGACGCGGGACGTTCTGCATGATGATCGGCTCGCGGAAGATGACGCCGCCGAGGATGTTGCGGATGGTCCCGTTCGGGGAGCGCCACATCTTCTTCAGGCCGAACTCCTCGACCCGCCCCTCGTCCGGCGTGATGGTCGCGCACTTGACACCGACGCCGTGCTTCTTGATCGCGTTGGCGGCGTCGATGGTGATCTGGTCGTCGGTGGCGTCCCGCGACTCGATGCCCAGGTCGTAGTACTCCAGGTTCACGTCCAGGTACGGGAGGATCAACTGGTCCTTGATGAACTGCCAGATGATCCGGGTCATCTCGTCGCCGTCGAGCTCGACGACGGTGCCCTCGACCTTGATCTTGCTCACGTCAGGTGTTCCCTCTCTACAGCTCCGAGCCAGGGTCGGCTCAGAGGTCGGCTACGTCGGCCTGCTTGGCGCGCACGGCCTCGGCCGCCTCGCGCAGACCGGACAGCTCGCTCTCGGACAGGTCGCCCTCGACGACCCGTCGCACGCCCTCGCGCCCGATCTCCGCCTCCACGCCGAGGTAGACGCCGTCGATGCCGTACTCGCCGTCCACCCAGGCGCAGACCGGCATGACGCTGCCCGAGTCCTCCATGACGGCGCGCGCCATGCGGGCGGCCGCGGCCGAGGGCGCGTAGTAGGCCGAGCCGGTCTTGAGCAGCGCAACGACCTCGGCGCCGCCGTTGCGGGTGCGGTCGACCAGGTGGTCGATGCGGTCCTGGGCGAGCACGTCGGAGAGCGGCTTGCCGTCGACGGTGCAGCGCGAGGGCACGGGGACCATCGTGTCGCCGTGCGAGCCGAGCGTGAGGGTCTGCACGGAGGAGACGGGGACGCCGAGCTCCTCGGCCACGTTGTTGCTGAAGCGCGCGGTGTCGAGCATGCCGGCCTGGCCCATGACCCGGTTCTTCGGGAACTGGGTGGCCAGCTGAGCCAGCGCCGTCATCTCGTCCAGCGGGTTGGAGACGACGATGATCACCGCGTCCGGCGATGCCGCGGCGATGCTCTCCGCCACCTGGCGGACGATCTTCGCGTTGGTCTCGATGAGGTCCATCCGGCTCATGCCGGGCTTGCGAGGGATTCCCGCGGTGATGACGACGACGTCGGATCCCTCGGTGCCCTCGTAGGAACCCCCGCCGACCCCGACGACCTTCGTCTCGAAACCCTCGATGGGGCGCGACTGGTTCATGTCCAGCGCGATGCCTTCGGGCTTTCCCTCCACGATGTCGGTGAGCACGACGGTCTCGAAGATGTCGTACTCGGCGAGCCGGAGTGCTGTGGTCGAGCCGTAGAAACCGGCGCCGACGACGGTGACCTTGCCCTTCCGCGACTTCTCTGCCATGGCCAGGAACCTATCGCTGAGTCGGCCGCACCGCCCGCGCGGGTGGGCCGCTCACGGCTGGGGCAGCGGGATCGTGAGGACCAGGACGGTGAGCGCCACGCCGGCGCCGGCGAGGAACAGGACGTCGACGAAGCGGCTCCGGACGGCGAGGAAGCCCACGCTCCGGACGGGCAGCAGCAGCCGCAGGACCGCCGCCGCGATGAGCACCAGGCCGATCACGACCAGTCCCTGGCGCCAATGACCGAGGGTCACGACCAGCAGCCCGGCGCCCACGGTCGCCAGCGCCAGCAGCAACGGGAGCTGGCGGAGCAGGCCGGCCAGGAAGGGGCGGCGGACGTAGAGGGGTGGGCGCGTCATGCTCAGGCGGTGAGCGCCTCGAGCGCCGCGGCCTGCTCGGCGGCGAGGACGACGTTCTGGAGCAGCATCGCCCGCGTCATCGGGCCGACGCCGCCGGGGTTGGGCGCGACGTGACCGGCCACGTCGCGCACGTCCGGCGCGACGTCGCCGGCGATCTTCCCGTCGATCCGGCTGACGCCCACGTCGAGGACGGCGGCACCCGGCCGCACCATCTCCGCGGTGACCAGCCCGGGGACGCCGGCCGCGGCCACCACGATGTCGGCGGAGCGCACGTGCGCGGCCAGATCGCGCGTGCCGGTGTGGCACAGGGTCACGGTGGCGTTCTCGGTGCGGCGGGTGAGCAGGAGCCCGAGCGGGCGACCCACGGTGATCCCGCGGCCGATGACGACGACCTCGGCGCCGGCCACCGGCACCTGGTACCGGCGCAGCAGCTCCACGATCGCGACCGGCGTGGCCGGGAGCGCGCCAGGGACGTTGAGCACCAGGCGGCCCAGGCTCACCGGGTGCAGCCCGTCGGCGTCCTTGGCCGGGTCCATCGCCTCGAGGATCGTGCTCTCCCCGATGCCTTTCGGCAGGGGCAGCTGGACGATGTAGCCGGTGCATTCGGGGTCGGCGTTCAGCTCCTCGACCACGGCCAGGACGTCGGCCTCGGTGGCGGTCGCCGGCAGCTCGCGCTGGATGCTGGCGATGCCGACCTGCGCGCAGTCGGAGTGCTTGGCGTTGACGTACCAGCGACTGGCCGGGTCGTCTCCGACCAGCAGGGTGCCCAGACCGGGGCGGTGACCGGCGGCGGTCAGTGCCGCCACCCGCTCGGTGAGCTCGCCGCGGATCGACGCCGCCGTCGCCTTGCCGTCCAGGATCGTCGCGGGCACGTGGACAGTCTGCCCGACGACCCACGTGAGGCCGCGCGGTCCTACGCTGCGTGCGGCCCCCTTCCCCTCCCCAGCTCCTGCACCGCCCACTGCCGGAGGTACGCAGATGACCGAACGCGAACCAGTCGGATACAGCGGCTCCACGGGCGCGCCCACCGGGGCGTCCGCCGACCCGTCACAGGACCCGGGCGAGCACACGGCGCCCCGGTACGCCGACCGACCGATCGCCCTCCGGCGTCCGGAGAGCCTGGGCGGCCTCCTGCTCATCCTCGCCGGCATCGCGGCGGGCCTGAGCCTGCTCATGGACTGGCTGACCGGGAACGACATCTCCGGCTGGGGGCTGGTCCGTGCCGGCTTCGACGATCTGGGCACCATCTTCGACGAGGGCCTGTGGCAGCCGCTGGCGATCGTGCTCGGTGGCGGGGTCCTGTTCCTGCTCGGCGTCCTCATGTGGCTGCCGATGCGGTCGCACCGCTTCTTCGGGCTGCTGGCCCTGCTGGTCAGCCTGGCGGTCACGGCAGGCGTCCTCGTGCCGTTCGAGGACGCCGACTGGGACCTGGGGTCCTTCGGACCCGGGTTCTACTGCGCGATCGCCGTCGCCGTCCTGGGCCTGCTCGGCAGCATCAAGGCCCTGGTCTCGGGCAAGAGGTACCCGCGCTAGTCGGCCACGGAAGCGCCGTGGGCGCGGGCGAAGAGCACTGACTGCGTCAGGTCGATCCGCACGCCGGTCAGCTCGAACGCCCGCCAGTTCACCCCGTCCACGGAGGCGCCGCGCAGGTCCGCCCCGCGCAGCCTGGCGCCCTGGAGCCGGGCGTGGTCGAGGTCTGCGCCGCGCAGGTCCGTCTCGCGCAGGTCGGCGTCGGCCAGGTCCGCCTCGCGGAACCGCTGACCCGTCAGGTCCGTGCCCGACAGGTCGACGCCGCGCAAGGACGTCCACGACCAGTCGCAGTCGCGCGATTCCAGCGGCCTCAGGTCGGCGCCGACGAAGTGCGAGCCGGTGAACTTGCACGCCTCGAAGACGCTGTTCGACAGCCGCGCCCGCTCGAACCGGCAGGACAGGAAGGCCGTCCCGGTGTGCTGCCCACCAGCCATCCGCACGCCGGTCAGCGTGCACTCCTGGAACACGCAGCGGCGGGTGACCAGCTCGAGCAGGTGGGCGTCCTCGAACCGGCACCGGAGGAAGGTCACCGACTCGAGCTCGCTCCAGTCCCAGTCCACCCGGGCGAAATCGGCGTCCTCGAGGGTGGAGCCGGCCTCGGGCGGTCCCACGTGCGGTCGGGACGAGTGCCGTTGCACCACGGTCAGTGCGCGAAGTGCCGCGTACCGGTCAGGTACAGCGGGACCCCGGCCGCGGCAGCCGCCGCGACGACCTCCTCGTCGCGCACGGAGCCGCCCGGCTGGACGACCGCGCGTACACCGGCGTCCAGCAGTACCTGCAGCCCGTCGGCGAACGGGAAGAATGCATCGGACGCCGCCACGGACCCGGTGGCCCGATCGCCGGCCCGGGAGACGGCCAGCCGAGCGGCGTCCACGCGGTTGACCTGCCCCATCCCGACGCCGACGGTGGCCCGGTCGTGCGCCAGCAGGATCGCGTTGCTCTTCACCGCGCGCACCGAGCGCCAGGCGAACACGAGGTCGTCGAGGCCCGCGGCGTCCAGCGGCTCCCCCGTGGCGAGGGTCCAGCTGGTCGGGTCGTCGCCGGGGGCGTCGAGGCGGTCCTTCACCTGCAGCAGCAGGCCGCCGCTGATCGGCCGCAGCTCCGCCCCCGACGCCGGCAGGTGCGGCAGGCGCAGCAGCCGGATGTTCTTCTTGGCGGTCAGCACGCGGACCGCGTCGTCGGTGAACGACGGCGCGACGACGACCTCGGTGAACACCTCCGCGACCTGCTCGGCCAGGGTCAGGTCGATCTCCCGGTTCGCGGCGATCACGCCGCCGAAGGCGGAGACCGGGTCGCAGGCGTGCGCCTTGCGGTGGGCGGAGGCGATGTCGGTGCCGACCGCGATCCCGCACGGGTTGGCGTGCTTGACGATCGCCACGCAGGGGTCGTCGTGGTCGTGGGCGGCCCGCCAGGCGGCGTCGGTGTCGACGTAGTTGTTGTAGGACATCTGCTTGCCGTGCAGCTGCTCGGCATGGGCCAGGCCCGGCTGCCAGCTCCGGTAGAGCGCGGCGCCCTGGTGCGGGTTCTCCCCGTAGCGCAGCACGTCGGCCCGCTCCCAGCTCGCCCCCACCCAGGCGGGGAAGCCGCTCTCGTCGTCCGGTGCGAGGACGTTGCCCATCCACGAGGCGACGGCGATGTCGTAGGACGCCGTGTGCCGGAAGGCCGCGACGGCCAGTCGCTGCCGGTCGGCCGTCGTGAAGCCACCGGCACCGACGGCAGCGAGCACGTCGCCGTAGCGGGCCGGATCGACGACGACGGCCACCGAGGGGTGGTTCTTGGCCGCCGCCCGCACCATCGCCGGGCCGCCGATGTCGATCTGCTCCACGCACTCGTCCGGGCCGGCACCTGACGCGACCGTCTCGCTGAACGGATAGAGGTTCACCACGACCAGGTCGAAGGCCGCGATACCCAGCTCGTCGAGCTGCGCGACGTGGTCGGCCTTGCGCCGGTCGGCCAGGATCCCGGCGTGCACGGCCGGGTGCAGGGTCTTCACCCGGCCGTCGAGGCACTCCGGGAACCCCGTGACCTGCTCGACGGGCGTCACCGGGATGCCGGCGTCGGCGAGGCGACGGGCGGTCGCGCCGGTGCTCACCAGCTCCACGCCCGCGGCGGCGAGCCCGGCGGCCAGCTCCTCGACACCGGTCTTGTCGTAGACCCCCAGCAGTGCCCGGCGGATCGGGGTGCGGTCGCTCATCGGTCGCTGTTCCTCGTTCCTCGCTGTGACAGTCGATCAGGGCCGACCAGTCCGGCCACCGTCTCCACCAGGAGCTCCCGCTCCACCTGCTTGATGCGCTCGTGCAGCCGCGCCTCGTCGTCGTCCGGGTGGACGGCGACCTCGCGCTGGGCGAGGACCGGCCCGGTGTCCAGGCCGGCGTCGACCAGATGCACCGTCGCGCCCGTGACGGCGACGCCCGCGGCGAGGGCGTCCCGGACGGCGTGCGCGCCGGGGAAGGCCGGCAGCAGCGCCGGGTGCGTGTTGATCATCCGCCCGCCGAAGGCGTCCAGGACCGCCGGGCCGACGAGCTTCATGAAGCCCGCGGAGACGACGAGGTCCGGGGCGTGGCCGGCGAGCGCCTCCGTCAGCGCCCGGTCCCAGGCCGACCGGTCGGCGTGCTCGGCCAGCGCGCAGGTGAGGGTGGGGATGCCCCGGCGGCGGGCGTGCTCGAGACCGTCGGCGGCCCGGTCGCTGCCCACGACGACCACCTCGGCCGGGTAGGCGGGGTCGTCGGTGGCGTCGAGCAGCGCCGCGCACAGCGAGCCGGTGCCGGACAGCAGGACGGCGACGCGGGCCCGCGGGACGGACGCGGGTTCGGGCACGCGCACGACCCTATAAGGACCCGCGTGGGAGACCTCGCCCTCCCACCTCGGCTCCTGGGTCCGAGCCGGTCACCGGGGGGCGTCAGCCGAGTGACCGCCAGCGGCTGACGGCGGCCGCGACGGCGGCGGCGATCCCGCTCTGCGCCGCGATGCCGATGCCCGTGGCCACCGGAGGGGCACCGACCTCCGCCAGCGCGCCGTCGCCGAGCGAGCCGCCGGCCACCCACACCAGCACGCCCGCGGCGACGCCCACCAGGACCCCGGTGAGGATGCCGTTCAGCCCGGCCACGACCGAGCCGCCGTCCTCCTCGCGCAGCCACCGGCCCACCGTCGTCCCGGCCACCAGGCCGGCGAGCGCCGGGATCACCTGGGAGGCGAAGGCCACCAGCGGCACCGCCTGGGTGTCGGGCAGCGCGGCCAGCAGGGGCAGGGCGGGGACCGCGTCCAGGGTCACGCCGTGGACGGACACCAGCGTTCCCGACCCGACGTGGAAGCCGGGCCCCGCCGCGAGGCCCAGCACCGCGGCGGCGGCGGCGGGCAGCAGCAGGACCGCCAGACCGGCGAGCCCGACCGCTCCCGCGCCGGCCCCGCCCAGCGACCCGGACAGGGCCGCGTAGCCGGAGGCGTCGGAGACGAGCGCGACGGCGACCACGACGGCGCACAGGGCAACGGCCGTCAGCAGCCCGGCGAGCACGCCGCGCGCCACGGCCATCGCCGTTCCGCGGTCCAGTGCGTCGGCGACCAGGCCCGACTCGCGCGTGAGCCCCCAGCCGGTCGCAACCACCGCCAGGACGGCGGCGCCGACGAGGGTCCGGAGCAGTCCGACGCGGGCATCGGGAGCGTCGAAGGCCAGGGCCAGCACGGTCGTCAGGAGCAGGTGCACGCCCGCGACGACCGCGACGGTGCGCGCGACGTCGCCCCCGCCCATCGGGCTGCGGAGCCGGGCGATCCCCCGCCCTGCCTGGGAGAACCCCCACGCGAGGCCCAGGGTCAGCAGGAGCGGGGCGAGGACCAGCGGTCCGGAGGGGAGCTGGAGCTCACCGCCCTGCGCGAGCAGCCACAACCGCCCGGCCAGGACGACGGAGTCACCGATCGACCGGCCCCCGTCCGGGTCCAGCGTCTGGACGACGACGATCGCGAGGCCGAGACCCACGAGGGCGGCCGCGCTGGCGGCGAGGGACGCGGCCGCGGCGAGACCGAGCAGCGGCACGGCGCCCGTCGGACTCCCCTTGGGCAGGCGGGAGTGCACGGAGACCACGCCCTCACTGTCGCAAGCCGAGGTGGCCGATGCGGCCGCACGCGCCGGGGCCGACGCCGATATCGGCGTGCCCCGACGCCGGCGTCAGGCGCCGGGCCGCTCGCCGGCACCCGGAGTGCCCGTGCCCTCACCCGACGCGGTCGACCCACCCGGGTGCCGCGGCTCGGCCGGGCCGCCGTACGGCTGTGGGCCGGGCTGCTGCGGCTGGCCGGGCTGCTGCTGGCCGGGCTGGGGGTGCTCCGGCTGCCGGGCGCCGTGCTGACCGAAGTCCGGAGCGGGCTGGTCGGCCCACTGCGCCGCGCCGGCCGGCCCGCCAGGGAGCGCCGGACGGTTGCGGATCTCGGGGATCAGCGACAGCACGGCGAACACCAGGATCGCGGTCGCCGTGAGGAAGCCGAGCAGCGCCCAGACGGAGAAGTCGCCCTCGAAGCTGTCCAGCCAGGCGAACAGCGTCAGCAGCCAGGCCAGCGCCGCCAGCCCGACCGTCACCCAGGATCGGGAGAACCCGAGCTTGAGGTCGGTGAAGGCGGGCAGGAGCGCCCAGGCCGTCGCGAGCAGGAACAGCACGAACGCCGACGTCACGTTGCCCGAGTCGAAGCCGTTGAGGGTGAAGCCGAAGAACTCGTCCCCCAAGGTGAACCAGGGGAAGAACGCGAGGACGAGATAGAGCACCGTGAGACCGGCGATGGCGTAGTCGGCGACCGTCAACCGCCGGAGGTCGAAGGAGAAGCCCGCGCCGCGAGGGCCGGCGGGCTGCCCGTACGGCGGGTGGCCGGGCTGCCCGTAGGGCGGGTATCCCTGCGGCGGCCCGTACCCGGGCGGGGGCCCATAGCCGGGGGGTGGCCCATAGCCGGGGGGTGGCCCATAGCCGGGAGGGGGCCCATAGCCGGGAGGGGGCCCATAGCCAGGCTGCCCGTAGCCGGGTGGGGGCTGCTGCGCGTAGCCGTACCCAGGCGGGGGCCCGTACCCGGGCGGTGGCGCGTAGCCCGGGGGTGGCCCGTAGCCAGGCGGTGGCCCATAGCCGGGCGGGGGCTGCTGTCCGTATCCGCCACCGGGCGGGGGTCCGTATCCCGGTGGCGGGGCCTGAGGGGGCTGCTGCCCGTGCTGCGGCTGATGCCCGTGCTCCGGCTGGTGGCCGCGCTCCGGCTGGCCGCCGCCGGGCGGCTGGGGAGGCTGGCTGGCGGTCATCGCAGGGCTCTCCTCGCAGAGCGTCGGGGGTGCGAGGCGAATCGTGGCCGCCCCGTGGAGGACACGCAACGACGGCTCGCGGTTCGTCGTCCGGGACCGGATCTTCGCAGGTTCCGAGACAGCGCTGCCCGGTATCCCCTCAGGGGACACCGGGCAGCGGTGTGGAGCCTGCGCGCTCGCGCGCCGGCCCGTCGCGGCAGCGTCAGGCGCCGACGATCTCCCGCATCAGGCGGGCGGTCTCCGACGGCGTCTTGCCCACGCGGACGCCGGCGGCCTCGAGGGCCTCCTGCTTGGCCTGCGCGGTGCCGGCCGAGCCCGACACGATGGCGCCGGCGTGGCCCATGGTCTTGCCCTCGGGGGCGGTGAAGCCCGCGACGTAGCCGACGACCGGCTTGGTGACGTTGGCCTTGACGAAGTCGGCGGCCCGCTCCTCGGCGTCGCCACCGATCTCACCGATCATCACGATGGCCTCGGTCTCCGGGTCGTCCTGGAAGGCCTGGAGGGCGTCGATGTGCGTCGTGCCGATGACCGGGTCGCCACCGATGCCGATCGCGGTGGAGAAACCGATGTCGCGGAGCTCGTACATCATCTGGTAGGTCAGCGTGCCGGACTTCGACACCAGACCGATCTTGCCCTGCTTGGTGATGTTGGCCGGGATGATGCCGGCGTTCGAGCGTCCGGGGCTGATCAGGCCGGGGCAGTTCGGGCCGATGATCCGGGTGGAGCTGCCCTGGGCGTGCGCCCAGAAGTAGGTCGAGTCGTGCACCGGGATGCCCTCGGTGATGACCACGGCGAGCCCGATGCCCGCGTCGACGGCCTCGATGACGGCGCCCTTGGCGAAGGGCGGCGGCACGAAGATGACGCTGACGTCGGCGCCGGTCTCCTTCATGGCGTCGGCCACCCCGCCGAACACCGGGACGCTGGCGCCGTCGAAGTCGACGCTGGTGCCGGCCTTGCGCGGGTTGACGCCGCCGACGATGGCGGTGCCGGAGGCGAGCATGCGCTGGGTGTGCTTGCTGCCCTCGGAGCCGGTCATGCCCTGGACGATGACCTTGCTGTTCTCGTTGAGGAAGATCGACATAGTGGTGTCCTGTCCTAGGTGAGGGCGGCGATCAGGCGGCGAGTTCGGCGGCCCGGCGCGCGGCGCCGTCCATCGTGTCGACCACGGTCACCAGGGGGTGGTTGGCCTCGGCGAGGATCCGGCGGCCCTCCTCGACGTTGTTGCCGTCGAGCCGGACGACCAGCGGCTTGGTGGCCTCGTCGCCCAGGATGCCGAGGGCGGAGACGATGCCGTTGGCGACGGCGTCGCAGGCGGTGATCCCGCCGAAGACGTTGACGAAGACGCTCTTGACGGCCGGGTCGGAGAGGATGATCTCCAGGCCGTTGGCCATGACCTCGGCCGAGGCGCCACCGCCGATGTCGAGGAAGTTGGCCGGCTTGACGCCGCCGAACTCCTCGCCGGCGTAGGCGACGACGTCCAGGGTGCTCATCACCAGGCCGGCGCCGTTGCCGATGATCCCGACCTCGCCGTCCAGCTTGACGTAGTTGAGGTCCTTCTCCTTGGCCCGGGCCTCGAGCGGGTCGGCCGCGGCGGCGTCCTCGAGCGCGGCGTGCTCGGCCTGCCGGAAGGAGGCGTTCTCGTCCAGGGTGACCTTGGCGTCGAGCGCGAGCACGGTGCCGTCGGGCGCCTTGGCCAGCGGGTTGATCTCGACGAGGGTGGCGTCCTCCTGGATGAAGACCTCCCACAGCTGGACGGCGATCGCAATGACCTGGTCGCGCACGTCGGCGGGGAAGCCGGCCGCGTCGACGATCTCGGCCGCCTTGGCCTCGTCGACGCCCTTGCTCGCGTCGACCGGGATGCGGGCCAGCGCCTCGGGGCGCTCGACGGCGAGCTGCTCGATGTCCATGCCGCCCTCCTTCGAGGCCATCGCCAGGAAGGTGCGGTTGGACCGGTCGAGCAGGTAGGAGAAGTAGTACTCCTCGGCGATGTCGCTGGCCTGGGCCACCATCACCTTGTGGGTGATGTGCCCCTTGATGTCCAGACCGAGGATGTCCTGGGCGCGCGCCCTGGCCTCCTCGGCGTTCTCGGCGAGCTTCACGCCGCCGGCCTTGCCGCGGCCGCCGACCTTCACCTGCGCCTTGACGACGACGGTCTGGCCGATCTCGCGTGCGATCGCCTCCGCCTCCTCCGGCGTCTCGGCGACGCCTCCGGGGAGCACGGGGACGCCGTGCGAGGCCAAGAGGTCACGGGCCTGGTACTCGAAGAGATCCACGAACAGGCACCGTAGCCCGCCCGTAACCTCCCCGCCGCCCCGGGCGTTGCCCGTGCGCGGGGCGGGTGCTCGGAGTCACACGACGGCTCACTCCGACGGGCCGCTCCCGGCCCCCGCCGGCGTGGCCAGGATGCTGCCGGACGCTCGCTAGACGACGGCGCCGACGTTGGCGCGGACCCAGTCGACGATCTCGGTGGTGGTCGCCCCCGGCGTGAAGATGTGACCGACGCCCAGCTTCTCCAGCTCGGGGATGTCCTCGTCGGGGATGATCCCGCCGCCGAACATGACGACGTCGTCGATGCCGCGCTCGTCCAGCAGCTCCTTGAGCCGCGCGAACAGCGTCATGTGCGCGCCGGACAGCACGGAGAGGCCGACGGCGTCGGCGTCCTCCTGGACGACGGTCTCCACGATCTGCTCCGGCGTCTGGTGCAGGCCGGTGTAGACGACCTCCATGCCGGCGTCGCGCAGCGCCCGCGCGACGATCTTGGCCCCACGGTCGTGACCGTCGAGGCCTGGCTTGGCGATGACCACCCGAATGCGTTCGTCCACGACCGGCAGCTTATGCAGCCCGCCCGCCCCCGCGGTCACGAGCGGCCGCGGCGCAGCCGCCAGGCGAGGGCGGTGACCGCCGCGTACCCCAGCCCGGTCAGCACCAGCCCGGCCCCGGGCACGGTCCAGTCCAGCTCGTCGGAGGAGACGGCGTCGCGCAGGCCGCCCAGGGCGGCGCCCAGGACGGCGACGGCCACCGCGAGCAGTCCGCCGACGGCGGCCAGCCGGGGGCGCAGGGACGGGGCGACGACCGAGCAGAGGACGACGGCGCCGGCCAGGAGCAGGCCGCCCATGAGCGCGAGTCCCGGCCGCTCCAGGAGCGCCTGCGGACCCTCCTGGGTGACGATCGTCTCCAGGCCGGTGGCGGGATCGACGACGAGCCGGTCGGGGACGTCCGCCGCGGGCAGCGACAGGCACAGCACGGTCGTGACACCCAGGAGCACGGCCGCACCGGCCAGGCCCGGCCGGAGGGGGTCCAGCGCGCCGCCGTCGTCCATGACGGTGCGCCCCCAGGAGGCGATGGCGACGACGCCGGCGAGGACGGTCAGTGCGAGGGCGCAGACGCCGAGCACCCATCCCGGGCCGGCCGCCACGCCGGTGGTGAGGACCCGCTCGCCGGCCAGCACCTCCACGCCGGGCCGCGCGGTGGAGCTGCTGCCCCGGTAGAGCTCGATGAGCAGCTGCCCCAGCCCGAGCGCGCCGGCCACACCGGCGTACGCGAGCCCGAACTTCGGCACCGCCTTCCGGACCAGGACGACGCCGACGGCGAGGTGCACCGCAGGCACGAGCAGAGCCACGAGCGCGCTGCCGAGCCCCTGCGCGGAGGAGAGCTCGCGACCACCGACGACGAGGTACGTCGGGAAGGCGGCGACGGCCCCGGTGAGGGCGGCGAGCACCAGGAGGAGCCCGGTGACGCGGACGCCGGACGGCACCGTGCCGACGACGAGACCCTCACCCGGAGGAGGCGCCGCCGGCGGTGCGGAGCGGCGTGACGAGGGTGGGGTCCCCGCCGCGGCGCCCCGGCGGGCGGTCGACGTGGTCCGCCGGCCGGTCGCTCCGGTGCGGGTCTCGCGGGACACGTCTCCCCCTTGCTCGCCGCGTCAACGGTGGCTCGTCGGTGGCACTGGATCGTGGACCAGTCTGCGGCCGCAGCGGTCGGTGTCGGGGCTGCGGCGGGCGTCGGTCCGGTCACGAACGGGACTCGATCGGCCGATGACCCGACAGTCGACTGTGACGCGCGTCACAGCAACGCAACACTGCGCTGTGACGGGGCACACATACATGACCAGCGAAGCCGAACCCGCGCCGCTGCCGAGAACAGTCGGGGAGGGATCGGCCATGCAGGCAGGGAGTGCTCCGCAGCCCCGCCCAGCGTGGCACACGACAACCCGGGTCGACGGCATCCCCGGGAGCGGCCTGCGCGCCCTGTGCCGGCCCACCACCCTGACCGGCGGACTCAGCGAGCTCGCGTGGGTCGGCGCGCACCTGCTCATGTACCCGCTGGGCACGCGCACGCCCGCTCTGCGCCCCGATCCGCGCAACCGGCCCGGGCAGCAGGCCCCCGCGGCGCGCGCCCTGTTCGCCGCCGATCCGCTGGCCGCCCACATCCCGGTGCTGCTCGTGCACGGCCTGGTCGACAACCACTCGGTCTTCTCGGTGATGCAGCGGAGCCTGCGACGCCGGGGGTTCGCGCATGTCTGCGCGTGGAACTACAGCCCGCTGCTCGCCGATGTCGCGCGAGGAGCGGCCGAGCTCGGCGCGCACATCGAGCGCATCTGCCAGCAGACCGGCCACGACCGCGTGCACGTCGTCGGGCACAGCCTGGGTGGGCTGATCGCGCGGTACCACGTCCAGCGCCAGGGCGGTGACGCCCGGGTGGAGTCCCTCGTGACCCTCGGTACCCCGCACGAGGGGTCGCTCCTCGCGCACGTCCTACCGACGCCGCTCATCCGTCAGCTGCGCCCCGGGTCGCCGATGCTCCGGGAGCTCGCGGAGCCCGCGCCGACGATCCGCACGCCGATCACCGCCATCTACAGCGACCTGGACCAGGTGGTGCTGCCGACGCGGTCCGGACGCTGCGACCACCCCGACCTGGCCGTCCGCAACGTCCTCGTCCACGGGATCGGGCACCTGAGCCTGCCGCGGCACCGGGTCGTCGTCGACGAGGTGGCGGCCACCCTGGCCGGCCACCCCCGGACCGCGAGCAGCCGGGTGCCCGGTCACACCGCCGTCGCCTGACGCGGAAGCCGGGACGGGCCTGGCAGCGGGCCGCTGTCGACCAGCGCGCCGATCGCGACACGTGGCGCGCGGTGCTGGGTGATGTCCTGACGGACCGTTACGGTCCGATCACGGCGCCGGTGCACTCACCGGCGGGCACCGCACCCCGGTCGTCCTGAGCCGCCGCCGCTCCCCCGGCGGACGCCCTCGGGCGGGTCGACGGGGAACGCTCGTCCGGGAAGGTGCGCCTTGTCTCGCAGCAGTGCACCGCAGGTCCTCGACGGGCCGACGGCAGAGCGCGACACGGCCTCCCTCGGCGCGCCGATCACCGCCGCAGGGATCCCGGCGCCCCGCACGGCCGTGACGGCCGCGGCCCTCGCCACCGCTGCGGCGAAGGCCGAGGCCCGCGTCAACGGCTCCGGCACCGCTGGGGCCGAGCAACCCGTCGAGGAACCGACGGCCACCACGACTGCGGCCGAGCAGCCCCGTCCAGCCGGGCGGCGCCTCCCCCACCCTCCCGGCAGGCGCGCCCACCTGTGGCTCGCCGCCCTCATCGCCGGCGCCCTCCTCGCCGCCGCCCCCGGTGTCTTCGGCACGTCCGAGGCGCTCACCGGGACCGCGTCGGACTACGGGCTCGGCGTGGCCGCGGACCTGGCGGTCGGCGGGCTCGACGACGCCGGCGTCCGCCGGAGCATCACCGAGGCCGAGGCTCAGGCCCGCCTGGGCGAGCTGGCAGCCTCCCGTGCTGCCCGCGAACCGAAGACCTTCCTGCCGACGCAGGGCCGGCTCACCACCTGCTACTGCATGCGGTGGGGCCAGATGCACTACGGGCTGGACCTCGCCGCTCCGCTCGGCACCCCCATCTACTCCGCAGCAGACGGCGTCGTGCTGCGGGCCGGCCGCGTGTCGGGGTTCGGCAACGCCGTCTACATCCAGGACGCGGACGGCAACGTCCACATCTACGGGCACATGCGCTACTACGACGTCGCGGCCGGCGACCTCGTGCACGCCGGCGACCAGATCGCGAAGGTCGGCAACGAGGGCTACTCGACCGGCCCGCACCTGCACTACGAGATCCACCGGGGCGACGAGAACGGCCGACCGCTGGACCCGCAGGAGTGGCTCGCCGAGCGAGGCGTGGACATCTAGCCAGGGACGTCGCTCAGGAACTCCACCACGCGCTGCTCGAGCCTGATGCCGTCGAGCAGGCTCCGGTGCGCGGCGCGTTCGGGGCTCGCCAGATACCGCGTCAGGCGTCCTCCGACGCGAACGAGAGCACGTGCACGGGCCTCAGAGCTTCACGAGCGGGGCGTACCTGAGCACCAGGCGCTTGGTGCCGCCGGAGCCGAAGTCCACCGTGGCCTGGGCCTTGTCCCCCATGCCGGTGACCTCGACGACGGTGCCGAGACCGAACGCGTCGTGGCTGACCCGGTCGCCGACGTCCACCGAGATGATCGCCCGGTTGCCCACCCCGCCGCGCAGGCCGCCGGTGGACAGGCCGGTCGCGGCCACGCGGGACTGCGCCGAGGAGTAGCTGCTCGACGACGCGGGCGCCGGCTCCAGCCGTGCCCAGTGCACCGTGTCGGCCGGCAGCTCGTCGAGGAACCGCGACGGCGGGTTGTAGGAGGGCTGGCCCCAGCTGGTGCGCACCTGCGCCCGGGACAGGAACAGCCGCTGCTGCGCGCGGGTGATGCCCACGTAGGCGAGCCGGCGCTCCTCCTCCAGCTCCCGCGGGTCGCCCAGGGCGCGCAGGTGCGGGAAGACCCCGTCCTCGAGCGCCGTCAGGAAGACCACCGGGAACTCCAGGCCCTTGGCGGTGTGCAGGGTCATCATCGTGACGACGCCGGCGTCGTCACCGGTGACGGGGATCTGGTCCGCGTCGGCCACCAGGGAGACCTGCTCCAGGAAGTCGGTGACCGTCCCGTTCGGGTTGGCGGCCTCGAACTCCGCGGCGACGGAGATGAGCTCGTTGAGGTTGTCGACCCGCCCCTCGTCCTGCGGATCGGTGCTCGCCTGCAGCTCGGCGAGGTAGCCGGTGCGGTCGAGGATGCTCTCCAGCAGCGCGGCCGGGCCGGAGCCGGTCTCGACCAGCTGCTCGAACTCCTCCAGCAGCGCGACGAACTCCTGGAGCGCCTTCAGCGACCGGGTGGCGAGCTCGCCGACCTCGGAGCACCGGCGGAGCGCCGAGGCGAACGGGATCCGCTCGCGGTCGGCGAAGTTCTCGATGCACGCCTCCGCCCGTTCACCGATCCCGCGCTTGGGGGTGTTGATGACCCGGCGCAGGCTGACGACGTCGGCGGGATTGGCCACGACCTTGAGGTAGGCCAGCGCGTCGCGGACCTCCTTGCGCTCGTAGAAGCGCACCCCGCCGACGACCTTGTACGGCATGCCGACCCGGATGAAGACCTCTTCGAACACGCGGGAGGCGTTGTTGGTCCGGTAGAAGACCGCGATGTCCTTCGGCTGGGCCGTGCCCTCGTCGACCAGCGCGTCGATCTGCTCGGCGACCCAGGCGGCCTCGTCGTGCTCGTTGTCGGCGACGTAGCCCTCGATCAGCTCGCCGTCGCCCGAGTCGGTCCAGAGGTTCTTGGGACGGCGGGCGGTGTTGCGCGAGATGACCTGGTTGGCCGCCTTGAGGATGCGCTGGGTGGACCGGTAGTTCTGCTCGAGCAGGATCGTGGTGGCCTGCGGGTAGTCGCGCTCGAACTCGTCGATGTTGCGGATCGTCGCGCCGCGGAAGGCGTAGATGGACTGGTCGGCGTCGCCGACGACGCACAGCTCGGCCATGGGCACAGGGCCCGCGCCGTCGCCGACCAGCTCGCGCACCAGCATGTACTGGGCGTGGTTGGTGTCCTGGTACTCGTCGACCAGCACGTGGCGGAACCGGCGCCGGTAGTGCTCGGCGACGTCGGGGAACGCCTGCAGCAGGTGCACGGTGTTCATGATCAGGTCGTCGAAGTCCATGCTGTGCGCCTGGCGGAGCCGCTGCTGGTAGAGCTTGTAGGCCTCCGCCAGCACCTTCTCCGGCGCCGTCCCCGGAACGTAGCTCTCCTCGTCGATCAGCTCGTTCTTCAGGTTCGACACCTGCGCGGCGAGGCTGCGGCCCGGATAGCGCTTGGCGTCGAGGTCGAGGTCGCGGGCGACCATCGTCATGAGCCGGACCGAGTCGCCCTGGTCGTAGATCGTGAACGAGGACTTCAATCCGAGCTTGCCCGCCTCGGCGCGCAGGATGCGGACGCACATGGAGTGGAAGGTCGACACCCACATCGCCCGCGCCCGCGGGCCGACGAGGTGGGCGACCCGCTCCTTCATCTCGCCGGCGGCCTTGTTGGTGAAGGTGATCGCGAGGATCTCGCCGGGCTGCGTGTGCCGGGCGCCCAGCAGGTAGGCGATGCGGTGGGCCAGCACTCGGGTCTTGCCCGATCCGGCGCCGGCCACGATGAGCAGCGGGCCGCCCTCGTGGACCACGGCCTGGCGCTGCGGGCCGTTGAGCCCGGCGAGCATCCGCTCGAGCTCGCGCCCCACGGAGCCCTTGGCGGTGCGCTGCAGCGCCTCCGTGCCGGGAAGACTGTTCTGGGCACCGGGGAGGGTCTGCTGCACGCTGCTCATGACCACCTCACTGTAAGCCGGACGGGTGACGGTCCCCCGCCCCCGTGGACCCTGCGCCACACCAGCCACGGCCTGGGTAGTGACACCCGCCGGGAGCCGGTGGCAGACTCGGCCCCGTGCTCGACACGGTCAGCTTTTTCTACGGTCACCGGGATCCGGTGTCCGTCACCGCTGGCTGAGCAACCGCCGCAACAGACGCCCCGGGCCCGCAAGAGCCCCGGGGCGTTTCTTGTGCCTGGGGTCGGACGGCCACCAGCACCGAAGGACGCCACCATGAGCACCAGCCCCTCGCCCGCCGCCACAGCCGCCGAGATCGAGCGGATCGCCGAGCTGCGCGCCGCCATCGACGCCTGCGACGCAGAGATCATCGAGGTCGTCCAGCGCCGGCTGGCCGTCTCCCAGCAGATCGGCGCGCTGCGCGCGGCCAGCGGCGGCACCCGGCTCAACCTCTCCCGGGAGCAGCAGGTGCTCTCCCGGTACCGCGCCGCGCTCGGCCCCGAGGGGGCCGCGCTCGGCATGCTGCTGCTCCGCCAGGGTCGCGGCCGCCTGTAGGCGGACCTCAGGGCATCGCGCGCCAGACCAGGGAGTCATCGTCGCCCAGGGCGGAGACCTCCAGCAGCGTCCCCGGGCAGCGCGCCAGCACGTCGGCACCGAGGACGTGCGCCAGCTCCAGCGCCGCCTCGAGCCCCTCGGCGTCGGCCTCGGTCGACACCCGGAGCAGACCGGGCCCGTCCTCGCGCCACACGCGCAGTTCGTCGTCCTGCGGCCGGAGGGCCGAGCCGAGAGCGTCGACGGCGCCGCCGTCCAGCGGCCGGTCGGGCCGCAGCGTGAGGAACAGGGTGAAGGAGTCCACGTCGGCAGTGTGCCTGCCGCGTCCCGCTGTATCCGGGTGCCCGCCGCGGGCCTCCTCCGGGCACAGCCCCTCGGAAGGACGTGCCCGTGCCCGAACCGATGCCGACCCCGCCGTTCAGGATCCGGCTGCCCGCCGACGTCGCCGTACGCATCCGGGCCACCGCCCCGCCACCCCGGCGGGCCCGCCTCGGCTGAGGCCCCGTCGTCCGGACCGTCCGGCCCGCCCTGACCCCGCGGACCACCGGAGGGACCGGAGGCCGGTGCGCGGTGCGCGCCGGTCGCCGGGACCGGCCGGGTCGCAAGGGGTAGGACCCGGCCGGTCCCGTGCCCATCCGCTGCGACCCGCGGAGAAGGGCGACCTAAGCTCCGGCGCGTGACCGCCCCCCTCCCCCACCGCCCGGCCGAGCACGTGGAGCGCGTCCTCTGCGTGCTGGCCCATCCCGACGACGTCGACTTCGGGTCGGCGGGCACCGTTGCGACCTGGACGGCGGCCGGCACCGAGGTCGTCTACTGCATCGTCACCGACGGCGACGCCGGTGGGTTCGACGAGACGCCGCGGGACCAGATGGGCCCGCTGCGGCAGGCGGAGCAGCGGGCCGCCGCGGCCGCCGTGGGGGTCAGCGACGTCCGGTTCCTCGGCTATCCCGATGGGCGCCTGGAGCTGACGCTCGACCTGCGCCGCGACATCAGCCGGGTCATCCGCCAGGTGCGGCCGCAGCGCGTGCTCACCACCTCCCCCGAGCGGTTCTGGGACCGGATCGGCGCCAGCCACCCCGACCACATGACGGTCGGCGAGTCGACGCTGCGCGCGGTCTACCCCGACGCCCGCAACCCGTTCGCCTTCCCGGAACTGCTGGCCGACGAGGGCCTCGACGCCTGGTCGGTGTCCGAGGTCTGGCTGGGCGCGAGCCCGCAGACCGACCACGCCGTCGACGTCACCGACGTGATGGACGCGAAACTCGCGGCGCTGCGCTGCCACGTGACCCAGGTGAGCCACAACCCGGAGCTCGAGCAGTTCGTCACCGGGTGGATGCGGCAGACCGCGAACCGGTTCGGCCTCCCTGACGGCCGGCTCGCCGAGGCCTTCCACGTCGTCCACACGGCGTGATCTGCTCACCGCATGGGTGACGAGGCTCAGCGCATGGGTGAGGAGGCGTGGGAGGACCTGGTCGAGCGCGCCCGGGGTGGTGCCGTCACGCCCGGGACCATGTTCGGCTGCCGGGGGCTGCGGACCGGTCGGAGGTTCTTCGCGATCCGGTGGCACGAGCAGCTCGTGGTCAAGCTCCCGGCCGACCGGCTCCGGAGCCTCCTGGCCGCCGGCGAGGCGACGGTGTTCGAGCCGATGGAGGGCCGCCCGATGAACGGCTGGGCCGTCCTGGGCGGAACGGCCGACCGCGACCTCCTCGTCAGCGAGGCACGCGCGTGGGTGGAGTCCCAGCAGTAGTCAGAGCAGGCGGTTGGTGGCCGCCCAGCGGGTGAGCTCGTTGCGGTTGGACAGCTGCAGCTTGCGCAGCACGTTGGAGGCGTGGGACTCCACGGTCTTCACCGAGATGAACAGCCGCGACCCGATCTCGCGGTAGGTGTAGCCACGGGCGAGCAGCTGCATGACCTCGCGCTCGCGGGCGCTGAGCAGGTCCAGCCCGGGGTCGGTCGTCTCCTCCGGCTCCGGTGCGACCGGCCCGCCGGCGGCGAAGGCGTCCAGCACGAAGCCGGCCAGCCGCGGGCTGAACACGACGTCGCCGTCGGCCACCCGCCGGACCGCGTCGAGCAGGTCTGCCCCGGAGATGGTCTTGGTGACGTAGCCCCGGGCGCCGGCCCGGATGACGGCGATGACGTCCTCGGCGGCGTCGGACACCGAGAGGGCGAGCCACTTCACGTCGGGCAGCTCGCTGCGCAGCGTCTCCAGCACCGTGCGGCCACCCCCGCCGGGCATGTGCACGTCGAGCAGGACGACGTCGGGTCGGGTGGCCCGGATGCCCTCGACGGCGGAGGGCACGTCGGCGCCCTCGCCGACGAAGGTGACGTCGTCCCCCAGCTCGGCGCGCACGCCGGCGCGGACCATGGCGTGGTCGTCCACCACGAAGACGCGGGGGGCGGTCATGGGGTTGCTCCTCTCGGGAGCACGAGCTCCACCTCGGTTCCCTCGCCAGGCGCCGATCGGACGACGGCCGTCCCGCCCAGCCTGGTCAGCCGCCCGTTCACCGAGTCGCGCAGGCCCCGGCGGTCGTCGGGCACCTCTGCCGGATCGAACCCCTTCCCGCGGTCGCGGACGTACACCGACACCCGCTGGGGGGTGACCTCCGTGTACAGGTCGGCGGCCGTGGCGCCCGAGTGCTTGGCCGCGTTGACCAGCGCCTCGCGGGTCGCCGCACCGAGATCGGCCAGGGCGTCGTCCATCGGCGAGTCACCGACGACGACGGAGTCCACCAGGAGCTCGTGGTCGGCCTCGACCTCGGCGACGACCCCGGCCACCAGCCCGGCCCAGGTGCCCCCTTCGCGGACCACCTTGGGGTCGTAGAGCCAGGCGCGCAGTTCGCGCTCCTGGCTGCGGGCGAGCCGGCTCACCGCCTGCTGGTCCTCGGCATGGCGCTGGATGAGTGCCAGCGTCTGGAGCACGGAGTCGTGCAGGTGGGCCGCGACGGCGGCGCGTTCCTCCGACCGCACCCGCGCCGCCCGCTCGTCGGCGCGCGAGGCCAGCAGCCGGCGCCAGATGGGGGCGGTCGCCAGCACGACACCCGTGAGGATGACCAGGGTCGCCGCGAAGCCGTTGCGGGCGTTGGCGAGCTGACCGGTCGTGGCCAGCAGCAGGATGAGACCACCCGCCGCCAGGGCCGCGCCCCCGGCGAGGGCCCAGCGGACACCCGGCAGGTTGAGCGTGCGGTCGGTGTCCAGCTGGCGCCAGATGACCGCCATGCCGACGGCGACGAAGATGAGGGGCAGCACGAGGTCGCCGCTGCTGAAGCGCGCCACCTGGCCGAGCACGGTGGCCGCGGCGATCCCGAGCAGGACCAGGGTGACCAGCTGCCGCTTGCCCGTCGGGCGTTCCAGCCGGAACGCCGCAGGGGTCGGGTCCTCGCCGGGCGCGGCCACGGGCATGGTCAGCCAGAGCAGCCCGTACATGACGACGCCGATGCCGAGCGTCGCCAGGACGACGAAGGCGACCCGGACCACCAGCGGGTCCTGGCGCAGGTGGGTGGCGGTGCCGGCGGCCACCCCGGCCAGCAGCCGCCCGGACCGCGGGCGCGCCAGCGGCGGCCGGGCAGCCGTCGGCTCGGGTGGCGCCCCGGTCGCAATGGTGGTCACGTACTCGATCGTCGCACCGCGAGGCATGTCCGCGACACGGGTGATCACCCTGGAAGAGCAGTCCCGGCCGATCCAGGGTCGGATGGGGGCGTTCCCTGATGGATCCGTCGGCGTGCGGTCGGCAGGCTGCTGCCATGACTTCCGCACCCCCTCCCGCAGCACCCCCTCCCCTGCCCCCGCCGATGGAACCGCCGCCCTGGCCCCCGCCCCCGCCGGAACCGGCGGCGGTCCGCCCGCAGCTGCGCCGCAACCGCACCGACAAGATCCTGGGCGGCGTCAACGGCGGCCTGGCCGAGTACACCGGCATCGACGCGCTGCTCTGGCGGGTCGGCTTCGTCGCCCTGACCCTGGCCGCCGGTACCGGCGTCATCGTCTACCTGCTGCTGTGGGTGCTCATGCCGGCCGGTCCGCCCGGCGCTCCCGGGGCCGCCGTCACCACGACCGCGCGTCAGCCGGCCCTCCCCCGGTCGCCGGTGCCGCGCATCACCGTCGCCGCCCTGCTCATCGTGGCCGGCCTGATGGCGATGATCACGAACTTCAGCGACTGGGACATCGGCGCGCGCGGCGTCCTCGGCACAGCGCTGATCGTGGTCGGTCTGGGGCTCGTCGCCGCCGCGTTCAGCGGCGGGCGGACCTCGCGCGGCGGGCTCATCGCGCTCGGCGGCGTGCTCTCGGTGGCCCTGGTCACCGTGTCGACGGTGGACCTGTCCGATTCCGGCGGCGTGGGTGAGCGCACCTACCGGCCGACCACCGCGGCCGAGGTCCGCTCGCTGTACGAGATCGGTGCCGGCGAGATGACCGTGGACCTCAGCGACGTGGATCTGTCGGACGTGGACGAGCCGATCCGCACCACGATCGACCACGGCGTCGGGGATCTGAACGTCGTCGTGCCGTGGTCGGCCGACGTCATCGTGCGGCTGGACCAGGGCGTCGGCGACGCCCGTGTGTTCGGCGGCGACGATGCCGACGACGGCCGGCTCGTCCCGGGCACCGGCTCGGCGACGTGGACGGATGACGACCAGGCCGAGTTCCTCCTGACCATCGACCTCGGCATCGGAGACGTGGAGGTGTCCCGTGGCTGACTACAGCGAGTTCCCCACCACGCCGACGGCCTGGCAGGAGCAGCAGCTCAAGGACTGGCAGACCGTGCTGCCCCTGTCCACCGAGGACGTGCCGGTGCCGCAGCGGCGGTCGGTGGACCTGGGTGCGCTGATCCCGGGCGTGCTGTTCATCGCCCTGGCGGTCGTCGCGATGGCCGGTGTGGACCTGTCCTTCGGGTTCTGGGAGGACGGCGGGTTCGTCTGGATCCTGCTGATCGGCGGTGGCATCGCGCTGCTGGTGTCGGAGCTGAAGAAATCCCGGCGGCGCCGCGGCTGACCGGCGGAGCGGACGTCAGGAGGGCCCGGGGAGCACACGCTCCCCGGGCCCTCCGCCGTGCGGGCGGGGAACCGGGGAGCGGCGCCGGGCGTCCACAGGACGTGCACCGCGCCATACTCCTCCTCGCCGCCGTGCTGGCGCTCGCCGCGTGCGGTGCCGGCGACGGTGCGAGCGGCCCGGACGTCGCCGGGGAGTGGGACTTCGCCGGTGGGACGGCGGACGGCGCGGAACTCCCCCGGCCGGCGGGAGCCCAGGCGACCTTGGAGATCGACCGGGAGGAGCTGCGCGGCGTCGCCTTCTGCAACCAGTACTTCGCGTCCTACCGGCTCGACGGGTCCTCGTTCACGTTGGACGGGATCGGCAGCACCGAGATGGGCTGCGAGCCCGACGTGATGGCGGCGGAGACCACCTTCCTCACCGCTCTCGCGGACGTGGACCGGGCCACGGGGGACGGCGACAGCCTCCTCCTGACCGGGGACGGCGTGGAGCTGCGGTTCACGGCGGTCGTCGGCGTCCCCGACAGCCCGCTGGAGGAGACCCGGTGGGTCCTCGAGACCGTGGTCGACGGCGAGATGGCCTCGTCGACGGTCGGCGCACCCGCGCTCCTCACCCTGGGTGCGGACCGCACCGCCGAGGCGTCCACCGGTTGCCGGACGATCACCGGTACCTGGCTGGTGGAGTCCGGAGCGCTGGTCGTCGACGACCTGCTCGCCGACAGTGCCCCGTGCCCCGCCGACGTCGAAGACCAGGACGGGCACGTGACGGCGGTCCTGCAGGGCGGCCCAGCGCTGCAGATCCAGGAGGACCGGCTCACCCTCACCGCCGACGACGGCCGGGCCCTGGTCTACCGCGCCGCCGGCTGAGCACCGGCCGCGGCGCAGAACGCCAACGCCCGCTCCCACAGCAGTTCGGTCGCAACCGCGTCGAACTCGCCGGGCAGGCTCGGGTCGGTGAACAGGTGGCCGCGCACCGGGTAGTCGAAGACCTCGACCGTCGCGCCCGACTCCCTCACGTCCGCCACGAAGGCGTCGTTCCACTCCTGGTGGCGCATGGGGTCTGCCTCGGCGGCGTGCAGCTGGACCGGAACCCCGGACGGCCAGGCGCTCGCGCCCAGCATCGCGAGTGGCAGCGCGCCCGAGATCATCAGGGCGCCCGAGCATCGACCCTGGAGCGCCACGTACTCGGCCATCCCGGCGCCGTTGGAGAAGCCGGCGGCCACGAAGCCGTCCGGCAGGTCGGCCACCCCGTCGAGCGCTGCCGCCATGAGCGCGGGGAACCCGACGCGCTCGACGTGGGCGCCGGCCGGGGCGTAGTCGTCGAAGACCTCTCCGTCGTACTGGTCGACCACGCGGACCTGGTGGCCGGCGGCGCGGAGCCGGTCGGCGGCGGCGAGGACCCCGGGGCGGACACCGAGGACGGAGTGGAAGAGAGCGATCGTCGTCATGGGACGACCATCTCGCGGCCTCGGTGACACCGTCCTGTCACCGTTCCTGCCACGATCTCGGGCGTGAACCGCACCGACCGGCTGCACGCCGTCTCCGAGGAACTGCGCCGCGCGGGACGACGCGGGCGGACGGCGCAGCGGCTGGCCGACTGGCTGGAGGTGTCACCGCGGACGATCAAGCGGGACGTCGCGGCGCTGCAGCAGGCGGGCGTCCCCATCTGGGCGACCGGAGGCCCGGGCGGTGGCTACGTCCTCGACACCGCCGCGACGCTCCCTCCGGTGAACCTCACCCCGGCCCAGGCGGTGGCGGTCGCCGTCGCGGTGGCCGGAGCTCCGGACGCACCGTTCGCCGTCGACGCGCGAGCGGCGCTGGAGAAGATCCTCGACGTGCTGGGCCCCGGCGCCCGGAGCGATGCCGAGCGGCTCGGAGCCCGGGTCTGGGTCCGTTCACCCCTCCACCGGCGTCCTCCTGCGGCCGCCGTCGTCGAGGAGGCGGTGCTGCGGCGGCGCGTCCTGGCCATCCGCTACCGCAGCGGCTCCGGCGAGGTGACCCGGCGCCGCGTGGAGCCGGTGCTCCTGGCCCGGCCCGGGGCGCACTGGTTCCTGGCCGCCTGGTGCCGCGAGCGCCAGGGGCCGCGCTGGTTCCGCTGGGACCGGATCGAGGCGGCGGACCTCACCGCCGACGTGGCACCGGAGCACGATCCCGCAGTCTTCGGCACGCCCCCCGATGATGCCCGCACCGTCCGCGCACCGACCGCGCCCTAGCTGCTCATTCCCATTCGATGGTGCCCGGCGGCTTGCTCGTGACGTCGAGGGTGACCCGGTTGATCTCGGGCACCTCGTTGGTGATCCGCGTCGAGATCCTCGCCAGCACGTCGTAGGGCAGCCGCGTCCAGTCGGCGGTCATGGCGTCCTCGCTCGAGACCGGCCGCAGCACGACCGGGTGCCCGTAGGTGCGGCCGTCGCCCTGCACGCCCACCGACCGCACGCCGGCCAGGAGAACCACCGGGCACTGCCAGATCTCGCGGTCCAGCTTCGCCGCCGTGAGCTCGGCACGGACGATCGCATCGGCCTTGCGCAGGACGTCCAGCCGCTCCTGCGTCACCTCGCCGACGATCCGGATGCCCAGGCCGGGGCCCGGGAAGGGCTGGCGCCACACCATCGCCTCGGGCAGCCCGAGCTGCAGCCCCACCTCGCGGACCTCGTCCTTGAACAACGTCCGCAGTGGCTCGACCAGCGTGAACTGCAGGTCCTCGGGGAGCCCGCCGACGTTGTGGTGGCTCTTGATGTTCGCCGTCCCGGTGCCACCGCCGGACTCCACGACGTCGGGGTAGAGCGTGCCCTGGACGAGGAAGTCGACGGTGTCGCCGTGCTCCT
>CADCTN010000186.1 GCA_902805535.1 uncultured Blastococcus sp. | reverse complement strand
CCGTGCCGGTCGCGGTCGTCGCCGCCGTCGCGGGCGCCGAGGTGCTTCCCACGGCGCCGGTCGTCGTCCCGGCCGGCGCTCCCGCGCCGGCGACCGGCGACGGTGGCGCCCCCGTCACCGGTCCGGGCGCCCCCGTCGCGCCGGTTCCCTCCGGGGGCTCCGGAGGGGCCCAGTCCTCCGGAGCGGGCACGTCCGGGAACAGCTCTGGCCCGCCCGCCGCGCCGGTCACCGACGCAGCTGCCGAGGTGACGCCGCTCGTCTCCGGGACGGCCGCCCCGGTGGCGGCGACTCCGCCGGCCACCCCCTCGGCCACCGGTGACGAAGCCGCGCTGCCCGTCGGCTCGCAGGTCGCCCGGCAGGTCGCCGTCCTGGGCCGTGGGCCCGACGGCGCGCAGACCATGACCCTCGTCCTCAACCCGGAGAACCTGGGACCGGTCGAGGTCTCGGTGACCCTCAGCAAGGGCACCGTCGACCTGACCATGCGGGGAGCCCACGAGATGGGCCGGGCCGCGCTGCTGGAGGGCCTGCCCGAGCTGCGGCGCGACCTGGAGGCCGCCGGGCTCAACCCGTCACGGCTCGAGGTCGACCGGGACACCGGCGGCTCCTGGCTGGGCCGGCACGCCCAGCAGCAGGCCGACCAGCAGGGGTTCGGACAGCAGCCCGGCCAGCGAGGTGGCCAGCAGGACACCGGCAATCAACGGTCACGACCCTGGGGCACCCCTGCCGATACCGCAGTGAGCGGACCGATCCCGCCCCGCAACCGCTCCACGTCCTCGGGCGTGGACGTCCTCGCCTGAGAGAAGGAGTGACCGACCGATGCCGGATGCAGTGAGCGGCGCCGCCGGGGCGGCCTACACCAACCCGGCCAGTTCGACGGTCGATCGTCCCGACCAGATGGGGAAGGACGTCTTCATGAAGCTGCTGGTGGCGCAGATGCGCTACCAGGACCCCGGCAACCCGGTGGACTCCAGCCAGATGATGTCCCAGACGGCGACCTTCAGCCAGGTCGAGAAGCTGGAGCAGCTGGTCACGCAGAACGCGTCGATGCTGGTCCTGCAGGAGTCGGCCACCGCAGGTTCCCTCGTCGGGCGCACCGCCACCTACACCGACAAGAACGGCGCGTCCCAGACGGGGCTCGTCACGTCCGTGAAGCTCGCCAGCAAGTCCAGCGAAGCCGTCGCCGTCATCGGCGGCGTGCCCGTCCCGGTCGGCCGGCTCACCGAGATCGCCACCACCAAGTGACGTCCTGACCGACCGAACCCCGCTCTCCCCGCCGACCGGCGACCCACACCTGAGGAGAACCTCCCCGTGCTGCGTTCCATGTTCTCGGCCATCTCCGGCCTGCGCGCCCACCAGACCAAGATGGACGTCACCGGCAACAACATCGCCAACGTCAACACCGTCGGCTTCAAGGCGAGCCAGACCGTCTTCCAGGACACCCTGTCCCAGGTCATCCGCGCCGGTGGCGGCCCGGCGGCGGACCGCGGTGGCACGAACCCCGCCCAGGTGGGTCTGGGGGCCAAGGTCGCTGCGATCACCACCAACTGGACGCAGGGCGCCACCCAGTCCACCGGTCGCTCCGAGGACTTCATGATCGAGGGCGACGGGTTCTTCGTGACCCGTGGCACCGGTGGCGAGCAGCTGTTCACCCGCGCCGGGTCGTTCAGCTTCGACGCCGGCGGGCGGTTGGTGACGCCGGACGGCGCATTCCTGCAGGGTTGGATGGCCGGCGCCGACGGCGCGGTCAATCCGAACAACCCCGTCGGGAACCTGTCCGTCCCGATCGGGCAGCTGGTCGACCCCTCGGCCACGACCGCCGGAGCGGTGAAGGGCAACCTGCCCTCGGACGCTCCGGTCGGCACGTCCCTGCAGACCGCCACGGTCATGTTCGACAGCCAGGGCGTCTCCCAGCAGATCGCCTACGCCGTCACCAAGACCGCGGCCAACACCTGGGACGTCACGGTGTCCCACCCCACCGCCGGCGTCCTCCAGACCGTGACCGGGGTGACGTTCGGCCCGGACGGCAAGATGACCAGTGCCGCGCCGCCCCCGTTCAACCCGAACGCCGTGCTGCCGGCCGGGCGCTTCCCCAGCTGGGACAACGACGTCCAGATCGACATCTCGCAGCTCACCCAGTACGGCAGCGCGGGCGAGATCGGCGACGGCGGGCAGGACGGGTACGCCGTCGGCTCGCTGCAGTCCTTCCAGCTGGGCGCCGACGGCACGATCATGGGCACCTACTCGAACGAGCTGAAGCAGCCCATCGGCCGGCTCGCCCTGGCCTCCTTCAACAACCCGGGCGGGCTGGAGAAGGCCGGGAACAGCTCCTTCCGCGTGGGGGTCAACTCCGGCGCGGCCCAGGTCGGCCCCGCCGGCGCCGGTGGCCGCGGCGAGCTGGTGTCCGGCGCACTGGAGATGTCGAACGTCGACCTGGCCGAGGAGTTCACCGGGCTGATCGTCGCCCAGCGAGGGTTCCAGGCCAACAGCCGCGTGATCACCAGCTCCGACGAGATCCTGCAGGACCTGGTCAACCTCAAGCGCTGAGCACGGACCTCCCGGACGGCCCGGTCACTCCTCGCGGGTGGCCGGGTCGCTCGCTTTCCCCGGTTCTCCGGGGCTCCCGCGCGCGCCTTCGGGGCCGTTCGGCTCAAGGGAAGCCGCTGGTCAGCCGAAGAGAACAGTGCACCCGCCCGCCCTATCGGGCACCCCACGAAAGAGGACCTGACCGTGATCCGTGTGACGCGCCTGAACGGTGAGCAGTTCGCGCTGAACGCCGACCTGATCGAGCGGGTCGAGGCGCACCCCGACACGGTGGCCTTCCTCGTGGACGGCACCAAGTACGTCGTGAAGGAGTCCGTCGAGGAGGTGCTCCGGGAGATCCGCGAGTACCGCGCCGGCATCCTCGCCACCTCCTACGAGATGGACCGCGGCGAGTACCGCGCAGCCGTCGCCGAGGTCGCCGACGAGCACTCCTCCGTCGTCCCGTTCCCGAGCCGAGAGGAGCGCTGACCCCGTGGATCCGGCCACTCTGATCGGCTTCGCCATCTCCCTCGGCGCCCTCCTGATCTTCATGATCATGGAAGGCGCCGACCCGATGTCGCTGCTCTTCCTGCCGGCGATCATCCTGGTCGTCCTGGCCACGTTCGGCGCCGCCGCGTCGAGCTTCACGCTGGACGACCTCAAGAAGATCCCCGCCTGGTGCAAGATGGCCGCCCTGCCGGCCAAGGTGCCGCGCGCGGGTGCGCAGATCCAGACCCTGGTCAGCCTCGCCGAGAAGGCCCGCAAGGAAGGTCTGCTGGCCCTGGAGGCGCAGGTCAAGAACATCGATGACCCGTTCCTCAAGCGCGGCCTGCAGATGGGCATCGACGGCACCGACCCCGAGGAGCTGCGCGCCGTCCTGGAGGGCGAGATCTCGGCCAAGAAGGCCGAGGACAAGGTCGCCGCCAAGTTCTTCAACGCGATGGGCGGCTACGCCCCGACCATCGGCATCGTCGGCTGCATCGTCGGCCTGATCAACGTGATGGGAAACCTGAGCGACCCGGCCGCACTGGGCCCGATGATCGCTGCCGCATTCGTGGCGACCCTGTGGGGCGTCATGGCGGCCAACTTCTGGTTCCTGCCCATGGGCGCCAAGATCCTGCGCGTCAGCGAGCTCCAGGCCGCGCAGATGGAGCTGCTCGTCGAGGGCATCACCGAGATCCAGGCCGGCACCAGCCCCCGCGCGGTCCGCCAGAAGCTGACGTCCCTCGTGCCGCCGAGCGAGGTCGAGAAGGAAGCGGCATGAGCGGCGCGCCGCATCCCGGCCGCCGGCGGGCGAAGAAGCACGAGGAGGAGGAGCACGAGAACCACGAGCGGTGGATGGTGTCCTACGCGGACATGATGACGCTGCTGCTCGTGCTCTTCATCGTGCTCTACGCGATGAGCCAGGTGGACAAGGCGAAGTTCGCCGCCCTGGCCAGCGGACTGTCGGAGAGCTTCGGTTCCCCCGTCTCCGTGATGACCAGCACGACGCCCGAGGGCGCGGTGCTCGAGGGGCTCCCCGGCGCGGTCGACCTGGCCTCGGCCATCCCGCCCGACACGACCGTCTCCACGGCCGAGGTGGATGCCGCGGCCGCGGCCGCCGCCATCGAGCGGGCCCGCAACGTCGCCGCCGAGGCGGCAGGGGCCTACGAGGACCTCGCCGCGGCTCGCGACCAGATCGCGGCGGCGCTGGCCGCGGCCGGCTACGCGGGCGCCGCCCAGTTCGAGATCGACGAGCGCGGTCTGGTCGTGCACATCGTCGCCGACGCCGTCCTCTTCGACGCCGAGGAGGCGGTCCTGCGTCCGGAGGGCCAGCGGATCCTCGGCGCCGTCGCCCCGACCCTCAGCGGCCTGCCCAACGTGCTGCGCGTCGAGGGCCATGCCAACCACCTGCCCGTGACGGCCGGCGGCCCGTGGCCGTCCAACTGGGAGCTCTCCGGCTACCGCGCCAGCACGGTGTTGCGCTACGTCGCCGCGAGCGGGGTGCCGGAGGCGCGGATGTCGGCGACCGGTTACTCCTCGACCCGACCGCTGGTCCCCGAGACGGACCCGAATGCCCTGTCGGCCAACCGGCGCGTCGACGTCGTCGTCCTGTCCACCGCATCGGCAGAGGCGAACGCGCTGCTGCCGGGCATCGAAGCAACCCACCAGGCCGCCCCCCAGGAGGCCGCTCCGTGAGCACGAGGAGAGAGCCATGAGCACCAAGGACAAGACCGAGGCCGAGGAGGGCACGGAGAAGGGCGGCAAGAAGAAGCTCGTCCTGATCCTCGCCGTGCTGCTGGTCGCCGCCGCGGGGGGCGCCTGGTTCTTCCTCTTCGCCGGGTCGGGCGAGGCCGAGGCGGCCGCGGAACCGGAGCACGGCGGCTACGTCGCCCTGGCCCCGATCGCGGTCAACCTGGCCGGCGGGGGCTACCTGAAGGTCGGCATCACGCTGGAGATCACCGTCGACGCGGCCGGCGGCGGCCACGGCGGCCCGGCGGTCGACGGCGCGAAGGCCTACGACCAGATCATCTCCACGTTCTCCCAGGCGGCTCCGGCCGACGTGACCGGCGCCCGCGACGCCCTCAAGGCGGCGCTGGAGGAGAAGATCATCGCGGCCTACACCGAGCACGAGGTCCCGATGGTGATGGGCATCTACTACACGGAGTACGTCACCCAGTGACCGCGGGTGGCCCCGTCTCCGACGGGGCCACCCGTCCCACCCGACTCACCTCTCCCGGACGGGAGCCTTCCCCGCGGGAGCCGGTCAGGGTGGGGTCCCGTTCCGCCGATGAGGTGGAATGTGACTCAGCCCGAGACCGGACCCGCCGCCAGCGAGGCGGGTCCCCGGTCGCCGGAGGAGACGCCGGAGTCCTCTGTCGCTGCGGCTGCGCCGCCGGCCCCCGCGGGACCCACCTCCCCCGGCGCCCGTAGCCGGCGCGGGGAGACCCGCACCTACGACTTCCGCCGCCCGACGAAGCTCTCCCGTGAGCACGTCCGGGTCATGCAGATCGCGCAGGAGTCCTTCGCCCGCCAGGCGACGACGATCCTCACGACGTTCCTGCGCGCGGGCGCCCGTCTGGAGCTCGTCGGCATCGAGCAGTTCTCCTACGACGACTACATCGTCACGCTGCCCGATCCGGTCTTCATCTCGACCTTCAGCCTGGAGCCGCTGGCCGGCAAGGGGCTCCTCGCCTACCCGCTCGACATCGCCATGGCGATCGTCGACCACATGCTCGGCGGCTCCGGCAACGCCGGTCAGCCCAACCGGCCGATGACGGCGATGGAGACCACCATCACCGACCACCTGCTGAACCGGCTGCTCGACGAGTTCGCCACCTCCTGCGCTGCGATCACCGAGATCCAGCCGGCCCTGCTGGGACACGAGTACAACCCCCAGCTGGCGCAGGCCGCCGCGGGGTCGGACACGGTCATGGTCGCGACGTTCACCATGGCGGTGGGCTCGCGCGAGGGCGACGCCACACTCGTCCTGCCGTTCTCCTCCTTCGCGCAGGCCCTGAACAACGCCGCCTCCCCGCAGCTGTCGGAGTCGGCCCTGGCCAAGCGCAAGCGCGCCACCGAGGCGCTCACCGCCCGGCTCAACCTCGTGCCGGTCGACGTCAGCGTGCGGTTCGCGCCGCTCAGCGTCTCGTCTGCCGACCTGCTCTCCCTCGCCGTCGGCGACGTCCTGCTGCTGCGGCATCCGCCGGACGCCCCGCTCGAGGTCACCACCAACGACGTGACGTTCGCCTACGCGATCGCCAGCAACCACCGGCGCCGACTGGCCGCCGCGATCGTCCCGACCCCGTACGCCGCCGCGAAGGACACCGCATGAGCACCGACATCTCCCAGGACTCCCAGACCGTCTCCGCGGTGGTCACCGCGGCCGCCCGCGCCGCGGCCGCCCTGGTCCCGGCCACGGTGGAGCTGGTCCCCGGCACCCCGGTCAGCGACCCGGACAACGTCGCGCTGCCCCCGGGCGCCACCCAGGCGGTGTCGGCCGGCCTCTCCGGCGAGGTCAGCGGCGACATCGTGCTGGTCGTCTCGGCCGAGGTCGTCGAGGCCCTCAGCAACTCCCCGGTCGGGCGGATGGACGTCGCCTCGGCGCTGCGACCGGCCCTCGAGGCGGCCGCGGCCACCCTCGGCCGCGTTCGGGTCGCCTCCGAGCGCCTCGAGGAGCCGGTGGCCGCCCTGGACGGCATGCGCGACAAGGGCATGTTCGTGGCGGTCCCGCTCATGGCCGGCGCCGAGCACCAGGCGACGTTCGCGCTGCAGGTCACCCTGCCGACGGCGCGGACCCAGCGCGGCAGCCTGGACCTCCTCCGGCACGTGGCCATGGAGGTCACGGTCGAGATCGGCCGCACCCGCATGACCGTGCAGGAGCTGCTCTCCCTGCACCCGGGCGAGGTCGTCGAGCTCGACCGTGCCGCCAGCGCCCCCGCCGACCTGCTGGTCAACGGCACGCTGATCGCCCGCGGCGAGGTCGTCGTCGTCGACGAGGACTTCGGCCTGCGGATCAGCGAGATCGTCACCGACGCGGCCGCGCAGGAACTGGGCTCGCGCGCATGACCTGGATGATCATCCGGCTGATCCTGTCGCTGGCCTTCATCGCCGTGGTGCTGCTCTTCGCCGCCCGCGTGGCCAAGAAGCGCGGGCTCGGCCAGGGCAACGGGCTGATCGAGGTCGTGGCTCGCCAGCGCATGGGCCGCACCAGCACGGTCAACGTCGTCCGGATCGCCGACGTCGTCCTCGTCGTCGGGGCCACCGAGGAGCAGGTCACCCTGCTCGCCGAGGTCGACGCCGATGCCGTGGACGCCGCCCTGCGCGAGCGCCGGCCGCTGATGCAGGTCGCCGCCGCGACCGGCGACGGACCGGCGCAGGAGACCCACGCGCTGGCCGCCCGATCGACCAGCCCCGCGCTGGCCGGCTCGGTGTTCGACCGCAACGGCTGGGGCATGTTCGTCAGCCAGCTGCGCGAGCGCACGGTCCGGCGCTCATGACCTCCGCCGTGCGCCCCGTCCGGGCGCCCGGGACTCCCTCGGCAGGTCGTCGGGCAGCCCTGGTGCTGCTCCTCGCGCTGCTGTGCACCGTGTCGGCCCTCCTGCTCGCCGGTCCGGCGAGCGCCGCCCCGACCGACCCGGTGGCACCGACCGCGCCGGTCGCCCCCGTGGTGCCCGGTGACGGCAACGTCGACATCTCCATCGGCGGCGGATCACCGAGCAGCTCGATCACCCTCATCCTCGCGATCACGGTGCTCTCGGTGGCGCCGTCGGTGCTGCTGCTCGCCACCTCGTTCACCAAGATCATCGTGGTGCTGGGCCTGACGAGGAACGCGCTCGGCCTGCCCTCCTCACCTCCCAACCAGGTGCTCACCGGCATCGCGCTGTTCCTGACCCTGTTCGTCATGGGCCCGGTGTTCTCCGACATCAACGAGGTGGCGCTGCAGCCCTACCTGGACGGCACGATCTCGGTGTCGCAGGCCTACGACACCGGCGTCGTCCCCCTGCGGGAGTTCCTCCTCGGCAACACCCGCGAGGACGAGCTCCAGCTGATGATCGGGCTCTCCGGCGAGGAGGCGCCGGCGACGCCGGCGGAGGTCAGCATGACCACCCTCATCCCGGCCTTCGTGCTGTCGGAGCTCAAGAGCGCCTTCATCATCGGCCTGGTCGTGTTCATCCCGTTCCTGGTGCTGGACATGCTGGTCAGCGCCACGCTGATGGCGATGGGCATGATGATGGTCCCGCCGACCATCGTGTCGCTGCCCTTCAAGCTGCTGCTCTTCGTCGTCGTCGACGGGTGGGCGCTGATCACCACCGCGCTCGTCGGGTCCTACGGGGGCAGCGGCTGATGAGCGACGCCGACGTCACCCAGATCGCCGCCCAGACGATGCTGGTCGCGGCCAAGGTCGCCGCCCCCATCCTGCTGACCGCCCTCTTGGTGGGCTTCCTGATCTCGCTGTTCCAGGCGGCCACCCAGATCCAGGAGCAGACGCTCTCCTTCGTCCCGAAGATCGTCGCCGTCGCGATCGCGCTGCTGGTCACGGGCAACTGGGTGCTCGCCGAGCTGGTCAGCTTCACCCAGAGCCTGTTCGACCAGCTGCCGGCGCTGCTCGACCGGACCTGAGGCCGCGATGGACCTCTCGGTCCCGGCGGTCACGCTGGCGGCACTGCTCCTCGGGACGGCGCGGGCCACCGGCTTCGTGCTGCTGGCCCCGCCCTTCAACTCCCGCACCATCCCGAGTCCGGTCAAGGCCGCGTTCGCCCTGGCGCTGTCCCTGCTGCTCTCGACGCAGATCGCGCCCACGCTGCCCGAGCCGACCACCGGCTTCCTGCTCGTCGCGGCGGTGACCGAGGTCGTGATCGGGGCGGCGCTGGGCTTCGTCGTGCAGATCCTGTTCCAGGCCGTGCAGATGGCCGGCGACCTGATCGACCTCACCGGCGGCTTCTCGCTCCAGCCGGCCTACGACCCGCTGTCGATGACGCAGAACTCCTCGGTCGGCCGCCTGCACTACCTGCTGGCCATCACGCTGCTGTTCACCAGCGGCGGGCACCTGCTGATCGTCAAGGGCTTCGCGACGTCCTACGTCGGGCTGCCCGTCGGCGGGGACGTGCCCACCGACCAGATCGCCGCGGTCGTGGCGACCGCCTTCTCGATGATGTTCCTGGCCGCGCTGCAGATCGCCGGGCCCATGGTCGCGGTGCTGCTGCTCGCCGACGTGGCCCTGGCGCTGCTCAGCCGCGCCGCGCCGGCGCTGAACATCTTCTCCTTCGGCTTCCCCCTCAAGATCCTGCTGACCCTGACGATGCTGGGTCTGACCTTCCCGTTGCTGCCCCCCGCGCTCGACGCGCTGCTCGAGCACGCCGCCCGCGCCATGATCTCGCTGAAGAGCGGCTGACGACGGTGGTGTTCCGTGGCTAAGGACGGTCCCGGCGGGGAGAAGACCGAGAAGCCCACTCCCCAGCGCCTGAAGAAGGCGCGCAAGGAAGGGCAGATCCCACGCACCCAGGAGCTCGGCACCTGGCTGGGCGTGGCGGCGGCGAGCGTCCTGCTGCCGATGACGGTCGGCAACGCGTTCGAGGCCGTCCAGAAGCTGTTCGTGCAGATCGGGTCCGTCGCCGACAACCCCGAGCCCGCCGCCCTGTCGGTCCTCATGGGGCAGGCGCTCACGGCGTTCATGACGACGCTGCTGCCCATGGCGCTGGGGATGATGGTGGTCGGCACCGTGGCCTCGGCCGCGCAGGGTGGCGTCACCTTCGCGACCAAGTCGATGAAGCCCACGCTGAAGAAGCTCAACCCCTTCCCCGGCATCAAGCGCATGTTCGGCACCCAGGGCCTGTGGGAGGTCGTCAAGGCGCTGATCAAGACCGCCGCCCTGGCCACCGTCGTGATCATCACCAGCGACCGGGCCCAGGCGCTGGTGTCCTCGGCCGGATCGCTGTCGCTGGCGGCCGTCGCGGCCACCTTCACCGATTCGGCGATCCTGATGTTCCGCGTCGTCGCGGTCACCGGCCTGGTCATCGCCGTGGCCGACTACGTCGTCGTCCGGATGAAGATGATGAAGAAGCTCAAGATGAGCAAGTACGAGATCACCCAGGAGTACAAGCAGGCCGAGGGCGACCCGCACATGAAGGCCCACCGCCGCGGGGTGCAGATGTCGATGTCGCGCAACCGCATGATGTCCGAGGCGGCCGACGCCGACGTCCTGCTGGTCAACCCGACGCACGTCGCCGTCGCCCTCAAGTACGACCCGGCGAAGGGCGCGCCGCGGGTGGTGGCCAAGGGCGCCGGCGAGGTGGCGGCGAAGCTGCGCGCGCTCGCCGAGGAGAACCGGGTGCCGATGGTGCAGGACATCCCGCTGGCCCGGGCGCTGCACTCCTCGTGCGAGCTGGGTCAGGAGGTGCCGGCCCAGCTGTTCACCGCCGTCGCGCGGGTGCTGGCGTTCGTCATGCACCTGGGCGCCCGGGGCGTGCAGGGCGGCTTCCACCGGCCGGGCTTCGAGCCTCCGTCGCTCGAGGGCCTGCCCAAGGCCGGCCGCCGCCGCGTCGCCGCCTAGCGGCCGGGCGAGATCTGCACACTCGCCCCCATCAGCCCCTCCATGCGGGCGAGTGTGCAGATCTCGTCGCCGGTACCGGCCGGGTACCTGCCTGCCGATGAGGGAGACGTGAGCCCGCGTCCGTCCCTCGTCCCCGGAGCGGGCGCGTGAAGGGCATCGGCAAGGCCGCCGTCCCCATCGGGGTCGTGTCGATCGTCCTCATGCTCGTCGTGCCGCTGCCGGCAGCGCTCATGGACCTGCTCATCGGGCTGAACCTGGCGACCTCGCTGCTCATCCTGCTCGTGGCGATGCAGATCCGGAAGCCGCTGGACTTCGCGGTCTTCCCCTCGCTGCTGCTGATCGCGACGCTGTTCCGGCTGGCGCTCAACGTCTCCTCGACGCGGCTGGTGCTCACCGACGGCTACGCCGGCAAGGTGATCGAGGCGTTCGGCCACATCGTCATCGGTGGCTCGCTCGTCGTCGGTCTGGTGATCTTCGTGATCCTGACCGTCGTCCAGTTCGTGGTCATCACCAACGGTGCCGGGCGCGTGGCCGAGGTGGGCGCCCGCTTCACCCTCGACGCCATGCCCGGCAAGCAGATGGCCATCGACGCCGACCTCAACGCCGGCCTGATCAACGAGGTGCAGGCCCGCAAGCGCCGCCACGAGGTCACCGCCGAGGCCGACTTCTACGGCTCGATGGACGGCGCCTCGAAGTTCGTCAAGGGCGACGCCATCGCCGGCATCATCGTCACGCTGGTGAACCTCATCGGTGGCTTCGCCATCGGCGTGATGCAGAAGGGCATGGCGCCCGGCGAGGCCGTCTCCACGTACTCGCTGCTGACCGTCGGCGACGGCCTGGTCTCGATGCTCCCGGCCCTGCTGATGTCCACCGCGACCGGCATCATCGTCACGCGCTCGGCCACCGAGGGCGACATGGGCAGCGACCTCATCGCCCAGCTCGGCCGGTTCAAGCAGCCCGTGCGCATCTCCGGTGGGGCGGCCCTCGCCCTGTGCCTGATCCCCGGCCTGCCGAAGCTGCCCTTCCTCCTCGTCGGCGCCCTGTTCCTCATCGCGGCGTCCCGGATGACGGAGGCCCCGGACGAGGACGAGGACGCCGACGCCGCCGCGGCCGCCGCCGAGAACGAGCCCAGGCCGGACTCCCCGGAGGCGATCGCCGAGAAGATGCGGGTCGACCCGCTGGAGCTCGAGGTGGCCTACGACCTGGTGGACCTGGTCGACCCCGCCCGCGGCGGCGACCTGCTGGACCGCGTCAAGGCGCTGCGCCGGAAGGTCGCCATGGACACCGGCCTGGTCATCCCGCTGGTACGCACCCGCGACAACCTCGACCTGCCCGGCTCGCAGTACGTCATCTGGCTCAACGGCGTCCCGGCGGCCAAGGGCATCTCCCCCGCCGGCACCATCCTGGCGATCGGCGACAACCTCGACGGCATCCCCGGCAAGGCGACCCGTGAGCCGGTGTTCGGCCTGGCCGCCAAGTGGGTCCCGGTGGAGCTGCAACGGCAGGCGGAGATGGCCGGCGCGACCGTCGTCGACCGCTCCTCGGTCATCACCACCCACCTCGCCGAGGTGGTCCGGCAGAACGCGGCCGACCTGCTCGGCCGCGAGGACGTCCGGCTGCTGGTGGAGATGGTCCGCCGGACGCACCCCGTCGTCGTGGAGGAACTGACCCCCACCCTGCTCACCCTGGGAGAGGTGCAACGCGTGTTGCACGCGTTGCTCGACGAGGGTGTGTCGATCCGGGACCTGGTCCGCATCTTCGAGGCACTCTCTGTACGTGCAAAGTCCTCCACCGATCTCGATGCGCTCGTCGAGGCGGCCCGGACGGCGCTGGGCTCGGCGATCAGCCACCCGTACGTGACGCCCGACGAGCGCCTGCACGTGTTCACCCTCGACCCCGGCTTCGAGCAGCGGCTGCTGGAGTCGATCCGGCAGAGCGACGCGGGACTGGTCCTGGCCCTCGACGCCGCGGGCATCGACGCCCTGGTCAACGGCTGCAGTGGTCTGCTCGAGGACGCCGAGCGCTCCGGCCTGTCCCCCGTCCTGGTGTGCTCGCCGCAGGTCCGCGCCGCCCTGGCACGCCTCATGCGGCAGGTCCTCCCCCGGCTTCCGGTGATCTCCTACGCGGAGGTCTCCCGGACAGCGCAGATCGAGTCGCTGGGAGTGGTGAGCGGTGCCGTTGCGATCCGTTGAGGCCGCCTCGCGCGACGACGCGATCGCCGCCGCCCGCGAGCAGTTCGGCCCCCAGGCCCGCATCGTCGGGGTCCGTCGCGTCCGCTCCGGCGGCGTGCTCGGGTTCTTCGCGACCGAGCGGTACGTCTCCGAGGTGGCCGAGCTGACTCCCGAGCCCTCCGTTCGGCCCGTCGCCCTCGCGCCCGACGGCGACGACGACGTGCCGCCCGCCGACTTCTCCTCTCCCCTGGCCTCGGCCTCCCCGGCCCGCG
>CADCTN010000185.1 GCA_902805535.1 uncultured Blastococcus sp. | reverse complement strand
CCCTTGCGGCCGACGACGTACAGCACCGGCTCCTTGCCCTCCTGGCGCAGCAGCGCGAGCAGCTCCTCGGTCCGCCGCAGCACGTTCACGTTGTACGAGCCGGCGAACCCGCGGTCGGAGGTGATCACGAGGACCGCCGCCCGCTGGGGGTTCTCCCGCTCGGTGAGCAGCGGGTGGTCCAGCGACGCCGAGGACGCCAGCGCCGACAGCACCCGCGTGATCTCCCGGGCGTAGGGCTTGGACGCCTCGACCCGGGCCTGGGCGCGCACGATGCGGGCACCGGCGATCAGCTCCTGCGCCGAGAAGATCTTCTTCGTCGACTGCGTGGAACGGATGCGGCGCCGCAGCGCGCGGAGGGAAGCGGCCATCGGTCAGCTGCCCCGCTTGACCTGGACGCGCTCCTGACCCCGCTCCGAGGCGTCCATGGCCTCGGCCTCGGGCTCGTTGACCTTCAGCGACTCGCCGTCGGACAGCGTGAACTCGTCGTAGAAGGCCTCGACGGCCTTCTCGAGGCTCGCCACGGTGTCGTCCTCGAGCTTCTTCGACGTCCGGATGGTGTCGAAGACGCCGTTGTCGCCGCGGCCGAGGTAGTCGATGAACTCCGACTCGAAGCGACGCACCTCGCTGACCGGGACGACGTCGAGCTTGCCGGTGGTGCCCAGCCAGAGCGAGACGACCTCGCGCTCGACCGGGTACGGCGAGTACTGGCCCTGCTTGAGCAGCTCGACCAGGCGCTGACCGCGCTCCAGGGTCGCCCGGCTGGAGGCGTCCAGGTCCGAGGAGAAGGAGGCGAAGGCCTCGAGCTCGCGGAACTGGGCGAGGTCCAGGCGCAGCCGACCCGCGACGGACTTCATCGCCTTGATCTGCGCGGAGCCGCCGACGCGGGACACCGAGACGCCGACGTTGATCGCCGGGCGGACACCGGAGTTGAACAGACCCGTCTCGAGGAAGATCTGGCCGTCGGTGATCGAGATGACGTTGGTCGGGATGTAGGCCGACACGTCGTTGCCCTTGGTCTCGACGAGCGGCAGCCCGGTCATCGAGCCGGAGCCGAGCTCCTCGGAGAGCTTCGCGCAGCGCTCGAGCAGGCGGGAGTGCAGGTAGAAGACGTCGCCGGGGTAGGCCTCGCGGCCCGGCGGACGACGCAGCAGCAGGGACACGGCCCGGTAGGCCTCGGCCTGCTTGGACAGGTCGTCGAAGACGATGAGGACGTGCTTGCCCTCGTACATCCAGTGCTGGCCGATGGCCGAGCCGGCGTAGGGGGCGATGTACTTGAAGCCTGCGGCCTCCGATGCCGGAGCGGCGACGATGGTCGTGTACTCCATCGCGCCGGCCTCCTCCAGGGCCGAGCGGATCGCCGCGATCGTCGAGCCCTTCTGGCCGACGGCGACGTAGATGCAGCGCACCTGCTGCTGCGGGTCGCCGGTGGCCCAGGCTTCCTTCTGGTTGATGATCGTGTCGGTGACGATGGCTGTCTTGCCGGTCTGACGGTCACCGATGACGAGCTGGCGCTGACCGCGGCCGATCGGGGTCATGGCGTCGATGGCCTTGATCCCGGTCTGCATCGGCTCGTGCACCGACTGCCGCTGCACCACGGTGGGGGCCTGGAGCTCCAGGGCCCGGCGACCGCTGGTCTCGATGGCCCCGCCGCCGTCGATCGCGTTGCCCAGCGGGTCGACGACGCGGCCGAGGTAGCCGTCACCGACGGGGATCGAGAGCACCTCGCCGGTGCGGCGGACCTGCTGGCCCTCCTCGATCCCGGAGAAGTCACCCAGGACCACGACACCGACCTCGCGCACGTCGAGGTTCAGCGCCAGACCGCGGACGCCGCTCTCGAACTCGAGCAGCTCGTTGGTCATGACCGAGGGCAGGCCCTCGACACGGGCGATGCCGTCGCCGGCCTCCGTGACGATCCCGACCTCCTCGCGGGAGACGTCGGGGCTGTACTCGGTGACGTAGGTCTGGATGGCACTGCGGATCTCGTCTGCGGAGATCGTCAGCTCGGCCATGGCTTGGAGTCCTCTTCCCTGCGGGGTGGTGTCTGTGGAGTGGGTCGTGTGGGGGCGGTCAGCCGGCCAGCCGCCGTCCGGCGGCTTCCAGTCGGTGGGCGATGCTGCCGTCGATGACTTCGTCGCCCACCTGGACGATGAGGCCACCGAGGACGCTCGGGTCCACCGTGACCTGCAGGCCCATGGTGCGCCCGTAGATGCGGCCGAGCACGTCCGTGAGCCGCTGCTCCTGCTCGGGCGTGAGCGCCACCGCGCTCGTCACCCGAGCCACGGACTGGCCGCGGCGCCGGCTGGCCGCCTCGGAGAGCCGCTCGACGGCGGTCTCCGCGCTGCCGACGTGGGCGCCGGTGAGCACGTTGCGCATCAGCTGCTCGGTGACCGGGCTGACCCGGCCGGACAGCAGCCGGTCGAGCAGCGCCGTCTTGCCCTCCGCCGGGGCCTTGCGGTTCCCGAGGATGCGGCCCAGCTCCTGGTCACCGCCGATGATGCGACCGAACCGGAAGAGCTCGTCCTCGACGTTCTCCAGCTCGCCACGCGCGTCGGCCGCGTCCAGGGACGCCTCCGTCGCCAGCGTGACGAACCCGTCGACGATGTCGATCGGGTGCGACCACCGCTGTCGCGCGACGGTCTCGGCGAGGTCGACGGCGGCCGGCGAGAGCCGCGCGTCGAACAGCCGGTGTGCCAGCGCCGCGCGGTCGTCGGGCTTCCCTGCCGGGTCAGACAGCGCCCGCCGGAGCGAGAGCTGCCCGTCGAGCAGGCGCGCGACCGAGAACAGTTCGTCGGCCAGGGCCAGCAGCTCGGGACCGGAGACAGCCCGCTCCGGCTGCCCGGTCAGGCGATCCTTCGCCTTCTCGAGCACGCCCGAGGCGGGCCTGGTCAGCCGGTCCAGGCGTTCCCGCACCGCGACCAGGGCCGCGCGGCTGGAGGCCTCCATCATCAGCGCGCGCCCTCGGCCGGGGCCATGCCGTCGAGCTCGGCGAGGAAGCGGTCGACGGTGCCACGACGGCGGACGTCGTCGGCGAGGGACTCCCCGACCACCCGGCCGGCGAGGTCGACGGCGAGGGTGCCGATCTGCCCGCGCAGCTCGTTGACGACCTGCTGGCGGGTGGTGGCCAGCTGCTCCTCGCCGCGGGCGACGATGCGGGCCGACTCCTCCTGCGCCTGCGTCCGCAGCTCCTCGAGGATCTGCTGCCCCTCGGCGCGGGCCCGGTCGCGGATCTGTGCCGCCTCGTTGCGGGCCTCGGCCAGCTGTGCGCGGTACTGCTCCAGCGCCGCCTTCGCCTCGGCCTGCATCGCCTCGGCGCGCTCGATGCCGCCCTCGATCGCCTCACGACGAGCGCGGAAGACCTCTTCGAAGCGCGGTACCACGAACTTGAACAGCACGAAGCACAGGATCGCGAACGTGATGGTGCCGACGATGATCTCGCCTACCGGCGGCAGGAGCGGGTTGGCGCTCTCCGCAGCGAGGATGCTCATGCTCTGCACTCCCTGAGTCAGCTGGACTGGACCGGCTGGCTCAGCCGTAGATGAAGGGCGCGACCAGGCCGATGAGCGCCAGGGCCTCGGAGAGGGCGGCGCCGAGGAAGGCGTAGGTGCGGGTCAGGCCGGCGGACTCGGGCTGACGGGCGGTCGCCTGGATGTAGGCGGCCCACACGATGCCCACACCGATGCCGGGGCCGATGGCGGCCAGGCCGTAGCCGACCGAGCCGATGTTGCCCTCGACTGCTGCGAGTACGTCGATCATTGGGGGGTCTTCCTCCTGTGTCGGTCGCCCAGGTCGTCCCGGGCGGCTGGCGGGGGTGGAGCGGTCAGTGGGCGGGTTCGATCGAGCCGCTGAGGTACGTGGCCGTCAGGATGGTGAAGACGTAGGCCTGCAGCACGATCACCAGCAGTTCGAAGAACGTCATGGCCAGGGCCATGGCGAAGGCGCCGACGCTGAAGACGGCGGAGAAGTTCCCCACCTGCAGCAGGTAGACCGTGCCGAGCGAGAACACCGCCAGCAGCATGTGGCCGGCGAACATGTTGGCGAAGAGCCGGACGGCCAGGGTGAACGGCCGGATCACGAACACCTGGAGCAGCTCGATGGGCGTCACCAGGATGAGCGCGCCGATGGGCACGCCCGGCGGGATCGCGGCGTCCTTGAAGTAGCGCCCCGCACCCTGCTCCCGGATGCCGACCCAGTTGTAGATGACCCAGGTGATCACGGCGAGGACGAGCGGGAAGGCGAACTTCGACATCGGCGAGATCTGCGCCAGCGGCACGATCGACATCGCGTTGTTCGCCAGGATGAAGAAGAAGAGCGCGGCGAGGAACGGCGCGAAGGGCAGCCCCTTCGGACCGATCACGTCGCGGGCGATGCCGTCGCGGACGAAGGAGTAGCCGCTCTCGCCGATGAACTGCATCTTGCCGGGGACGATCGAGGGCTTGCGGACCGCTGCGACCAGCAGGCCGATCATCAACGCGGTGGCCACCCACATGATCAGGGTGATGCGGGTGATCTCGAAGGCGATGCCGAGGATGTCGAACTCGGCGATCGGCTCGGGGTAGAACTCTGCGACGGTCGGGGCCTGGAATCCACTGTCCCCGCCGCCGCCTTCGGCAGCGAGCACGTCGAGCGCTGTGGCGCTGGAGGTCACCGTCGTCCCTTCTGCGTGGAGCCGTTCGACCGGGGCCGGCTCCGCTGCCCACTCCGGGTCCTGCTGGTGGGCTGCGCACCTCCCGCAGGCGGTTCGACGGCCCCGTACTTGATGACCACCAGGTAGATGGCCACCCCCAGACCGAGAAGGACGCCGACCAGTGTGAAGACCCTCGTCTCCAGCCAGCGGTCGAGCAGCCACCCGGCCCCGCCCCAGACGAGCATCCCCGAGAGCATCGTCCCGGTGATCCCCCAGCCGACGTCCGCGCCACTGGGCGGACGAGCCGGTGTGTCGGTGCGAGGTCGAGCGTCCCTGCGAGCAGGGCTGTCCTCGGCCATCGGTCGGGACACTATCTCAGGCCCGGGACCCCGGGTTTTCCGGGTCCGGATGGAGGACGTGCGGGCTCGCCGGGGTTCCGGTCGAAGCGGCTGCCGTCGCGGACCCGGAGGTCGAGCCCGGCGGCGCCGGCGGCGGCACGTAGTAGAGCTGCCGGGTCCAGACCCAACGCGCCTGGACGGCGCTCCACAGCAGGGCGGCGGCGATGACGGTCCAGGCCAGCGTGAGCCGGTCCAGCCACCCGTCCGCCGGGATCGCGCCCAGCACGCCGAAGAGCACCAGCGCCTTCACCAGGAACGTCCCCAGCGCCGCCGGGAGGGCGAACGCGTCGTCGATCCGTCCGGCCCACGCGATGACGACGGCGGAGACGCAGAAGAAGGCGGCGACCACGGCCGCCCCGGCCACGACGCCGGTCGCACTCCCCCAGCCACCGACCACAGCCGCCACCGGGGCCGCCACCGTCGTCGCGGCGGCGGTGACGAGCACGCCGGGGCGGAGGAAGGAGATGTCCCAGGGAGCATCGCTGCGGGAGGACGTACCGGAGGAGGTCACCGGAAGACCTTCCCTGCCGCGGCAGTCCGGTCACTCACCGGGCCGTCCGGCGCGGCGGCACGGGCGGCGCGGGCAGTGGGGTGCTCGGCCCGGCTGCGCTCGCGCTGCGCCGCGAGCTCGGCCGCCCGGGCCTCCCGGGCGGCCCGCCGGGCGCGGGGGCCCAGCACGACCACGACACCCACCACCAGGAGGACGGCGATCGCGACGAGCAGCTCGGCCTGGCCGCCGGTGATCGACAGACCGACCGCGCCGAAGGAGAGCAGTGCCGCCCAGAAGTACATGACCAGCACGGCGCGGCGGTGCGAGTGCCCGATCGAGAGCAGCCGGTGGTGCAGGTGCATCTTGTCCGGCGAGAACGGCGACCGGCCCTTGCGGGTGCGCCGGATGACCGCCATCAGCAGGTCGATGAACGGGATGAACAGGATCGCGACGGGCACCAGCAGCGGCAGCGTGAGCGGCAGCAGGCTGGCGGCGGAGTCGAAGGACTGCGGGTCCACCCCGCCGGTGGCCGTCACCGCGCCGGCCGACAGCATCAGCCCGACCAGCATCGAGCCCGAGTCGCCCATGAAGATGCGGGCCGGGCTGAAGTTGTGCGGCAGGAACCCGATGCAGGCGCCGGCCAGCACGGCGGTGATCAGCGCCGGCGCGCTGGCGACGTCGTCGTAGCCGACCACGCCCAGGTTGTAGCTGTAGGCGAAGAAGGCCAGCGCCGCGATGGCCGACACCCCGGCGGCGAGCCCGTCGAGGCCGTCGATGAAGTTCAGCGCGTTGACCGCGGCGACGGTGAGCAGGATGGTCAGCGGGACGCCGATGTCCGGCCCGAGCGAGATGGTGCCGATGTCGGCCACCGGCAGGAACAGGAAGGCCAGCTGCACCCCCAGCAGGACCATGACCCCGGCAGCAGCGATCTGGCCGGTCAGCTTCGTCAGGGCGTCGAGGCCCCAGCGGTCGTCCAGCACACCGAGCAGGCAGATCAGCCCACCCGCGACGAGCACGGCGACGGTCTGCGAGTCGTCGAACGTGCGCTGCAGGGCCGGGAGCCGGGTGGCGACCAGGATCGCCGCGGCCACCCCCAGGTACATCGCGACCCCACCACCGCGGGGCGTGGGGATGACGTGCACGTCGCGCTCGCGCGGTGCCGCCATCATCCGCGCGCGGATCGCGGCCATCCGCACCACCGGGGTGGTCAGGAAGGTGACCAGCGCGGCGGTGAGGAGGACGACGGCGTATTCGCGCACGGGATCAGGCGCCGCCGGTCGCCGGGACAGGACCGACGGCGGGGCAGCGGGACGCGACGCTCATCCCGCACCCCCACTCCATCGGCTCGCTCGCGACGCCGGATCCCGGCGCGCGGAAGACCCACGGTATCGCCTGGGCGTGCGCGACCGGCTCAGTCGGTGATGTCCCCGACGACGTCGCGGAGGCGGTCGATCGACAGGGCGCCCACCCGCAGCACCCTGGGGACCGGGCCGGTGCAGTCGACGATGGTGCTGGCGGCCGAGCCCTCGCGGGGCCCGCCGTCCAGGACCACGGCCGCGTGGTCGCCGAGCTGCTCGACGGCCTGCTGGGCCGTCGTCGCCGCGGGCCGGCCGGAGCGGTTGGCGGAGGAGACGGCGAGGGGTCCGGTCCGGCGCAGCAGATCGCGGGCTACGTCGTCGTCGGGCAGCCGGACGGCGACCGTGCCCTCGGCGTCGCCGAGGTCCCACGAAAGCGACGGCGCGTGCTCGAGCACCAGGGTGAGCCCACCGGGCCAGAACGCCTGGGCGAGCTGCTGGGCGACCGGCGGCAGGTTCACCACGAGCCCGGCCAGCGTCGACGCCTCACCGATCAGCACCGGGACGGGCATGGTCCGGCCGCGGTTCTTCGCGGCGAGCAGTCCGGTGACGGCGGCCGGGGTGAAGGCATCGGCCCCCACGCCGTAGACGGTGTCGGTGGGCAGGAGGACGAGCGCGCCGTGGGCGATCGCGGCGGTCGCGGCGTCGAGTCCGGCGGCGCGGGCCGCGGGATCGGCACAGTCGTAGACGTCCGGCACGGCTGAGGAGTCTGTCACCCGGTCCGGCGGGCTGCGCCGCCCGGTCTCAGCCGTCGCGCCCCTCCGTGCCGTTGCCGCCACCCTCGTTCCCGTTGCCGCCGCCCTCGTCGCCGTTCCCGCCGCCCTCCTCGTCGTCCTTCTTCTCGTTCTCGTTCCCGTTCCCGCCGCCCTCCTCCTCGCCCTCGCCCTCGTCGACGGGGGCGGGAGCCGGCACCGGCGGCACGGAGTAGGACACCCGCACCAGGTCGCCGGGCAGCAGCGTCCCGGTCGGGTCGACGGCGAGGACCTCGCCCGCCGGCACGTCGCCGTTCTGCACGGGGACGAGCTCCACGCGCAGCCCCCGGCCGATCAGCTCCGCCTGCACGTCGTCGACCGGCCGGCCCTGCAACTCCTCCGCCACGATCTCGACGGTGACCGGGGCGCTCGTCGTCGGCGTCCCCGTCGCCGGCGGGTTCCCCGCTCCGGGCGACGCGGTGCCGTCACCCAGGAGTGCGACGACGCCGGCCACCAGCACGGCCGCGAGCACGGCCAGCGCACCCAGCAGCGCCGGCACGGGGAACCTGCGCCGTCGCTGCTGGGCCGTGCCGGCGGCGACGACGGGCACCGTCGGAGGCGCGACGACCGGCAGCACGGCCGTGCGCGGCAGCCCGGACGGCGTGGTGCGCGCACCGGCGAGCACCCCGTCGACGGCGTCCCGGAGCGCGGCGCCGTCCTGGAAACGGGCCTCCGGGTCCTTCGCCATGGCCCGCTCGACGAGCTCGCACGCAGCGGGCGCGATGTCGGGCGGCAGGGGCTCGGGGTGCTCCCGGATGTGCTTGACGGCGATCTGCACGGGGTTCTCCCCGTCGAAGGCGCGGCGCCCCGCGAGGCATTCGTAGCCGACCGCACCGAGGGCGTAGACGTCACTCGCCGGCGTCGCCGTCCCGCCGGCCGCCTGCTCCGGGGACAGGTAGTGCGCCGTTCCGATGACCTGCCCGGTGCCGGTCACCGCCGCGCTCGACGCCGAGCGGGCGATGCCGAAGTCGGTGAGCTTGACCGTCCCGTCGCGGGCGACCAGCAGGTTGGCCGGCTTGATGTCGCGGTGCACCACCCCGGCGGCGTGCGCCGCGGCGAGTCCGGCGGCGGCCTGGCGGAGGATGCCCAGCGTGCGCGTGGCGTCCAGGCGCCCTTCCCGGTGGAGGAGCTCGGCGAGCGACTCCCCCTCGACCAGCTCCATGACCAGGTAGGCCAGCGGGGGCGTCCCGGGGCCGGCGGGCACCTCGCCGTAGTCGTGGACGGCGGCGATGTGCGGATGGTTGAGGAGGGCCGCGTGCTGGGCCTCGGCGCGGAAACGGGTGCGGAAGGCGGGGTCCGCGGCGAACTGGTCCCGCAGCACCTTGATCGCCACGGGCCGGCCGAGCATGGTGTCCCGGCCCCGCCAGACCTGGCCCATGCCGCCACCCGCGATGAGGGCCACGAGCTCGTAGCGGTCGGCGAGCAGGCCGGTCATCGCCGCCGCGCCGTCGTGAAGCGGGGCCGGCCGGCGAGGTCCGGGTGGTCCTCGACGTCGGTGAAGCCGCCGTGCGCCCGGACCACGGCGGGCACCGCGCCACCCTGCTGATCGGCGTGCTCGATCCCGATCCAGCCGTCCGCGTGCAGCAGGCGGGCGGCGACCGAGAGCATCCCCCGGACGACGTCCAGCCCGTCGGGACCGCCCCACAGCGCCAGCGGCGGGTCGTGCTCGGCCACCTCGCGCGGCAGCACGGCGTCGTCCGGCACGTAGGGCGGGTTGGACACGACGACCGAGACCCGGCCGTCGAGCTCGGGCAGCAGGCCCGGGTCGGTCATGTCGCCCTCGACGACGCCGACGGGCGTGTCCCCGGCGCCGACCCGCGACAGGGCGTTGTGCCGGGTCCAGGCGAGGGCGCCCGGATCGCGCTCCACGGCGGTGACCCGGGCGCCGGGGTGCTCCTGGGCGATGGCCAGGGCCAGGGCGCCGGAGCCGCTGCCGAGGTCGACCACGATCGGCCCCTCCGTCCCCGCCAGCCGGTCGAGCGCCCAGCCGGCCAGCTGCTCGGTCTCCGGCCGCGGGACGAAGACGCCCGGGCCGACCCAGAGCTCCAGGTGGCGGAACGGCGCCCGCCCGGTGAGGTGCTGCAGCGGTACCCGGTCGGCGCGCTGCTCGACCAGGGCCCCGAAGCGGGTGGCGTCGTCGGCGGCCACCTCGCCGAGGGTGAGCAGCCGTCCCCGCTGGACCCCGAGCACGTGGGCGAGCAGCAGCTCGGCGTCCACGCGCGCGGACTCGACGCCGCCGTCGCTCAACCGGCGCACGGCGTCGCTCATCAACGACCGGGCGTTCAGGAGCCCGCCGCCAGCAGCTCGGCGGTGTGCGCGCTGACCAGCGCCTCGATCACCGCGTCCAGGTCGCCGTCGATGACCTGGTCGAGGTTGTGCGCCTTGTAGCCGACGCGGTGGTCGGCGATCCGGTTCTCCGGGAAGTTGTAGGTGCGCACGCGCTCGCTGCGGTCCATCGTCCGCACCTGGCTGCGACGCTGGTCGCTGGCCACGGCGGCGGCCTCCTCGCGCGCGGCGGCCAGCAGCCGGGACCGGAGCACGCGCAGCGCGGACTCCCGGTTCTGCAGCTGGCTCTTCTCGTTCTGCGAGCTGACCACGATGCCGCTCGGCAGGTGGGTGATCCGGACCGCGGAGTCGGTGGTGTTCACGCTCTGCCCGCCGGGACCCGACGAGCGGAAGACGTCGATCCGCAGATCGCCCGGGTCGACGCTGACGTCGACCTCCTCGGCCTCGGGCAGCACGAGCACACCGGCTGCCGAGGTGTGGATGCGCCCCTGGCTCTCGGTGACCGGCACGCGCTGCACCCGGTGGACGCCGCCCTCGAACTTCAGCCGGGCCCAGATCCCCGCTCCGTCGTCGCCCCCGGGCGATCGGGACTTGATGGCGACCGCGACGTCCTTGTAGCCGCCCAGCTCGGCGTCGACGGCCTCCAGTACCTCGGCCGACCAGCCGCGGCGCTCGGCGTAGCGGAGGTACATGCGCAGCAGGTCGCCGGCGAACAGCGCGGACTCGGCGCCGCCCTCCCCCGCCTTGATCTCTAGGATGACGTCCCTGTCGTCGTCCGGGTCGCGCGGCAGCAGGTGCTCGCGCAGACGGTCGGTGAGCTCCTCGACCTGGGCCTCCAGGGCGGTGGCCTCGGTGGCGAAGGACGCGTCCTCCCCGGCGAGCTCCCGGGCCGTGCCCAGGTTGCCGCGCGCCTCGTCGAGGGCGCGGGCCGTCTCGACGAGCGGAGCGAGCTGCGCGTAGCGGCGGCCCAGACGGCGGGCACGCGACTGGTCGGCGTGCACCGCCGGGTCGGCGAGCTCGCGCTCCAGGGACGCGTGCTCGTCGAGCAGCACCGACAACCGGTCGGGAGCGTTCATCGGTGGACTCCTCTCGGACGAGCTGACGCGGACATGTGCCGGTGACATGGCAACGGCGCCCGTCCCACCCCGGGAAGGGGCGGCACGGGCGCCGTCGGAGGAGCTACTTGGCGGCGGTCTCGGAGCCGGGAGCGGCGCGCTTGCCGTACCGCTTCTCGAAGCGGGCGACGCGGCCACCGGTGTCCAGGATCTTCTGCTTGCCGGTGTAGAAGGGGTGGCACGCCGAGCACACCTCGACGTTGAGCTGACCGGTCGGGGACGTGCTGCGGGTCTGGAACGTGTTACCGCAGCCACAGGTCACCGTCGTGACGTTGTAGGCCGGGTGGATGTCGCTCTTCATGGCTGTCGCCTCTTCCGAGAAGTCTTTGGTGTCCGTGTGGTGGAACGCCTGCGGGCGGGTGGTATTCCACGCCGTCGGCGGGGCTCAGTCGGCCAGTCTCCCAGATGAGGGGACCGGCCGGCCGCGCCGGGTCACTCCTGGCCCGGGCCCAGCGTCGTCTTCTGGATCTGCATGAGGAACTCGACGTTGTTGCGCGTCTTCTTCAGCTTGTCCAGGAGCAGTTCCAGCGCCTGCTGCGGCTCGAGCGCGCCCAGCACCCGGCGCAGCTTGATGACGATGGCCAGCTCGTCGGGGTTCATCAGGATCTCTTCCTTGCGGGTACCCGACGCGTTCACGTCGACCGCAGGGAAGACCCGCTTGTCCGCCAGGCGACGGTCGAGCTTGATCTCCGCGTTACCCGTGCCCTTGAACTCCTCGAAGATGACGGTGTCCATCGTGGACCCGGTCTCCACCAGCGCCGAGGCGATGATCGTGAGCGACCCGCCGTTCTCGATGTTGCGGGCCGCGCCGAGGAAGCGCTTGGGCGGGTAGAGCGCCGTGGAGTCGACGCCACCGGAGAGGATGCGCCCGCTGGCGGGGGCCGCCAGGTTGTAGGCGCGGCCCAGGCGGGTGATCGAGTCCAGCAGGACGACGACGTCGTGGCCCATCTCGACCAGGCGCTTGGCCCGCTCGATGGAGAGCTCGGCGACCGTCGTGTGGTCGGCCGGCGGGCGGTCGAAGGTCGAGGCGATGACCTCGCCCTTCACCGAGCGCTGCATGTCGGTGACCTCTTCCGGACGCTCGTCGACCAGGACGACCATCAGGTGGCACTCGGGGTTGTTCGTGGTGATCGCGTTGGCCAGCGCCTGCAGGACCATCGTCTTGCCGGCCTTCGGCGGGCTGACGATCAGCGCGCGCTGCCCCTTGCCGATCGGCATGACCAGGTCCAGGACCCGGGTGGTCAGCACGTGCGCCTCGGTCTCCAGCCGCAGGCGCTCCTGCGGGTAGAGCGGGGTCAGCTTGGTGAACTCGGGACGGTTGCGGGCCTGCTCGGGATCCAGACCGTTCACCGTGTCCAGGCGGACCAGCGCGTTGTACTTGTCCTTGCGCTCGCCCTCGCGGGGCTGGCGGACGGCGCCGGTGATCGCGTCACCGCGGCGCAACCCGTGCCGGCGCACCTGGGACAGCGAGACGTAGACGTCGTTCGGTCCGGTCAGGTACCCCGAGGTCCGGACGAACGCGTAGTTGTCCAGCACGTCGAGGATGCCGGCGACGGGCAGGAGGACGTCGTCCTCGCTGACGGTCGGCTCGCCCTGGTCGAACCGGTCCCGGCCGCCCGGGGCGTTGCCGCCCCGCTTGTTGCGGTCCCGGTACCGACGGCCGCGACGGCCGCGGCCGCCCTCGAAGTCGTCGTCCTCGTCCTCGGTCGGGTTGCTCCCGCGTCCACCGTCGGCGCGGTTGTCGTTCCGGTTGTCGTTCCGGTTGTCCGGACGGCCGCCGCGGTCGTTGCGGTCCCCGCGGTCGGGACCGCGGTTGCCGCCGTCGCGGGGGGCGCCGTCCCGGGAAGCACCGTCGCGGGAAGCGCCGTCGCGATTGCCGCGGTCGTTGGCCGGCCGGTCCGTGCTCGTCCGGTCGGTGCTCGACCGGTCCGTGCTCGTCCGGTCGCTGCTCGACCGTTCGGTGCTCGTCCGGTCGGTGCCGCCGTCGCGGGGGGCCCCGTCGCGGGAAGCGCCGTCCCGGGAAGCGCCGTCGCGGTCGGCACGGCTGCGGCCCCGGTCCCGGCTGCGCTGCGGCCGGTCACCGTCGGTGCGCTGGTCGCCGTCGGCCGGCGCGGTGTCCGTGTCGGTGGTCGTGCCGTTGCTCGTGTCGGTGTCGACGGATCCGGTGCCCGTGACGGTCGCCGACTCGGCGCGGGCGGCCTCGGACGGCGCCTCGGGAGACGCCCCGTCGGTCGCCGGGGATCCGGCGGGCCGGCTGGCGCCGCGACGGGTGCGGACGGGGCGGGCGGTTCCGGTGCCCTCGGTCCGGCCGGTCAGCGGACCGCCGTTGGCGCCGCCGGTGACGGGGGCCTCCAGCGGGGCCGCCGACGCCGCGATGCCGCGACCCGCGGGAGCGCCGTCGGTGCTGCCCGTCGCGGGAGCGGCCGGTGCGCCGGCAGCGCCCTCGGACCTGGTGGCGCTCTGCGACCTGGTGGCGCTCTCGGAGGTGGCGGCGCCATCGCCGCCCACCTGGCGGGCGGAGATGGCGGCGACGAGGTCGCCCTTGCGCATCCGGCCGGTGCCGGAGATGCCCAGCTCGCCGGCGAGCCGCTGCAATTCGGGCAGCAGCATCCCCGAGAGCCCGTTGCCGCGGCGACGGGCGCTGGCCGTCGTCCCAGAAGCGGCAGGTGCCTCAGTCGGAGCGGCAGCGTCCTGCGAGCCGTTCACGGCGAGGTCGGTGGTTTCACTCACGTACAGGTCCTTCCCTGCGGTGATCTGCGCCTACCGGCGCAGGGGTCCCCCGTTCCCTGGCGGTCCGGCCGGAGGCGGGACGCACGGAGGAACAGGACGAAAAGATGCGAGGCGGATCAGCGGCGACGAGAGATCGTCTGCTTCGGCCCCGCGCGAGGCTTGCCCGAGTGGGCGGCTACGCCGTGAGCCTAGACCCAGCTCACAGGAGGATCAACACCGGTGGGTTCCAGTGTGCTCCTCGTCACCGCCACGATACTCCATCCAGCACACGAGCCCCAGGGCCGTCGACGCCGAGTGCGAACACGCTCCAGCCGGCCCCGGCCAGCTCCGTGACGCGGTCGATCGCGCCGGCTTCCCGGGCGAGCACCAGCACGCTGGGTCCGGCCCCGGAGACCACCGCGGCGTGCCCGTCGGCCCGCAGGGCGTCGAGCAGCGCGACCGACCCCGGCATCGCAGCGGCCCGCTGCCGCTGGTGCAGCCGGTCGTCGGTGGCGTCCAGCAGCCGTTCCGGTGCCACGGTCAGGGCGTGCGTCAGCAGCGCGGCACGGGCGGCGTTGAAGGCGGCGTCGGCGTGCGGCACCAGCTCGGGCAGCAGGCCGCGGGCCACGTGGGTGGACAGCGTGTCCTCCGGCACGAGGACGACGGGGCGCACGTCGGGGTGCACGTCCAGCCGCTCGGCCCGGGCTCCGTCGGCGGCCATCCAGGAGAGCGTCGCCCCGCCGAGCAGGCAGGGGGCGACGTTGTCGGGGTGTCCCTCGAGCTCCGTGGCCAGCCGGAGCACGCCCTGCAGGTCGATCCCCTGGACCGCCGGGCACAGCGCCCAGGCACCCAGCAGGCCGGCGACGACGGCGGCCGCCGAGGACCCCATCCCCCGGCCCTGCGGGATGCCGTTCTCCGCCACGACCCGCAGGCCGGGGGGCGTCCAGCCCAGCTGCGCGCACGCCGCGCGGAACGCGCGGACGACGAGGTGCGACTCGTCCGTGGGCAGCTCCCCCGCCCCGACGCCGGACACCTCGACGGCCAGCCCGGAGGACTCCAGGCCGAACGTGAGGACGTCGTACCGGGTGAGGGCCAGGCCGGCGCAGTCGAACGCGGGACCGAGATTGGCACTGGTGGCGGGGACGCGGACCCGGACCGCCGTCACAACGTCGTCGTCCCTGCCGCGAGACGCTCCGCTCCTCGCTCGTTCCTCGCTGCGATGCTCACGCCCCTGTCCGCTCACAGGCCGAGCTGAGCGGCCGCGGCGCCGGCGTCGACCGGGATCGTCCGGGGCGCCGGAGCACCCGAGATCGCCCATTCGGGGTCCTTGAGGCCGTTGCCGGTGACCGTGCAGACCACCCGCTGGCCCGGCTCCAGCTCGCCGGCCGCGGCGACCTGCAGCAGGCCGGCGACCGACGCGGCCGACGCGGGCTCCACGAACACCGCGTCGTGCCGGGCGAGCAGCCGGTAGGCGGCCAGGATCGCCCGGTCGGTGACGGCGTCGATGCGACCGCCGGACTCGTCGCGGGCGGCCAGGGCCTTGGTCCAGGACGCCGGGTTGCCGATGCGGATGGCGGTGGCGATCGTGCTGGGGTTGTCCACGACCGCGCCGTTGACGATCGGCGCGGCGCCGGCCGCCTGGAAACCCCACATGCGAGGGGTCCGCGAGGCGGGGCCCGGGGCCGCCGACCAGCTGCAGTACTCGCGGTAGCCCTGCCAGTAGGCGGTGATGTTGCCCGCGTTGCCCACCGGCAGGCAGTGGATGTCGGGGGCGTCGCCCAGCACGTCGACGATCTCGAAGGACGCCGTCTTCTGGCCCTCGATGCGGTACTGGTTGACGCTGTTGACCAGGCTGACCGGGTAGTCGATGGCGAGCTTGCTGGCCAGCGCCAGGCAGTCGTCGAAGTTGCCCTCGACCTGCAGCAGCTGCGCGCCGTGCACGAGCGCCTGGGCCAGCTTGCCCATGGCGATCTTCCCCTGCGGCACGAGCACCGCGCAGGTGAGGCCGGCGCGGGCGGCGTAGGCGGCGGCGCTGGCGCTGGTGTTGCCGGTCGAGGCGCAGATGACCGCCTTCGCGCCCTCCTCGACGGCCTTGCTGATGGCCATCGTCATGCCGCGGTCCTTGAAGGATCCGGTGGGGTTGGCGCCCTCGACCTTGAGGAACACCTCGCAGCCGGTCCGGAGGGACAGCTCCGGTGCCGGCAGCAGCGGCGTCGCACCCTCGTGGAGGGTCACCACCGGGGTGCCGGCGCTGACCGGCAGCCGGGACCGGTAGGCCTCGATCAGCCCCGGCCACCGCGGCGACACGGTTCCCTGCAGCCCAGCGGTCATGACAGCCCCTCCACGCGCAGGACGCTGGTGACGCCCCGGACGGTGGGCATGTCCCTGAGCGCGGCGATCGTGGCGGACAGGGCGGCGTCGGGGGCGCTGTGGGTCACGATGACCAGGGTGGCGGCGTCGCCGTGCCCGTTCTGGCGGACCGTCGAGATGCTCACCCCGTGCTCGGCGAAGGCGTGCGCGACGGTTGCGAGCACTCCGGGCTTGTCCGCGACGTCGAGGCTCACGTGGTAGCGCGTCGGCGTCTCGGCCATGGGCCGGACGGCCAGGTTGGCGTACCCGGTGCTCGACTGCCCGGCCGCGCCGGCCAGCCGGTTGCGCGCCACCGCCACCAGGTCGCCGAGCACCGCGCTGGCGGTCGGCTGCCCGCCGGCGCCCTGGCCGTAGAACATCAGCTGCCCGGCCGCCTCGGCCTCGACGAAGACGGCGTTGAACGCGCCGCCGACGGAGGCGAGCGGGTGCGTCGTCGGGATCATCGCCGGGTGGACCCGCACGGCCACGGAGTCCCCGGACCCCGCGTCGTCCCCCGTCGGCCCGACGCGCTCGCAGATGGCCAGCAGCTTGACGGTGCAGCCGATCTCGGCCGCCCGGGCGACGTCGGTGGCCGACACCGACGAGATGCCCTCGCGGTGCACGTCGGACGCGGTCACCGGCGTGTGGAACGCCAGGGACGCGAGGATCGCCGCCTTGGCGGCCGCGTCGAACCCGTCGACGTCGGCGGTCGGGTCGGCCTCGGCGTACCCGAGGTCGGTGGCCTCGGCGAGCGCCTCCGCGAAGCCGGCACCGGTCTCGGCCATGCGCGAGAGGATGTAGTTGGTCGTCCCGTTGACGATGCCGACCACCCGGCGCAGCTGGTCACCGGCGAGGGACTCACGCAGCGGGCGCAGCAGCGGGATCGCCCCCGCGACCGCCGCCTCGTAGTAGAGGTCGACGCCGAACTTCGCGGCCGCGGCGTGCAGGGCGACGCCGTCGTCGGCCAGCAGCGCCTTGTTGGCGCTGACCACGGACTTGCCCGCCTCGAAGGCGGCCAGGATCAGCGTCCGTGCCGGCTCGATCCCGCCGATCACCTCGACGACGAGGTCCACGTCGTCGCGGGCCACCAGCCCGGAGGCGTCGGTGGTGAGCAGGTGCTGCGGGACGTCGGGGTGGTGGTCGGGCCGGCGCACCGCGATGCCCGCGACCTCCACCGGGCGCCCGATGCGGGCGGCGAGGTCGTCGGCCTGCTCGGAGAGCAGCCGCAGGACGGCGCTGCCGACGGTGCCGCAGCCCAGCAGCGCGACCTTGAGCGACCGGGTGTCGCTGATGGGTGAACTCGCGAGCTCGTTCACTGCTGGGCTCCAACCGGGTGCTCGGGCGCGGGCTGGGACGGCGCCGGCGACGGTGCCGGTGCGCCGGCGAGGACGGCGTCGAGGGCGAACACGTCCGACAACGTCTGACGCCGGACGATCTCGGTGGCCGCGCCCCCGCGGACGGCGACCACCGGCGGCTTGAGCAGGTAGTTGTAGTTGCTGGCCATCGACCAGCAGTAGGCGCCGGTGGCCGCGACCGCCAGCAGGTCGCCGGCCTGCACGTCCGACGGCAGCCACAGGTCGCGCACCAGGATGTCGCCGCTCTCGCAGTGCTTGCCCACGACCCGGCACAGCGCCGGCGGGGCGTCGGAGGTGCGGTTGGCCAGGACGCAGGTGTAGCTGGCGTCGTAGAGGGCGGTGCGGATGTTGTCGCTCATCCCGCCGTCGACGGACACGTAGTTGCGCACCAACGGGGTGCCGGGAGCGCCGCTGGCGCCCAGCCGGACCGGCTTGATGGTGCCGATCTCGTACAGCGTGACCGTTCCGGGACCGGCGATGGCCCGGCCCGGCTCGACCGCCAGGCGGGGCACCGGCAGCCCGAGCGCGGCGCACTCCAAGGCGACGACCGCCCGGAGCCGGGCGGCCACGTCCTCGGGGGTGACCGGGTCGTCCTCGGCGAGGTAGGCGATGCCGAAGCCGCCACCGAGGTTGAGCTCCTCCAGCACCTCGCCGGTGGCCTGGGAGACCTGGCCGAGCAGGCCGACGACGCGGTGTGCGGCGGCCTCGAACCCGGCGGTGTCGAAGATCTGGGACCCGATGTGGCTGTGCAGGCCGACCAGGTGCAGCGCCGGCTCGCGGATCACCCGGACGGCGGCCGTCAGCGCGTCCCCCGTCGCGAGGGAGAAGCCGAACTTCTGGTCCTCGTGCGCCGTCGCGATGAACTCGTGGGTGTGGGCCTCGATGCCGACGGTCGCCCGGATGAGCACCGGCACCGGAGAACCGCCCCCGACCATCCGCGCCTCGGCCAGCGGCACCAGCCGGTCGATCTCGTCGAAGGAGTCCAGCACGATGTGCCCGATCCCCGAGTCGACCGCCAGCCGGAGCTCGACCAGCGACTTGTTGTTGCCGTGCAGAGCGATCCGCTCGGCCGGGAAACCGGCGGCCAGCGCCAGGGAGAGCTCGTTGCCGCTGCAGGCGTCCAGGTGCAGGCCGTCGTCGGCGATCCAGCGCGCCACCTGGCCGCACAGGAACGCCTTCGACGCGTAGTGCACGTCGGCGCCGGCGAAGGCGGTCGCGAAGTCCGCCGCCCGGCCCCGGAAGTCGCCCTCGTCCAGGACGAACAACGGCGTCCCGTGGTCCCGCGCCAGCTCGGTCACCGGCCGGCCCCCCACGTGCAGCACGCCGTCGACCCGCTCGGCCGACCGCGGCCACACCTGCGGGTCGAGGGACCCGAGGTCGCTGGGCGGTGCACCGGCGGCGGTCGGCTGCGCGATGGCGCCGTGCAGCGGACCGGCCGGGTGCGCCCTCACATCCGCTCCGGGGCGCTCACGCCGAGCACGGCCAGGCCGTTGCGCAGCACCGTCGCGGTCGCGGCGCAGAGCCACAGCCGGGCGGTGGTCCGCGACGTGGCCTCCTCGTCGCCACGGGGCAGCACGCGGCAGGAGTCGTAGAAGCGGTGGTAGGTGCCGGCCAGCTCCTCGAGGTACCGGGCCACCCGGTGCGGCGCCCGCAGCTCGGCGGCGCCCGACAGCACCCGGGGGAACTCCCCGATCGCCCGGAGCAGGTCGGTCTCCCGCTCGTGGGCCAGCTGGGTGACGTCGACGCCGCCGGCCTCGCCGAGGGGCAGCCCCAGGTCCGCCGCGTTGCGCAGCACCGAGGAGATCCGGGCGTGGGCGTACTGGACGTAGAAGACCGGGTTGTCGTTGCTCTGCCGGCTCCACAGGTCGGCGTCGATGTCGATCTGCTGGTCGACCGACGCCCGGGCCAGGGCGTAGCGCGCCGCGTCGCTGCCGACGGCGTCGACGAGGTCGGTGAGCAGCACGAAGTTGCCCTTCCGCTTGCTCATCCGCACCTGCTCGCCGTTGCGCACCAGGTTGACCAGCTGGCCGATCTGGATCTCCAGGTGCTGCGTGGGGTCGTCGCCGGCCGCGGCCACCAGCGCCTTGTACCGGCCGACGTAGCCGGAGTGGTCGGCCCCGAGCAGGATCACCACCCGGTCGAACCCGCGGGCGCGCTTGTCCAGGTAGTAGGCGCAGTCGGCGGCGAAGTAGGTGGGCTCGCCGTCGGCCTTGACCAGCACCCGGTCCTTGTCGTCGCCGAAGTCGGTGGTGCGGAGCCAGACGGCGCCGTCGGCCTCGTAGACGTGGCCCTGCTCGCGCAGCGTCGTGACCGCCTTCTCCAGGGCGCCGGACTCGTGCAGCGTCTTCTCGGAGAAGAACCGGTCGAAGTGGACGCCGAAGCCGTCCAGTGTGTCGCGGATGTCGGCGACCATGGCGTCCACGCCCCGCTCCGCGAAGACGGCGACCTGCTCGTCCTCGGGCAGCTCCAGCAGTCGCGGGACGTCCGCGACGACCTGCTGGGCCACGGCCTGCACATAGTCGCCCTGGTAGCCGTCCTCGGGGACCGGCCGCCCGAGCGCGACGGCCTGCAGGCTGCGGCCGAAGCGCTCGATCTGCGCCCCGGCGTCGTTGACGTAGTACTCGCGGCTGACGTCGGCGCCGCTGGCCTCCAGCAGGCGGGCCAGCGCGTCGCCGACGGCCGCCCAGCGGGTGGACCCCAGGGTGACCGGGCCGGTCGGGTTGGCCGAGACGAACTCGAGGTTGAGCTTCTGCCCGGCCAGCACGTCGGTCCGCCCGTAGGAGGCGCCCGACGTCACTGCCTGGACCGCGATCTGCCCCAGCGCGCCCTGCGCGAGGGTGATGTTGAGGAAGCCCGGGCCGGCGACGTCGACGCCCGCGATGCCGGGCTGCCCGGCGAGCTCGGTGGCCAGCAGACCGGCGATCTCGCGCGGCGGGCGGCCGGCGGCCTTGGCCAGCCGGAGCGCCACGTTGGTGGCGTAGTCGCCGTGCGCCCGGACCTTCGGGCGCTCCACCACGACCTCGTCGGGCACCTCGACCGCGAGCGCGCCGCGGTCGACGGCCGCGGCCACGACGGTCCGGACGACGGTCCGCAGCTGCTCAGGTGTCACCGCACGAGCGTACTGACCGGCCACCCCGGCCCCGCCGGCCCGCCTCGTCCCAGCGACCCCATGCTCCCAGGGGCCGCACAGGGAGCCGACCTAGACTCGCACGGCGACGGGCCGCCCCGCGTCCCGCACCCGCGCGCCGGCAATCCAGCAAGCCGGCGACCCGGCAACCAACGACCCAGCATCGAGGAGAGGCCTTGGCCAAGGACCGCAAGCCCGCGAGCGGCAACGGCAGGCCTGCCGGCAAGGGCGGTCCGGCCGGCAGAGGCGCCTCGGCGAGCAAGGGCGGGCGCACCCGGCCCCCGGCCAACGTCGTCGCCCCGCAGCGCCCCTGGGGCCTGATCGCCGCGGCGCTGGCCGTGGTCGTGTTCGCCGCCGCCGTCATCACCTACGCGGTGGTGCAGGTCAACAGGGCCGAGGCGGACCAGGTGGAGTCGGTCGACGAGATCGACGGGGCGCAGAGCTTCGACTACGCGGCCGGTCAGGAGCACGTCACGACCCCGGTCGAGTACGTCGAGTCACCGCCCGTCGGCGGCCCGCACGCCCCGCCCCCGGACTGGGCAGACTGCACCGGCACGGTCTACGACGTCGACATCCGGCACGAGAACGCGGTGCACAGCCTCGAGCACGGCGCCGTCTGGATCACCTATGACCCCGAGGCCCTCTCCCAGGAGGACATCGACACCCTCGCCGGACTCGTGGAGAACGAGTCGGGCCGGATGATGTCCCCGTACGAGGGCCTGGACTCCCCCATCAGCGTCCAGTCGTGGGGCCATCAGCTCAAGGTCGACAGCGCCGACGACATCCGCATCAAGCAGTTCGCCGACCTGCTGACGCTGAACAGCGAGTTCACCCCGGAGCCCGGCGCCAGCTGCGAGAACCCGGCCTTCGCCGCCGGCCCGGAGCCGGCCACGCCGGACGCGCCGGCCGACGGCGCCCCGACCGACGGCGCCCCGACCGACGCCCCGACGGAGACGGCCGCTCCCTGACCGCCCCGGCACACGCGCCGCACCCAGCCCGAGGACATCCGTGACCGCACAGCACCATCCGACGTCGGCCCGCAGCCCCCTGCGGGTCGTGCTATTGGTGATCATCGCCGTCGGACTGGTCCTGCTGGGCGGCGGCCTGGCGGTGGCCCTGGGGCTGGGCCGGGACGATGCGCGGCAGCCCGACGCGGTCGACGTCGGGTTCTCCCGGGACATGGCGCGCCACCACCTGCAGGGCGTCGAGATGGCCAACGTCGCGCTCCAGCGCAGTGCCGACCCCGCCGTCCGCGGGCTCGCCTTCGACATCGCGTCCACGCAGAACAACCAGGTGGGACGCATGCACGGCTGGCTGGCCCTGTGGGGCCACTCCCCCACCGGTGGCGACGTCATGGGATGGATGGCCGACGGCGCGGGCGGGCACTCCGGCCACGACACGGGGATGGGCGGGCTGATGCCCGGTATGGCGACGGAGGAGGAGCTCGCCGCGTTGCACTCCCTGGACGGGACCGCCTTCGACGTGGAGTTCCTCCGGCTGATGATGCGCCACCACCAGGGTGGGCTCGGGATGGCCGAGTACGCGGTGGAGCACGCCCGGACCGCCGTGGTGCCGACCCTCGCCCAGGCCATCGCCGAGTCGCAGACCGCGGAGACGACGCTGATGGCCGGCATGCTCGCCGCACGCGGCGGCACCCCGCTCCCGGCGCCCTGAGGGGCTCCCTCCGGCCGCCGTCCGGCGGCTGATAGCGTTCGACCTGCACGACGAGCCCCCGTAGCTCAGGGGATAGAGCACTGCCCTCCGGAGGCAGGGGCGCAGGTTCGAATCCTGCCGGGGGCACTCGTCCGATCACGCCGCTCGGCTCACGCCAGCACGGCCACCGCCTCGACCTCCACCAGCAGGTCGGGCTCGCCCAGCGCGGCGACGCCGATCAGCGTGGTGGGCTTGACCAGCGAGGTCCCGAGCCGTTCCCCCGCGCGGCCGACTCCTTCCTCCAGCCCGCCGAGCTTCGACTCGTCCCAGTCGACGACGTAGAGGGTCAGCTTCGCCACGTCGTCGAAGCTCCCGCCGACTGCGGCGAGCGCGGTCGCCACGTTCAGGTAGGCCTGCTCGACCTGCGCGGCGAGGTCGCCGGCCCCGACCCGCTGCCCCTGCGCGTCACGGGCCACCTGCCCGGACAGGTACACCGTCCGGGTCCCGGTGGCGACGCCGAGCTGGGCGTAGAACTCCGGCTTCGGCAGTCCGTCGGGGTTGATCAGTTCGACCGGCACGGCAACCTCCAGGAGTGGACACCGCCCGGACGGCGGTGGCCGGGAGTCAAGCGCAGGGGTCCGACACACTCAGCTGGTCAGCATCCCGCCCTCGACCGGGATGGTCGTCCCGGTGACGTACCCGCCGGCGTCGCTGACCAGGAAGACGAGCGCGGCGGCGAGCTCCTCCGGATCGCCCTTGCGGCCGACCAGCACCCGGGACAGCTGCGACTCGAGGTAGCCCTCGGGGTACTGGTCGGTCATCTCCGAGGTGAAGAAGCCCGGGGCCAGGGCGTTGACGCGGATGCCCTTGCGAGCGGTCCACTGCTGGGCGAGGTCGCGGGTCAGCCCGATCAGTCCCGCCTTGCTGGCCGCGTACGCCGCCTGCGGGAGGCCCGCCGTCGTCAGGCCCAGGACGCTGGAGATGTTCACGATCGAGCTGCCGGGCTGCATCACCCGCCCGCAGGCCTGGGCCATCCAGTAGCAGCCGTTGAGGTTGACGTCGATCACCTGGCGGAACTGCTCGGGGGTCTCCCGGGTGGCCGGCGCCGCCGTCCCGATCCCGGCGTTGTTCACCAGGATGTCCACCCGGCCGAACTCCGCCATCGCCGCGTCCACGAGGGCCTGGCAGTCCTCGGGGACGGCGACGTCGGTACGGACGGCGATCGCCCGGCGCCCGGCCTTCTCCACCGCCTGCTGCGTGTCGGCCAGGCGCTCGACCCGGCGGGCACCGAGCGCGACGTCGGCGCCGGCCTCGGCCAGCGTTCGGGCGAACACCGCGCCCAGCCCGGAGGAGGCCCCCGTCACGACGGCCACCCGGCCGTCCAGCCGGAACATGTCGAGGATCGTGCGGTCGGCCATCGTCGGGGCTCCCCATCGCTGTCGCTGCGTCCGTCCGGCGACGGTAACCGCGATGTGGGGTAGGTCACCTCCCGGACGGGTACGGCGGGCGCCCGGACCCGGACGGAGAGGTGCACAGCATGCAGAACCTGGCCCAGAACCTGATCGACTCGGCGGCCACGCACCCCGACCACCCTGCGCTGCGGATGGACGACGCCGTGCTCACCTACGGCGAGTTCCGCGACGCGGCACTGCGGGTGGGCGCGTCGCTGCGGGCCCGCGGGATCGGTCCGGGCGACCGGGTCGGGATGGTGCTGCCCAACGTGCTCTCCTTCCCCGTCGTGTTCTACGGCGCGCTGCTGGCCGGAGCCGCCGTCGTGCCGATGAACCCGCTGCTCAAGGCCCGGGAGGTCGAGTACTACCTGCGCGACTCCGGCGCCCGGCTGGTGGTGGCGCTGGAGCCGGCCGAACCGGTCGTCGAGGCCGCAGGCACCGTCGGCATCGAGGCGGTCACCGTCGGGGCGGCCTCGCCGGAGGCGCTCCTGGGCGCCGACCCGCTCGACGGCCCCGTCGAGCGGTCGGGCGAGGACCTCGCCGTCATCCTCTACACGTCGGGCACGACCGGCCAGCCCAAGGGCGCCGAGCTCACCCACGCCAACCTGGCCGGGAACTGCCGGACCACGGCCGAGACCCTCGCGGAGAACACCGCCGAGGACGTGATCATGGGGTGCCTGCCGCTCTTCCACGTCTTCGGCCTCACCTGCGGCCTGAACACCGCGGTCCTGCGCGGCTCGCTGCTCACGCTGATCCCGCGCTTCGACGGCGCCAAGGCGCTGTCGGTCATCGAGCGCGACGGGGTGACGATCTTCGAGGGCGTCCCGACCATGTTCGCCGCGATGCTGCACTCCCCCGACGCGACCGCGCACGACGTGTCCAGCCTCCGGCTGTGCGTCTCGGGCGGGTCGGCGATGCCGGTCGAGATCATGCGCTCGTTCGAGGAGACGTTCGGCTGCATCATCCTCGAGGGCTACGGCCTCAGCGAGACCTCCCCGGTCGCCTCGTTCAACCACCCGCACGCCGAGCGCAAGCCCGGCTCCATCGGCACCCCGATCGCCGGCGTGGAGATGCGCCTGGTCGACGACGACGGCAAGGACGTCGCGGGCGGCGAGGTCGGCGAGATCGCCATCCGCGGCGAGAACGTCATGCGGGGCTACTGGGAGCGGCCGGAGGAGACCGCGAAGGCGATCCCGAGCGGCTGGTTCCTGACCGGTGACCTCGCCCGCCGCGACGACGACGGCTACTTCTTCATCGTCGACCGCAAGAAGGAGATGATCATCCGGGGCGGCTACAACGTCTACCCGCGGGAGATCGAGGAGGCGCTCTACGAGCACCCGGCCGTCGCCGAGGTCGCCTGCATCGGGATCGCCCATCCGGAGCTGGGCGAGGAGGTCGCCGCCGCGGTGGCGCTGAAGCCGGGCGTCCCCGCCGAGGTCGACGAGCTGCGCGAGTTCGTGAAGTCCCGGGTCGCGGCCTACAAGTACCCGCGGCACCTGTGGCTGGTCGACACCCTCCCGAAGGGACCCACGGGCAAGATCCTGCGCCGCTCGGTGGAGGTGCCCGAGCAGGTGGGCCAGCGGTGAACGGACCCACCGGCCCCCGGAAGCCCGCTCCCTCACCGCCGCTGTGGCGCCAGGCCTTCGACGCCGCCGAGCGCGCCGTCACGCCGCGGGCCGAGGAACTGGTGCACAGCGAGTACTTCTCGCTGGCCACGGCGCTCCTGCGACGGGCGCAGAGCGTCGCCGGCCGATCGGCCGAGGGGCTCTCGGCGCGCGTCTGGCACCTGGTGAACCTCCCGGCCGGCAGTGACATCAGCCGGCTCCGGGCGCAGGTCGGGTCGCTGGACCGCGAGGTGCGGCGCCTGACCCTGCAGCTGGAGTCCGGGCGACGCCGCGCGTCCACCGCGCGGGCAGCTCCCACCACGCCGACGACGGAGGACAGCGATGCCGACCGTGCCCAGCCCGCAGACGGTGCTCGACCGCGTCCGGCGCGACGTCGAGCGCAACGCCCTGCGCGCCCGTAACGGCATCAAGCTGGTCGCCGGGGTCGACCGCCCCGGTGTCGGGCAGACCCCCAAGGACGTCGTCTGGCAGCGTGGCCGCACCCAGCTCTGGCACTACCGCAACGAGGAGGAGACCTACGGCGGCGTCCGCTACGCGCCACCGCTGCTGATCGTCTTCAGTCTGGTCAGCAAGAGCTACATCCTCGACCTGACGCCGGGGAACAGCTTCGTCGAGCAGCTGCTGGAGGCCGGCTTCGACGTCTACCTGCTCGACTGGGGCGAGCCCGACGAGCGGGACGCGGAGAACCGGCTCGAGGACTACGCCGACGACTACATCCCGGCCGGCATCGACCGGGTCCTCGAGCTCTCCGGCGCCGATGAGGTCAACCTGTTCGGCTACTGCTTCGGCGGGAACCTCGCGCTGCTGCACGCGGCGCACCACCCCGACGCCCCGCTGCGCAGTCTCACGGTGCTGGCCACCCCGGTGGACTTCCGGCACATGGGGCCGCTGGCCGACATCTTCGCCGTCGGGGGGATGGACGTGCGGTCGGTGCTCGGCCCCGACGGCAACGTGCCGCCGTCGGTCGTCGTCCAGGGTTTCCGGGCGCTCACGCCGACCGCCGAGGTGACCCGCTACGTCAACCTGTGGGAGCGGCTCTGGAACGACGAGTACGTCGCCTCCTACCAGGCGATGACCGGCTGGTCCGACGACCACGTGCCCTTCCCGGGCGCCGCGGCCCAGGAGACGGCGGAGATGCTCGTCCGCCGCAACGGCATGCTCACCGACCGGCTGACCGTCGGCGGGGACCCCGTCCACCTCGCCGACATCCGGGTCCCGTTCCTCAGCGTGCGCGCGAACCGCGACCACATCGTGCCGCCGGACGCGACCGCCCCCCTGATCGACCTCGTCGGCTCACCCGACAAGCACGAGCTGTGCCTGGACGCCGGTCACATGGGCCTGGTGGTGGGCCGGACCGCGGCGCGGACCACCGTGCCCACGATCATCGACTTCGTCCGCCGGCGCAGCGACCCGCTGGACGGCGTCCCGGACGACCCAGCCGCCCAGGAGGCCTGACATGCCCGTGGTGGAACTCGGTCCCGAGCGGTGCGACGCGCTGCTGGCGTTCTTCGGCGCGCTCCCCGAGGGCGACCTGACCTTCATCAAGGAGGAGGTCACCGATCCCGAGACCGTCCGCGGCTGGGCCACCGAGTCCTCCCCCGGCGGCCGCTGGGTGGCGCTCGACACCGGCGGGGACGAGGTGACCGGCTACGTCGCCGTCCGGCCGCTGCCCGGGTGGTCCGACCACGTCGGCGAGCTGCGGCTGGTCGTGTCGCCCGCCCGGCGCGGCAGCGGGCTGGGGCGCGAGCTGGCCCGGCGGGCCGTCGTGGAGGGGGTGTCGGCCGGCCTGACCAAGCTGGTGGTCGAGGTCGTCGCCGAGCAGGGCGCGGCGCTGGCGCTCTTCACCGACCTCGGCTTCGGCGGGGAGGCGCTGCTGCGCGACCACATCCGTGACCGCGGCGGCGAGCTGCGCGACCTCATGGTGCTGGCCCACCACGTGTCCGACACGTGGGCGCAGATGGACACCGTCGGCATCGGCGAGGAGCTCGACGCGTCGGCGACCTGAGCGCTCAGCGCTCGGTGACCTTCCCGTCGGACACCTCGAGGCGGCGGGTGGTGTCCACCGCCTCCAGCATGCGGCGGTCGTGGGTGACCAGCAGCAGGGTGCCGGAGTAGCCCGCCAGCGCCTCCTCCAGCTGCTCGATCGCCGGCAGGTCCAGGTGGTTGGTGGGCTCGTCCAGCACGAGCACGTTCACCCCGCGCGCCTGCAGCAGCGCCAGCCCGGCCCGCGTGCGCTCGCCCGGTGACAGCGTCGCGGCCGGCCGCAGCACGTGCTCGGCAACGAGCCCGAACTTGGCCAGCAGGGTGCGGACCTCAGCGGTCGGCCAGTCGGGCACCTCGGCGGAGAAGGCGTCCAGCAGCTGCACGGAGCCGAAGAACCGGCTGCGGGCCTGCTCGATCTCGCCCACCTGCACGGCCGGACCGAGGGACGCCGTCCCCTCGTCCATGGGCAGCCGGCCGAGCAGCGCGGCCAGCAGGGTCGACTTGCCCGATCCGTTGGCACCGGTGATCGCGATCCGGTCACCCCAGTCGACCTGCAGGTCCAGCGGGCCGAGCCGGAAGGGCCCGCGGCGGACGACGGCGCCGCGCAGGGTGGCGACCACGGCGCCGGCACGGGGGGCGGCGGCGATCTCCAGCCGGAGCTCCCACTCCTTGCGCGGCTCCTCCACCACGTCCAACCGCTCGATCCGCCGATCGGTCTGCTTGGCCTTGGCCGCCTGCTTCTCCGAGGAGGCGCGGTTGGCCGCCTTGATGTGCTTGTCGCCGTCCGAGGACTTCTTGATCGAGTCGCGCACGCCCTTGGCCATCCAGTTGCGCTGCATGCGGGCCCGCGCCTCGAGCGAGGCCTTGGTGCCGGCGAACTCCTCGTACTCCTCGCGGGCGTGCCGGCGGGCCACCTCGCGCTCGGCCAGGTACGCCTCGTAGCCGCCGTCGACCACGCGGACCAGCTGCTGGGCGAGGTCCAGCTCGACGACCCGCGTCACGGTCCGGGCGAGGAACTCGCGGTCGTGGCTGACGACGACGATCCCGGCGCGCGCGCCGGTGACGAACCGCTCCAGCTGGTCCAGGCCGGTGAGGTCGAGGTCGTTGGTCGGCTCGTCGAGCAGCAGGACGTCGTAGCGGGAGAGCAGCAGCGACGCCAACCCCACGCGGGCCGCCTGGCCGCCGGAGAGGGACGTCGTCGGGGCGTCGAGCGCGACGCCGGGGGCGACCTCGGCGACGACCTCCGCTGCCCGCTCGTCCAGGTCGGCCCCGCCGAGTGCCAGCCAGTGCTCGAGCGCGTCCCCGTACGCGTCGTCGGCGCCCGGGCGGCCGGCGGTCAGGTCATCGGTGGCGGTGTCGAGCGCGGCCTGCGCCGCCGCCACGCCGGTCCGCCGCGCCAGCGCGGCCAGGACGGTCTCCCCCTCCCGCCGCTCGTGCTCCTGTGGGAGGTAGCCCAGGGTGGCGGTCGGCGGGCTGACGACGATCGAGCCGGCCTCGGCCGCGAGCTCCCCGGCCAGGGTGCGCAGCAGGGTCGACTTGCCGGCGCCGTTGACCCCGACCAGACCGACGACGTTCCCGGGAGCGACGACGAGGTCGAGGCCGGAGAACAGCACGCGGGTGCCGTGACCGGCCGCGAGACCGCGGGCGACGAGGGTGGCGCTCATGCAGCAGAGCGTGCCACCCGCTCAGCCACGGTCGTCGAAGGCGTCCTCGTCGTCCAAGGCGGCGTCGTCGAAGGCGGCGTCCTCGTAGACCTCGGGGTCGGTCGGAGCGTCCTCCCCTGCGCTGCGCCGGCGCACCAGCCAGGGCTGGAGGTGGTCATAGCCCCGGACGGACACCCGGCGCAGCGGCCGGACGTGGAAGGCCGGGTGCCCCTGCACCCGGTCGGCGAGGTCGCGGTCGACGAGCACCGTTCCCGGCCGGGCGAGCGAGGTGAGCCGGCTGGCCAGGTTGACCACGGGCGAGTACACGTCGCCGAGCCGGGTCAGCACCCGGCCGTAGGCGGCACCCACCCGGAGCGGCGGCCGGTCCTCCGCGGACCAGACGGCCGGCAGCTGCAGGCCGATCTCGACGGCGTCGACGGCGCTGCCGGCGGTGAACAGCACCCCGTCGCCCACCGTCTTCACGACCCGGCCGCGGTGCCGGGCGATGACCTCGGCGGCGATGGCCTCGAAGTCCTCCACCATGACGCCGAGCTCCCGCCCGCCCATGCCGCGGGTGCGCGAGGTGTAGCCGACCAGGTCGGCGAAACCGACCGCGAGCTCGCGCCGGTCGCCGGGGCCGGTCGTGGCCAGCAGCCGGTCGGCGTTCGCGGCGAGGTGGCGGCGCCACACGTAGTCCTGCACCTCGCGCAGTCGGGGCAGCAGCATGCGGGCGGCCTCGACGGCCTCCTCCGCGGTGGCGTTCGGGCGGTCGCCGGTTCCCCCCACGCGGGCCAGCGCGTCGGCGAGCATGTCGGTCTGCCAGTCGGCGAGGCGGGACAGCGACTGCCCCATCGCCCGGGCGATGGACGCCTCGGTCCCGGGCCCGACGAAGCCGGAGTCGATCAGGGTGCAGAGCACACCGAGCGCGGCGACGTCGGCGTCGGTGAACGCCGGGTCGTCGTCGGCGGCGTCGGGGAAGCCCAGCGCCCGCCACAGCCGCTGGGTGCGCTCCGGCGCCATGTCGGCCAGCTCGGCGACCTGCAGCCGCGTGTACCGGCGCGGCCCGCCGAGCAGCAGCCGCTCCAGCGCCTCGCGGGCGTCCGGGCCGGGGACCTCCCCCGGGTCGTCCATGGCGGCCGGCGACCTCAGTCGGTGGTGTGCACGACGAGGACGTCGCACCGCGAGCGGCGGGTCGCGTCGGCGGGCACCGAACCGAGCAGCCGCCCCTTGATGCCGGCCAGACCGCGGTTGCCGACGACGAGCAGGTCGGCGTCCTCCCGGCGGACGACGTCGAGGAGGGCCTCGACCGGCGAGCCCTGGACGGCGACGGTCCGCACCGTGCGCGCCCCCGCGGAGCCGGCGTGCTCGGCGGCGGTGCGCACGGTCTCCTCGGCGGGGTGCGAGCCGACGATCTGGTACGCCTCGTCGCGCAGGAGGTCCTGCGCGCGGGTCAGCTCCCGGTCGTCGGTCTCGGTGGGCAGGTAGGCGCAGGCGATGACCAGCGTCGCGTCGAAGGCCCCGGCCAGCGCGCCCGCCCGCGCGACCGCGCGCAGCGAGGACTCCGAGCCGTCGGTCCCCACGACGACGGTGCGGTAGGCCTTCGACGCATCGCTCACGGCGCGCACTCTATGTGACCCCTGGGACAGGGTCGCCCCGAGATCATCCCGGGGCGCCGGTCTCCGCGGCACGGCGCGCCTGGCACCCGTGGACGCTCCTGGGAGCGGATCCCGGTGCGCTTGGATGGGATCACCCCCGCCGCCCCCGACGAGCGACATCGACGAGGAGACATCATCTCCATCCCCAGCACCGCGACGGTCGACCCCGTCCGGGTCGAGGTACGCGGACTGAGCAAGTCCTTCGGCCAGGTGCATGCGGTCACCGACCTCGGCTTCACCGTCGAGCCGGGATCGGTGACCGGCTTCCTGGGCCCCAACGGCGCCGGCAAGACCACCACGCTGCGCATGCTGCTCGGGCTGATGCAGCCCGACGCCGGCACCGCGACCTTCAACGGGGCCCCCTACACCGCGCTGCCGGCTCCCCTGCGCACCGTCGGGGCGGTGCTCGAGACCGCCTTCCACCCGGCCCGGACCGGACGCAACCACCTGCGCGTCTACTGCCGCGCCGCCGGTCTCCCGCTGTCCCGGGCCGACGAGGTCCTGGTGCAGGTCGGGCTGGCCGACGCCGGCAACCGCCGCGCCGGCGGCTACTCCCTCGGCATGCGGCAGCGGCTCGCGCTGGCCACCGCCCTGCTCGGCGACCCCGGCGTCCTCGTCCTGGACGAGCCCGCCAACGGCCTGGACCCCGAGGGCATCCAGTGGCTGCGCGGCTTCCTCCGGCACATGGCCCACGACCAGGGCCGCACGGTGCTGGTCTCCAGCCACCTGCTGTCAGAGGTCGAGCAGACCGTCGACCGGGTGGTCATCGTCGGTGCCGGACGGCTCGTCCGCGAGGGCTCCATGGAGCAGCTGCGCTCGGGTGCCGACGGCGCGGGCACGGTGCTCGTCCGGGGCCCGGACGTCGCCCGGCTCGCGGAGGTACTGCGCGCCGACGGCGCCGAGGTCACCCAGGAGGACGGCACCCTGACCGTGCACGGGACCACGCCCGCCGACGTGGGCCGCCGGGCGTTCGCCACCGGCGTCGAGCTGCACGAGCTGCGCTCACGCACCAGCGGGCTCGAGGAGATCTACTTCCAGCTCACCAGCGGCTCCGAGCAGTTCGCCGCTCCCTCTCCCACCGTTCCGGAGGCCTCCCGATGATCCGCCTGGTGCGCGCCGAGTGGACCAAGCTGTTCACGACCAAGGTGTGGCTCGGGCTGCTGCTCGGCGCCGTCGTCATGGTGATCGGGTTCTCGGTCCTCTTCACCTCCTTCGCCGGGAACGCCCAGAGCGGCATCCCCGCCGTGGGCACCCCGCTCTACGAGGAGCTGGCGCTGGCGACCGGCGCGAACGCCAACATCCTCTTCCTGATCCTGGGCATCATCGGGATGACGCAGGAGTACCGGCACCGCACCGCCACGCCCACCTTCCTGACCACTCCCCGCCGCGGCCAGGTGGTCGTGGCCAAGCTGCTGGCCTACGCGCTCGTCTCGGTCGTGTTCGCGCTGGTCGTCGTCGCGGTGAACTACGTGACGGTGGTCATCCACGCCGGCGCCCGCGGCGCCGCCCCCGCGCTGACCGGTGACAACCTGGAGGTGCTGCTCAGCTCGGCGCTCGCGCTGGCCATCTACGCCGTCATCGGCGTGGGCCTCGGCGCGCTGCTGAAGAACCAGGTCGGCGCCATCGTCGGGGCGCTGGTGTACCTGTTCGTCGTCGAGCAGGTGATCCGCTCGATCCCGGCGACCTCGGGCGCCTACAAGTGGATGCCCGGCGGCGCCCTCGAGGCGCTGACCGCCACCTTCCAGGGGCCGGAGCTGCTCGGGGCCTGGCAGGGAGCGCTCCTGCTGCTCGGCTACGGCCTGGTCGCCGCCCTCCTGGGCACGCTGCTGGCCGTACGTCGCGACGTCGTCTGAGCGCCCGGGTCCGAGCGCCCAGCCGTCGGGGGGCCACGACTCGCCCACGACCGGGCCGGTCGTCCGCGAGGCGGGCGTCGACCGGGCTGTCACGCCCGGTCGGCAGCGCGCACCCGGCGTAGACTCGACCCCCGTTCCAGCCATGTCCTCAGGCTCCGCACGTCCGGCCTGCGGCCAGGCCGGAGCCGAGAGGACGACAGCAGCAGACGGCAGCATCCCGACGACAGCCGCCCACAGACGAAGAAGGCACTCGACCCCGTGTCAAGCGTGAACTCACCCCGCCCCTCCTCCGCATCCGCCTCCCCGCTGAACGGATTCGGCACCAACGAGTGGCTGGTCGAGGAGATGTACCAGCAGTACCTGGCCGACCCGGCCAGCCTGGACCAGGCCTGGCACGAGTTCTTCGCCGACTACCGGCCGGGCAGCCCGGTCGGCGGCCCCGACCGGGCCGGGCAGGCCGCGCCGTCCAACGGCACCACGCCCGCGGCGTCGAAGCCGGCGCCTGACACGGGTGCCGGCTCCCCCGCGCCCGCGCCGAAGCCCGCCGCTGC
>CADCTN010000184.1 GCA_902805535.1 uncultured Blastococcus sp. | reverse complement strand
GGTCGCGTAGTCGCTCTCGACCTTGGGGGTGCCGCGCTCGACGATCGTCGCGTAGACCTCGTCCAGCAGCGCCCGCGCGGTGTCACCGGCGGCGCCGGCCGGTAGGCCGTAGACCAGCCGGTCGGGGTGCAGCGTGTCCTGGACGGCGAAGCCTTCACGGAGGAATTCCGGGTTCCACGCCAGCAGAGCCCCCGGAACCTTGGCAGCGACCAGCTCCGCCAGCCGCGCCGCCGTCCCCACCGGCACCGTCGACTTGCCGACGACGAGGTCGCCGGCGCCGAGGACACCGATGAGGGATTCCGTGGCGTCTTCCACGTACCGCAGGTCCGCGGCGTACTCGCCCCGCTTCTGCGGGGTACCGACGCACACGAAGTGCACCTGCGAGCCCGCGGCCGCCGTGAAGTCCGTGCTGAACCGCAGGCGTCCGGTGGCCAGCGTCCGCTCCAGCAACTCCTCGAACCCGGGCTCGTAGAACGGCGCCTTCGCCTGGGACAAGGCATCGATCTTCGCGCGGTCGACGTCGATACCGACGACGTCATGACCCAGCTCCGCCATCGACGCGGCGTGCACCGCCCCGAGGTAACCACAGCCGATGACCGAGATCCTCATGACTTCCCATCTCCCGAGTGGACCCGGGACGACCAGCAGCGCCGGCCGCTCGGCCAGGTGCGTTCCGCATCCCGCTCGGGACGTCGGACGTCCGATGCTGGCAGCCCGGACCGGCGCTCCGGAAGCCGCGGACGCCCGTGGGCGCCCGCATACCGCCACATTCCCCTCCATCGGGGGAGGCCTGGCCAGGGAAGCGGTTCCGGGGCAGTGCCAGGCACCTATCGTCGACCTCGGAACCGGAGTCAGCAGCACGCTGCCCGGCCGACGAAACGCGGAACGAGGACGAGATGGACATCAAGGAGATCGTCCGGGCGCTGCGCGGGACCTGGTGGGTCCCGCTGCTCGGCCTGCTCCTGGGGGGACTGGTCGCCATGGGGATCACCCTCGCCGCCACGCCGGTGTACACCTCCCACACGCAGTTGTTCGTCTCCACCACGGACTCCTCGACGACGTCCGACGTCTTCCAGGGCAACCAGTTCGCCGAGAAGCGGATCGCTTCCTACGCAGAGCTGCTGACCAGCCGCGAACTGGCATCCCGCGTCGTGGCGGAGATGGATCTGGACGTCACGCCGGACCAGTTGGCCTCGAAGATCGCTGCCGACCCGGTCGCCGGCACGGTGGTCCTCGACGTCAGCGTCACCGACGAGTCGGCACAGCGGGCGCAGCTGATGGCAGCGGGGGTGGCCGGCGAGTTCATCAAGGCGGTCGAGGAGCTGGAGACGCCGGCCGGCTCCGCCGCGTCGCCGGTCAAGGTCACGGTCTTCGGCGTAGCCGATCTGCCCGGCTCGCCGAGCGCCCCCCGCCCGGCGCTGAACATCGCACTGGGCGCCGTCCTCGGACTGCTCGTCGGGGCCGCGACCTCGATCGTCCGCGCGAAGCTGGACCGGTCGGTCAAGGACCCCGAGGAGGCGGCCGAACTGGCGGGGGCGCCGGTGATCGCGGTGATCCTGCGGGACGACGAACTCAAGAACGACCACCACATCGAGCCGCACAGCACGAGCCGCTCGGCGGAGGCGTTCCGGCAGCTGCAGACCAATCTGCAGTTCCTGGACGTCGATTCGCCGCCACGGGTGCTCATGGTCTCCAGCGCCGTGCCCGCAGAGGGCAAGACGACGGTCGCGGTGAACCTCGCGCTCTCGCTGGCCGACGCCGGTCAGCGGGTGGTGATCCTCGAGGCGGACCTGCGGCGCCCCCGGGTGACCAGCTACCTCGGCCTGGTCGCCGGCGCGGGCCTCACCAACATCCTCACCGGCCAGGCGCGGATCGAGGACGTCGAGCAGTTCTACGGTGACAGCGGCCTGGTCGTCATCGGTGCGGGGCCGGTGGCACCCAACCCCGCGCAGCTGCTCGCCTCCGGGAGCATGGGAGCGCTCCTGGACGAGCTCCGCAAGACCTACGACTACGTCATCCTCGATGCGCCGCCGCTGCTGCCGGTCGCCGATGCCACCGGCCTGGCCGTGCTCGCCGACGGTGTTCTCCTGTCCGTCCGGCACGGCAGCACCACGAAGGACCAGCTGGCCAGGACCCGCTCGACGCTCGACCGGGTCGGGGCCCGCACGGTCGGGACAGTCCTGAACATCGTGCCGGTCCGCGACGAGGTGAGCTCGACGTACGGCTACGACCACGACTACGCCCCCGTGGCACGGCCGGCCACGGCCGGATGAGGCCATCCCCCGACCGAGGGCCGGTGGCCCCACCGAGGCGCGGCGCGCCGAGCGGGCTCCCGGCCGGGGGGGCCTCCCCGCCGTCGACGGACGCACCGTTCCAGATCCTCTTCGTCTGCACGGGCAACATCTGCCGCTCGGCCGCAGCCGAGCGGCTCGCGCGTCTCCATCTGGAGGAGGCGTTGGGCGGTGTGGCCGGCCGGGTGCGGGTGGCCAGCGCGGGAACCCGTGCCGTCGTCGGCGCTCCGGTCCACCCCGACACGGCCCGAGCGGTCAGCTCCTTCGGTGGTGACGTCGAGGGCTTCGCTGCCCGTCAGCTGCACCGGACGATGCTCGCCGACGCCGATCTCGTCCTGACGATGACGACGGAGCACCGGACGGTCGCCCTGGGCCTGGAACCGCGGGCCCTCTCCCGGACCTTCACGCTGCGCGAGGCGGCGGACCTGGTCGGGCTGGTCGCCCCCGCGCCGGCTGCGGTGAACCGGGCCACCGGGGACCGGCCCAGATCGCTCGCGCAACGGATGGCTGCGGCACGGAGCCGGCGACGTCGCGGCGGAGCCGATGACATCACCGACCCCATCAACCGCCCGGCCGAGGTGCACCGCGAGACTGCTGAGCTCGTGTCCGCGTGCGTGCGGTCGGTGATCCAGGCCGTGCTCGCCGACCTGCGCGACCGGGGTGGGGTCTCTGGCGGGTCGGTCAACCGACCGACGGCGTGACCGAGGTCCGCGTCGGACGGGAGCGGGCCGCGGACCAGACGGAGAACTCGTCACGGAAGTACCGCCGGCCGATCGTCAGTGTCACGAGTGCCGCCGCCGCGCCCGCGGCCGCGGTCACCAGCGCTACGACCACCTCGTTCGCCGAGCCGCGCAGCGAGGTGGCCACCGGCAAGGCGCAGGCCGCCGTGGCCAGCGCGAGCGGGAGCGACTTGGCGTATGCGCGGAGGGCGCGGCCGGCGAGGCCACGGCTGATGCGGGCGGAGAAGGCGAGCATGGTGAAGAAGTGCAGCACGATGGCGACGGACGCACCGGCGGCGACGCCGGGCAGGCCCCAGTGGCTGCCGACCAGGCAGCCGACGGTCACCTCGGCCGCGTACAACCATTGCCGCCAGGCGCCGCCGAGAACCGCACCGGTGGCCCGCGTCAGAGACCCGCTGATCTTGTAGGCCGTGCGCGGCATGAGGACCACCGCGAAGATCTGCAGCGGCAGGGCCACCGCCGACCAGGCGTCGCCGAGCAGGATGGTCACGATCTCGGGAGCCAGGACGAACAGCAGCACGCTGGCCGGCATGGTGAGCACGGCCACCAGGGAGCCGGCCAGCACGTAGGCCCTGCCCAGACGTTCCCGGTCGTCCTGGATCCGCGACAGCGACGGGAACAGCACCTTGTCCGCAACGGTGCCGATCAGGTTCGCCGGTTGGACGAGGAGCTGGTAAGCGCGCGAGTAGAGCGCGAGTGAGGTCGGGCCCAGGACGGAGGTCACGACGAGGTTGTCCCCGTTGAGTCCGACCCAGTTCCCCACCTGCGCCAGCGAGTAGGCCGAGCTGAAACCGAGGATCCGCCGGCCGCTCCTTCTCGCCTCGGCCAGAGAACCAGGCCGGACAGGATGGCGGACCAGCGCGTACGCGCCGACGAGGGTCATGAGGGCCTGCGCGATCTGGCCCCAGATGAGCGACATGGCGCCGGCTCCGGCGAAGGCCAGGGTCACGGACGTGCCGAGGTAGCCGACACCGTAGGAGGTGAGCTCCATCAGCCCGAGGTCGCGGAACCGCAGCTGTCGCTGGAGCAGGCCCATGGCCACGCCGCTCAGCCCGCCGAGGACGAGGACGATCGACAGCATCGGCAGGTACGGCGAACCGGCCGGCAGACCGACGGCCTGGGCGAGCAGGGGACTGGCGAGCAGCAGGAGGGCCGCCAGGACGACACCGATGGCGGCCGACATGCAGAACGCGGTGGCGACGTCGGCCCTCCGCAACTCCCGCGCCTGCACGATCGCCGAGCCGATGCCCTGCTGCCCCAGCATGACCGCGAGACCGGCGACGACGGTGGCCGCTGCTGCGGTGCCGAACTCCTCGATGGAGAGCACCCGGGACAGGACGACGATCGATACGAACTGGAGGATCGACTGTCCGAGCGCCCCCACGAGCGACCACGAGAGCCCGCGCACCGCGGAGCCCGTCATCGGTCCGCTCGGCACCGGGCGGTCGGTGTCGGCAGCCGTGGTGTCCGGAAAGTTCATCCGGCACCACGTGCTGGGCGGCGCTCGAGGAGGGAGATGACGGCCCGGCCGGTCAGTCGGACCGTCCGCCGTGAGGCTGATCGTGCTCGCTTGGCGGCGGTCCGCGCTCCTCGGAAGAGGAAGGCGGCCACCATCCCGGGCTCGGCCGCGAGCGCTACGGCGGGCGTCGCACCGGCCAGCAGCACCGACGCCGGAACTCCGGTCAGGCTGGGGGACAGGGCCGTGACGACCGAGGTCCCCTGCGCGCTGACGCCGAGTGGGGTGTCCGCGTCCGGGATCTGCTCGGCGCGTCCGAGCACCGTCGGCGAGGCGGCCAGCGGTGGCCTGGCTCCGGGGAAGTCCTGGAGGAATTCCCAGTCCAGCACCTTCAACCCCTCGGTCGCATCGCTGACGAGGTTCAGCGGCGTGAGGTCCAGCAGGTAGGCGCCGCGCTCGTGCAGATCGCGCGCCAGCCGCGCCAGGGCACGCGACGTGCCAGGCGTGAGCTGGGCGTGCGGGCTGTCGGGTAGTCGACGCCGGAGGTGGGCACCGGTGTCCTGGTACCTGGGCGAGAGCAGCCAGTTCCCGCCGGCCGCCAGGAGGGCGGGAGTTTCCGGCAGCGCCGCGAACTCCGTACGCGCCCTCAGTTCCCGGAGCAGGAAGCGGCGTGCGCTCGGGTAGAAGAGCTTGCAGACGCATTCCCCGAACTCTGGATGGGTGACCACCGCAGTCACTGCCCGCCGGCGCTTGCTCTCCAGGAGTTCGACGACCGGATAGGGGAACACCATGTCCGCGCGCAGGTCGGAGATCCGCCGCCGTACCCGCTCCACCAGCCCCGGATCGTCGAGCAGTCCGAGGTAATCGAGTGCCTGCCGCGGATTGTCGGAGCTGTGCAGGGGATTGAACGATGCAGAGGCCGGCCGGTCGGTCAGGAGGCGGCGGCGGACGGCGAGCTTGGAGGCCGTCACGCGGTCGGGATCCGAGGCCGCGACCCCGTCACCGACGGCCGCGCTGAGGTCGTAGCCGATGACGTACGCGGCGGGTCCGCCGCCGCTGACCGGCCACGGTCCGGCGCCCCAGTTGCCACCTCGGACGCGCGCGGACACCCGGGCGGCCTCCGCGGCGTCGAGATACCGGCACTCGAGTGGCTCCCAACCCTCCCGCATCAGCTCGGCGCACACCCGGTCGAGCATCTCCGCTGCTCGCTCCCGGACCACGAAGACGGCGAGGCCGGGAAGTCCCGCATCGGCGGGACCGAACTCCTCGTCCACCCGGTGGCGGAGCCAGGCATTGGTCTCGCCGAGCTTCTCCAACGTGTCCAATGGCGGGCGCAGGCCGGTGGCGGCGAGATGAGCATCCAGGCCGGCCAGGGTGAGCGGAACGGTCAGGGAGATCCGCGCGGCGAGCTCGGCGAGGATCCCTGCGTAGTCGTGCTCCGGGGCAGTGCCGGCCGCGGCGCCGCTCACTCCGCTGCCGGGCAGACCCGATCGATCACCCTTGTGGTAGACGACGTGGTAGGCGAGGGACGCGAAATGGTCCTCGGGGCAGGGCACGCGGTACCGGCCGTGCAGCAGGACCGCGCGGTCGAGCAGACGGCGGGCCAGCTCCGGTGAGAGGTACGGGATACCGCGGTAGTCCGAGCCGGGCAGTCCGGTCTCCGAGTAGATGTCGAACTTCTGCCGGGCGGGCGTCACCCGGTGCGACCCGAGGAGTGACCGCAACGCGGGAAGGTCATCGTCTGCCACCAGGAGGTCGATGTCCTCGCCGGGGTCGACGTCCGGCAGCGTCTCGAACCAGCGGAGCACGGCATACCGCACGCCGCGGCGGTTCAGTTCGTCGAAGAACTGCTCGAGCGAGATCCCCGCGCGCAGGTGACGGCGCGTCGTCTCCCGTGGCGCCATGAGGCCGACCCCCGAGGAGGGGAGGAGGCTCCGGACCTTCATCGCACGTCCTTCGTCGTCGGGACCGCACTCGGCCGGCCGTGGAGTGGAGCCTGTCCGGCCGCGGCGCGGCGCGCCAGGGCCGCTGCCCGGCGAAGAGCCCGGCGGACGCCGTCGAGGGTGAGCAGCCGGAGGACCCGCGGCAGGAGGACCCCGGGCACCACGTCGGCCGGTGGCAGGTAGGAGGACGCAGGCCGGCCGTAGTCGACGTGTCGGGACAGCCCCCGCCACCACAGGACGCACAGCCGCGCACCGGTCAGCAGGTTGCGGACCGCGGCCGGCAGCTGCGACAGGGCAGTGGGCGCGTGATCGAGCAGCAGTCGCCGCTCGGCCAGGACCGCACCGACGACGTTGCCGGTGATCGTCCCCCCGTGAATGGCGCGGACGGTGACCGGGGCACTGTGGTTCCACAGACGCCCGCCCGCACCGGGCTGTTCGGCGAGTTCCAGCCAGAACGCGTAGTCGACGAGCTGCCGAACCGGAGGGAAGCCCCCGGCTCGGACGGCGGCGTCCCGGCGGATCAGCGCCGACGAGCTGATGAAGGGGTTGCGCAGCCACAGGTCCCGGAGGGTCACGGCTCGGCAGGCGGTCGGGTCTGCGGATGTGGGCACGGACCCGGCCGGGTCGCTGGTCGCCCCGAATCCGAGCACCCACGCGTCCGGACGGGTCGCGAGGGTTCGCTCGAAGAGGCGGCCGGCATCGGGCAGCAGCCGGTCGTCGGCGTCCAGTACCAGGAACCAGGGAGCAGACGCGTGGTCGACGAGGGCCTGCCGAGCGTGGCCGACTCCCTTGTTCTCGGTCGCCGCGATCACGTCGGCACCGGCGGCGCGAGCGCGAGACACCGTCTCGTCCGTGCTGCCGTCCGAGTAGACGATCACGCGTTCGGGCCGGGGCTGCTGCGCCAACGCCGACGTCACGGCGGCAGCGATGCTGGTTTCGGCGTTGTAGGCGGGGATCAGGACGTCCCAGGCGAGCGTCACGGGCGAACCTCCGCGAGAGACCGGATTCGGTGCGGGTCCGGAGCGGCGTCCGGAGGTGGCTCCTGCTCGCCGCTTCCCCGGGCGTCGGGGATGATCGCGTCGTCCCGGCTGACGAGCGGCGCCAAGGTCACGAGCAGGACGGTGACGCAGGACGGGTAGAGGAGCACCGGGTCGGACACGCTGGTGATCACCACGTAGGCGAGCAGCACCTGTGCGGTCCGCAGCGTGCCCGCGGACCTCAGCAGCACGATCAGCCCGACGGCGCACAGGACGGTGCCGATGCGTCCCAGCTCGAGCCAGATCTGCACGTAGGTGCTGTGGGCGCCGAGTTGGTCGCCCATGACCTCGACGGTGCGGCCCCAGCCGATGCCGAAGTACTCGTGACCTCGCGTCGCCTCCAGGGCGTCGCGCCACTGTCCCAGCCGCCAGCCCGATGCGTTCTGGCCGGACAGTCCACCAGTCGTGGTGATGCTCTCCAGGCGGGTGAGGATCGTCGCGCCCACGAACGGGAGGGCGGCGACGGCGGGGAGCAGCAGGCCGAAGAACCGCTTGGACCGCATCCAGAGGGCGGGCAGGAGCAGGACGACGAACACGATGAGCGCGGCTCTGCTGCCGGTCAGGACGAGAGCCAGGAGGAGTCCGGCCGACGAGGCGGTCCGCACGGGGGTGAAGCGCTTGCCGTACAGCTGGTACAGCAGCACGAGGCTGACCGTGTACGCCGCGAAGTTGGGGTGCCCGAACAGGCCGCCGAACCGCTGGCCGACGCCTTCCGCCGTCCCGAAGGCGTCCGGAAAGCCGGTGAAGGGCTGGGCGACGAGGACGACGGCGCCCACGGTGACGGCGACCTCCATCCAGCCGGCCGTGCGGCGCCGCACGGCCGGCCCCGAGTTGGCCAACACCAGCGCGAGGACGGCCAGTGACAGGAATCGCGCGATGCCGGGCGCGCCGGCTCCACCATTGGCCAGGGCCGCGACGCCTGCGCCCAGGGCGACCGCGATGGGCCAGGCGGCCAGCGGTGTGCCGCGCCGGTGGCCGGTCAGCAGCCAGCCGCCGAGGACGGCCGCCCCGTAGAGCACCGTGATGTTGTCGAGGGTCATCGGCCCGACCGCGAACCCCGACAGGAAGAGCGGCCCGGCCACCATGAAGCCCAGGCCGGTCGCGCGGGGCCAGCGGATGCTCGACGTGAGCAGGACGCCTCCGGCCAGCGCCGCGCCCGTGAGGACCGGATGGGTCAGGATGCCCGTCACCAGGAGGACGACGACCACCGCGGGCGGCGCCAGCCACCAGGACCGCAGATCGAGGAGCGGTGACCGGGCCGTCGTCACACCCACGTACGGGCCAGGACGATCGCCAGCGCCATCAGCGCTCGCGGGCTCTCGATGAGGTAGCGCCGGCCGAGCCGTCGTGGCTCATGGGCGAGGCGGTACGCCCACTCGAGCCCTGTGCTGCCGACCCATGCGGGGGCTGCCGGCATGTGGTCGGTGGCCATCTCCACGGCACCCCCGATGCCGACGATGAGGCCACGGGGGAGGCGGGCTCGCAGCTGCTGGCCGAGCACTTCCCCCTTGGGCGCGCCCAGCGCCACCAGGACCACGTCGACATCGGCATCGGTCAGCGCCTCCGCGGTGGCCGCGACGTCCCACGTGCGTGCGTCCCCGTGCTGGCTGTGGGCCAGGGTGACGTCGTTCCGATGCAACAGCCTGGCGAACGCGGCACCGACGTCCGGCCCGGAGCCCAGGAGTGCGACCCGGCGACCGGCGAACGACGGGTCCTGCACCAGGGCATCGACGACCTGGCGGCCGGTGACGCGTTCGCAGGGCATGCCCATGCGGCGGGCGAGGAAGGCCAGCGGCCAGCCGTCGGCGGACACCAGGTCGGCCGCCAGGACGGCATCGGCGGCCTCCGGTGACGTGGCGATCAGATGGACGTGCTGCAGGTTGACCGTCTGGACCCGGACCGGCTGGGTGCGCCAGGGCGACCGGAAGATGTCCGCGAGGTCGGTGACGAGACGCCCGTCCTCGCAGCAGTGGCGCCAGAAGTCCGCGACGCGCGTCTGGCGGTAGGTGTTCAGCACTGGACCCCGCTCCGGGACGCCAGGAGGCGGGCTGGGTTCCCCGCCACGGAGGCGCCGGCCGGGACGTCGTGGAGGACGACGCTACCGGCACCGATTCGCGCGCCTTCACCGACCGTGATGGACCCGAGCAGGACGCTGTTGGGCCCGACGTCCACACGCGGTCCGACGACGGGGCAGTCGTCGTCGCCGCGACGGCCGCCGAGAGTGGTGGAGTGCCGCAAGGTCACGTGCTCGCCGATCCGGGTCGCTCGGTTGACGACCAGACCCATGCCGTGGTGGATCGCCAGCCCTCGCCCCACGGCTGTGGAGACGGGGAGATCGACGCTGAAGACAGTCAGCGCGACCACGCGGTAGGACACCATGACCGGCGCGGCCACGAGTCGGCGCACAGTTCCGTTCCCGCCCCGGGCCGCCTGGGCCGCGCGGAAGAGCACGAGCAGCACGCGGATCCCCGGCCGCCCGCGGTTGGCGGTCCAGTCCTGGAAGAGCCCGGCGACGGCGTGGTTCACGCTGCCACCCCTTCGGTCCGGTACGCCGCAGCGAGCACATCGGTGATCGAATCCACGGAGACGTTCTCGTGCGCCCACTGCGCACCCCGTCGACCCCAGTCGGTGCGCTTCTCGCCATCGCCGAGCAGCTCGATGATCCGGGCGGCCAGATCGGAGGCGTCCGCGTCCGTGGTCGCCACACCCTGCGACCGACCGAGCTGCCCGATCTCTCCGACTGGGGTGGTGACGACCGGGACGCCCAGGGCGAGGCTCTCCAGGATGAACATCGGCAGCGCCTCGTTCCGGGACGGGAGGCAGGCGATGTCGGCCGCCTTGACGAGGCCGAGCAACTGCGGTCGGGGCAGGGAGCCCAGATACGTCATGCCCTCGGGCAGTTCGTCGACATCGACGTCGCCCAGCGGGCCGCACAGGACACAGGTGGCTCCGGGGTGACGACGTCGCACCTCCGGCCAGACCCGCACGAGACGGTCCGCGCCCTTGCGCCGCCCGACCTCGCCCCCGAACACGACGCTGTTCCGCGTCGGCGACGGCGCGGTGCGGGCGAGCTCGTCGAGGTCCACCGGGTTCAAGATCTGGGTGACCGACGTGGTCGGGCACAGCGCCGAGGCTCGCTCCGCCGCGTGCGGGCCGAGGGTGAAGACGACGCGACAGGCGCCCAGGACCCGGCGGACGAGGACCGGATGACGCTCGGAGAAGGCGACGAACTCGGCACCATGCACGGTGGCGGCCGTGGCGACCCCGAGTGCACGTGCGACGACCAGGGCGGCGCCCTCGCGCAGGAAGGAACCCCGCTCACTGAGGTGAGCGTGGACCCAGTCGGGCCGGAACGACCGGAAAACGATGAGCCGGAAGATCAGGGACACCGTCGCGGCCAGGCCGTGTGTCCTCGAACGAGGGCTCCAGGTGCTCGCGCTCTCCTGCCGGATCCCGGTCCGGGTGGATGCGGACAGCAGCCCGATGACCGTCGCCATTCCGCCGGTGGTCGCGGTGTCCGGCCCGATGTGCAGGATGCGCAGATCGCCAACCACACGTACTCCCCCGTAGTCGACACACTGGTCGGGCCCGTCTGTTCGGACGCCGAACGCGTGGGTCTGACGCTAGGTGTGCGCTCATCTCCTGTCAGCGTCGCCTCACCAGGACGGGTGACTGGAGTGCGCCGATACTCCCGCCCGGGGGTGTCCGGTTCTCGACGCAGCTACGCCGTGTGGCGCTGCGCCGCGATGGCGCGCGGCAGGGGAACGTGCCGCGGACTAATCTGGGGACGGCCCCGACCGCACCCGGCGGACGTGTGCGGCCGTCGACCCTCAGGAGTGGATCCCGCGTGACCTTGCGCGGCGTGCTCGACGTCGTCCTCACCGACCCCGGCATGGCCCGGGTGGTCTCCTCGGCCGGTCGGGCCGGCCTCACCGTCACCGCCCCACCGCCGGTGCAGCCGCTCGTCGCCGCGGCGCTGGCGGCGCGGCAGCCGGGCGCCGGCGTGCCGGTTCTCGTCGTCACCGCCGGCGAGCGGGACGCCGACCAGGTGGCCGACGTCCTGCGCTGCTTCGTGCCCGGCCGCCGCGTCGAGGTCTTCCCGGCCTGGGAGACCCTGCCCCACGAGCGCCTCAGCCCGCGCGCGGACACCGTGGGCCGCCGCCTCGCCGTGCTGCGCGACCTGACCCACCCCGGCGGGAACGGGACCATCGACGTCCTGGTGGCCCCCGTGCGCAGCGTCCTGCAGCCCCTCGCGCCGGGCCTGGGCGACCTGGTCCCCGTCGAGCTGAAGCCGGGGGACTCCGCCGAGCTGGACGACGTCGCCCGTGCGCTCGTCGACGCCGCCTACACCCGCGTCGAGCTGGTGGAGAAGCGCGGCGAGTTCGCCGTCCGCGGTGGCCTGCTCGACGTCTTCCCGCCCACCGAGCCGCACCCGGTCCGGGTGGAGTTCTGGGGGGACGAGGTCGACGAGCTGCGTTACTTCTCCGCCACCGACCAGCGTTCCCTCGACGAGCGGCCCGAGCGGCTGTGGGCCCCGCCCTGCCGAGAGCTGCTGCTGTCGACGGAGGTGCGCGAGCGCGCCGCGGCGCTGGCTGTCGAGCACCCGGAGCTGACCGAGATCCTCGGCAAGCTCGCCGAGGGGATCGCGGTGGAGGGCATGGAGTCGCTGATCCCCGTCCTCGTGCCGGGTGAGATGCAGCTGCTCACCGATCTGGTCGCCCGCGGCACCCACGTGCTGGTCTGCGACCCCGAGCGGGTGCGCAGCCGCGCCGCCGACCTCGTGCGCACCGCCGAGGAGTTCCTCGCCGCCTCCTGGTCCACGGCGGCGGAGGCGGGGCAGGCGCCGATCGACCTCGGGGCGTCGTCCTTCCGCGACCTCGCCGAGGTGGAGACCGCGGCCCGCATCCGCGGGTTGCCGTGGTGGACGACCGGCGCCTTCACCCTGCAGGCCGAGGACGACGACGAGCAGGTCACCCTCGACGCCACGACCGTCGACCGCTTCTCCGGCGACGTCGCGAAGGCCGTCGAGCAGGTGCGCACCTGGACCCGGGACGACTGGCGGGTCGTCGTCACCTTCGCCGGCCCCGGACCGGCCCAGCGGGCCGCCGACCAGTTCGCCGAGGCCGATCTCGGCGTCCGGCTGGTGCCCGACCTCACCGGCGCGCCGGCCGCCGGGCTCGCCCACGTCACCCAGGGCAACCTGGACTCGGGCTTCGCGTTCCCCGGCGTCGGCCTGGCGCTGCTCACCGAGCACGACCTCACCGGCCAGCGCGGAACGAGCATGCGGGACGCGGCCAAGATGCCGGCCCGGCGCCGCAACGCCGTCGACCTGGTGCAGCTGCAGCCCGGCGACCTCGTCGTCCACGAGCAGCACGGCATCGGCCGCTACATCGAGATGATCAGCCGCACCGTCCACGGCGGCCAGCGCGACTACCTGATCATCGAGTACGCGCCGTCCCGCAGGAACCAGCCGCCGGACCGCCTCTTCGCGCCCACCGACTCCCTGGACCAGCTCACCCGTTACGTCGGTGGCGAGGCGCCCGCGCTGTCCAAGCTGGGCGGCGCCGACTGGAAGAACACCAAGAACAAGGCGCGCAAGGCGGTCAAGCAGATCGCCGCGGAGCTCATCCGGCTGTACTCCGCCCGCATGGCCACGAAGGGCCACGCGTTCGGGCCCGACACCGTGTGGCAGCGCGAGCTCGAGGACGCCTTCCCGTTCCAGGAGACGCCCGATCAGCTCGGCGCCATCGACGAGGTC
>CADCTN010000183.1 GCA_902805535.1 uncultured Blastococcus sp. | reverse complement strand
GGGTCCGGACGTCCTCGACCACCGGCACGGGGGCGTCCGGGCTCAGCCGCGAGGCGGTCCCGACGAGGTCGACGTCGAGCAGCGCGTCACCGACGACGACCAGCGCCCCCGTCACGAGACCGTCCCGAGCGTCGTGCCGCGGGGCACCCGCGACGGCTCGGCGAGCACCGCGGCGTCGAACGCGGCGCACACCAGGTGCAGCGCGACCAGGTGGCACTCCTGCACGGTCGCCGTCCACGGGGAGTCGATGCAGACGGCGTCGTCGGCCGCCGCGGCGAGCGGGTTGGGCGCCGGCCCGGTGAGCGCCAGCACCGTGAGGCCGCAGTCGCGCGCCCGCCGGGCCGCGGCGACCGCGTTCGGGGACCGCCCCGACGTGGACAGCAGGATCAGTACGTCGCCCGCGCGGCCGTGCGCCTCGACCTGGCGGGCGAACAGCTCCTCGGCCGGGTAGTCGTTGGCGATCGCGGTCAGCGACGAGGTCTCCGCGGTCAGGCAGATCGCGGAGAAGGGCGGCCGGTCGGCGCGGTAGCGGCCCACCAGCTCGGCGGTCAGGTGCTGCGCCTGCGCGGCGCTGCCCCCGTTGCCGGCGGCCAGCAGGCGGCCGCGCGACCCGCCGCACAGCACGTCGGCCAGCCGGCGGCCCCAGCGGTCCAGCGCGTCGAGCTGGCCGTGCAGCGAGCCCAGGGCACCGGTCAGCGACGCGACGTGATCGGCACCGGTGAGGTGCGTGCAGGTGTCGGGCGCCGGCACCTCCTGCCCCACCACGTTCTCGAAGAAGGAGTGCGGGGAAACGCTCATCGGGCGACCTCCACGGGAGACCGGCGGGCGAGCACCTGCCGGTAGACGGATTCGGTGTCCGCGACGACGCGGCTCCAGCGGTACCGGCCGCGGGCCCGGCGCACGCCGGCGGCGCCGTAGGCGGCCCGGCGCTCGTCGTCGGCGAGCAGCGCGGCGAGGACCTCGCCGAGCCGCTCCGGGTCGCGCGGGGGGACGAGGTCGCCGGTGACCCCGTCGGCGACGGTGTCCTGCAGCCCGCCGACGGCGGTGGCGACGACCGGGCGGCCGCAGGCCATGGCCTCCAGCGGCGTGATCCCGAACGGCTCGTACCAGGGGACGGCGAGCACGACGTCGGCCGAGCGCACCCAGGCCGGCACGTCGGCCCGGGCCACCGAACCGGCGAAGACCAGCCGGTCCCCGACGCCCGCCTCCGCGGCGATGCCCCGCAGCCGGCGCACCTCGGGATCGCCGTCGATCGCGTCGGTCGGCGGACCGCCCACGACGACCAGCTCGGCGTCCGGGACCGCGCGCAGCGCACGGACGGCGTCGTCCTGGCCCTTGCGCTCGACCAGCCGGCCGAGGACGAGCAGCCGCTTCCGGTCGCCGCGGGGGGCCACCGGCCCGCGCGGGGTGAAGACCGAGGTGTCGACGCCGCACGGCACGATCGAGGCCCGGTGGCTGGGCAGACCCAGGCGGCGGAGCTCGAAGACCTCGTCGGAGCAGGTGGCCACGACGTGGCTCACGTCGCGGCACAGCCCGCGCTCGAGGTCGATCCGCTCGGCCGGGGAGGTGTCGGCGTCGCCCTGGTGGCGCCGCTTCACCGAGCCCAGGGCGTGGAAGGTCTGCAGCACCGGCACCGGGGACAGCAGGCCGGCCGAGGCCTCGACCGACGCCAGTCCGCTCATCCAGAAGTGCGCGTGCACGAGGTGCGGTGGCCGGGCGCCCCAGGACTGCCGGAGCACCCGGGCGAAGGCCGGCATGTGCCGCAGCAGGTCGTCCTTGGGCAGCTGCTCGGGCGGGCCCGCCGTCACGTGCACGACCTCGTAGCCGTCCGGCGTCACCACCCGCCCGGGCAGCGAGACGTCGTCCCGGCGGGTGTGCACGGTGACCTCGTGCCCCCGCCCGGCGAGACCGGCGGCCAGGGCGGCGACGTGCACGTTCTGCCCGCCGGCGTCCACCCCGCCGATGGCTGCCAGCGGGCTCGCGTGCTCGCTGACCAGGTCGATCCTCATCGGGTCACCTCCTCCAGGAGTGCATTCCAGTCGTGGAGGAACCGGGGAAGCCCGTACCGCTCCAGCGCGGCGGCGCGAGCCGCCTTGCCGGCCAGCCGGGCGGCGTCCTCGTCGTGCAGGTAGGTGCGGGCGGCCTCCCACAGCCGCTCCGGCCGGGTGGACAGCACCCCGGCCTCGGGCGGCACGGCCTCGACCACCTCGGTCGTGGCCAGCGCGACCACCGGCATGCCCAGGTGCATCGCCTCGAGCAGCGACAACCCGAGGGAGGTCCAGCGGACCGGGTGCACGTAGACGCGGCGGCGGGCCAGCGCGGTGTGCATCGCGGCCTGGGGCGGGTCCTCGAACAGCGCGACGCGGTCCGGGTCGAGGCCGTACCTCTCGTGCAGGCCGGAGAGCCCCATGCCGAAGACGTCGACCGGCGCCGCCGCCGCCAGCCCGGGCAGCAGGTCGGCCCCGACGGTCCGTCCCCGGCGGACCGGCTCGTTCACCACGACCGCGGCGCGGGCCAGCTCGCCCGTGTAGCGCTCCCCCGGGTCGACGATGCCGTGCTCCACGACCGTCGTCGGGGCGCGGCCGTTGTCGTAGAGCAGCCGGTTGAAGTGGGTGACGTGCGCGATCGGGACGTCGTCCCGGTCGGCCAGCGGGTGCCGGGTGTGCGGAACCGGACCGTCGCCGGGCTCCAGGCCGGGGGCGTTGTGCTCCAGGAAGACGGCCGGCAGGTCCCGCCCCGGCTCCCGGCCGAGCCACTCGCGGACCAGCTCGAGGTCGCGGGTCCGCTGGAGGACGACGACGTCGATCGCCTCGTCGCGCAGGCCCTCGGGGGTCACCTCGCGGACGGAGGCCGGCCAGTCCCAGGTGCGGGCGCGGCCGAGGCCGTCGGCGTCCCGAGCCGGGGTGACCGGGAGCAGGTACCGGTGCTCCCCCTGGACGAAGGACGTCGTCCAGGAACCGTGCACGTGCCACAGCAGGATGTTCACGTTGCCCCCTGGGTCGTCGTCGCCGCCTTTCCGGCTGCGACGGGGCTGCGGAGGACGGCCGGCTGTTGGACCGTGAGCAGTTTCTCGACCGCGGCGACGACGTCCTGCGCCGTCACCGAGGTCAGGCAGGGATGGCCGGGCACCGGGCACTCGCGCGCCCGGGTGTCCCGGCAGGGGGCGGACTGGTCGCCGAGCAGCACCGTCGGGACGCCGTAGGGCGCCCAGCGGGCGACCGGGACGACCGGCGCGAACAGGGACACCACCGGCGTCCCGACCGCTGCGGCCAGGTGCGCCGGTCCGGTGTTGGCGACGACGACGGCGGCGGCGCCGGCCAGCAGGGCGGCCATCTGGGGCAACGACGTCGCACCGCCGAGGTCGACGCCGGTGACACCGGCGACGGCGGCGGTGAGCCCCCGCTCGTCCGGCCCGCCGGTCACCAGCACACGGTGCCCGGCCGCGGTCAGCGCCTCGACCGCCTCCGCGCAGCGCCGGGCCGGCCAGGCCCGCGCCGGCACGGAGGCCCCGGGGTGCAGGACGACGTAGCCGGGCGCCTGCTCCACCGGCGGGAGCGGGCGCCGGACCGCCAGCCGCCCGTCGTCCCCGTCGGGCAGCTCGAACCCGGCCGCGCGGGCCAGCGAGAGCGCCCGCTCGGGCTCGGGCAGGTCGTCGTCGAGGCGGTGGCGGACGTCGAGCAGCGTGCCGGGGTAGTCGACGCTGATCGCCGCGATCCGCGGCACGCCGGCGGCGCGCAGGAGGAGCGCCAGCGGCAGCGGTGACTGGTGGAAGGACGTGGAGATCAGCGCGTCGTCGGGCGCGAGGGCGCGGACGCGGTCGGTCAGCCCCGCGAGGTCGGCGGCGTCGACCGGCGGCGGGTCGCCCAGGATCCACGGGCAGGACCACGTCCACACCTCGTCCACCCCGGGCAGCAGGTCCGCCGCGGCGGCTCCGGCCGGGCCGGCGAGGAACACGACACGGTCGGCGCCGGCCGCGAGCGCGCGCACCATCGGGCCCTGCAGGAGGACGTCCCCGGCGTTGTCCAGCCGGGCGACCAGCACGGTCCGCCGGCCGGTCACCATCTCCCCGCCAGGACGTCGTCGACCGCCGCGGTCAGCGTCCGGGCGTGGTGCTGCGCCGCGGCGACCTCCTCGCGCCGGGTGACCGCCGTCGGGACCAGGATCCCGACGGCTCCGGCCGCCTCGGCGGCGTCGACGTCGGCGGCGATGTCGCCGATCAGCACGCAGCGCAGGGGCTCGACGCCGAGCCCGGCGCAGCCGGTCTGCACCATCCCCGGCGCGGGCTTGCGGCAGGTGCAGCCGTCGTCGGGGCCGTGCGGGCAGTACTGCAGCGTGTCGAAGGGCCCGAGCAGGTCGGTCAGCCGGTCCATGCAGGCGTCCACCTGCTCGCGGGTGATCAACCCGCGGCCGATGCCGGACTGGTTGCTGACCACACCCACCCGCACCCCGCGGGCGCGCAGCCGGTCCAGCGCCTC
>CADCTN010000182.1 GCA_902805535.1 uncultured Blastococcus sp. | reverse complement strand
TGGGTCTCGCCGTCGACCTCGACGTCCAGGTGCCCCGCGGTGCACAGCGGCTCGTCGTACTGCGTGGTCTGGAAGCCCTTGGGGATGTCCGGGTAGAAGTAGTTCTTCCGGGCGAACCGCGACCAGGTGGCGATGCGGCAGCCCAGTGCCAGGCCGATGCGGATGGTCGACTCGATCGCCAGCGCATTGGCCACCGGCAGCGATCCGGGCAGGCCGAGGCAGATCGGGCAGGTCTGGGTGTTCGGCTCGGCGCCGAACACCGTCGAGCAGCCGCAGAACATCTTCGAGGCGGTGCCGAGCTCGACGTGGGTCTCCAGGCCGATCACCGGCTCGTAGCGGGTGAGTACCTCGTCGAAGTCGACCAGGATGTCGGTGATCATGGGGCGGGGTCCTCCTTGCGGACGGGAGCGCCCGGGGCGGTGCGGCCGGTCAGCAGCGCACCCACCCCGGTCAGCACACCGAGGACGATGAAGACGGCGAAGACGGGTCGGCCCGTGGTGATCCACGCGACGACGCCGACCACGATGACGAACGCGGTCAGCGCCCAGGCGGCCTTGAGCGCGCCGTTCACGCGGCGCCACCCACGGGCTGGGCGGCGCGCCGCGGCAGCTGGTCGAGGAACCGGGAGCCGCGGGCGGCGTCCTGGGCCGCCTCGAGGGCCGCGGCCACCTGGTAGCAGCGGTCGTCGGCCAGCGCGGGCGCCATGATCTGGAAGCCCACGGGCAGTCCGTCCGACAGCCCGCAGGGCACCGAGATGGCCGGCACGCCGGCGAGGCTCGCGGGCAGGGTGCAGAGGTCGGCGGCGTACATGGCGACCGGGTCGTCCACGCGTGAACCGAGCGGGAAGGCGACGGTCGGCGTCGTGGGGCTGACCAGCACGTCGACTCCCCCGCCGGCAGCACCGTCCCAGGCGGCCGAGAAGTCGCGGCTGATCAGGGTCCGCACCTTCTGGGCCTGGCCGTAGTAGGCCTCGTAGTAGCCGCTGGACAGCGCGTAGGTGCCGAGGATGATCCGGCGCTTCACCTCCGCACCGAAGCCCCGCTGACGGGTCAGCGCCATGACCTCGTCGAGATCGTGGTCCCCGTCGTCGCCGACCCGCAGCCCGAACCGGACGCCGTCGAAGCGGGACAGGTTCGACGACGCCTCGCTGGGCGCGATCAGGTAGTAGGCCGGCAGGGCGAGGTCGAACGCGGGGCAGGAGACCTCGCGCACCTCCGCGCCCATGCTCTCCAGCAGGGCCACGGCCTCCGCGACGCGGGCGAGCACACCCGGCTCGTAGCCGTCGGCGTGGCCGTCGCCCCCGAGCTCGCGGACGACGCCGACCTTCAGCCCGGACAGATCACCCTCGGCACCCCGGCGGGCGCACTCGGCGAGCACCGGGACGGGGGCGTCGATGCTCGTGGAGTCGAGCGGGTCGTGCCCGCCGATCGCCTCGTGCAGCAGCGCGGCGTCCAGCACCGTCCGGGCCATGGGCCCGGCCTGGTCCAGGCTCGAGGAGAAGGCGATGAGGCCGTACCGGGAGACCGACCCGTAGGTCGGCTTGTGGCCGACCAGACCGGTCAGCGCGGCCGGCTGGCGGATCGAGCCGCCGGTGTCGGTGCCGATCGCCCACGGGGCCAGACCACCGGCGACGGCCGCGGAGGAGCCGCCCGAGGACCCGCCGGGGATCCGCTCGGGGTTCCAGGGGTTGCGGGTGACGCGGTAGGCGGAGTTCTCCGTCGAGGAGCCCATCGCGAACTCGTCCATGTTGGTCTTGCCCAGCAGCACCGTGTCCGCGGCGGCCAGGCGCGCGGCCACGGTCGCGTCGTAGGGCGGCTTCCAGCCCTCGAGGATGCGCGACCCGCTGGTGGTCGGGATCCCCTCGGTGACGACGACGTCCTTGAGGGCGACCGGGACCCCTGCCAGCCCGGTGCCCGCGGTGCCCGCCGCGTCGACGGCGGCGGCGCGCTCGAGCGAGGCCTCCGGGTCGACGTGCAGGTACGCGCCGAGCTCGCCGTCCTCGGCCTCGATGCGGTCCAGGTAGGACCGGGTGACGTCGGCGGACGTGGCGCCGTCCCGGAGGGCGTCCTGCAGCTCGCTCACGGTCATGGCGGTGAAGGAGGTGCTCACGCCTCCTCCTGGAGGATGCGGGGCACGCGGAAGCGGCCGTCCTCGGCCGCGGGGGCACCGGCGAGGACGGCCTCGCGGGGCAGGCACGGCCGGACGACGTCCGCGCGCATGACATTGGTCATCGGGACGGCGTGGGTGGTCGGTTGCACGTCCTCGACGCCGGCCTTGCCGACCTGGGCCACGGCGTCGAGGACGGCGGCGAGCTGACCGGCGAAGAGGTCGAGCTCCTCGTCGGTCACCGCCAGCCGGGCGAGGCGCGCGAGGTGCGCCACCTCGTCGCGGGACAGTGGGCCCTGGGACGGCGTGCTCATGCTGGGGTGGAACTCCACTTCGCAGTACTCGACGGCTCGCTCTGGACCGCGTACCTGACCCATCCACTCTACGTGGGGCCGTCCGCGGCCCTCCCTGGAACAGCGCGTGAGAGGCTGCACCCCTCGCGATACCCCTTGCGATCGACGGAGATCGGCCCGACCTCGAGGACGAGCCCGGAGGAACCGTGTCCTATCTCCTGCGCCTGGTGGTGCCCGACAAGCCCGGCATCCTCGGCGCCGTCGCGACCGCCCTCGGTACCGCCGGCATCGACATCGTGTCCCTCGACGTCCTGGAGCGGGGCAACGGCGTGGCCGTCGACGACGTCGTCGTCGAGCTGCCCCCCGGCCGGCTGCCGGACAGCCTGATCACCGCCGCCCAGGCGGTCCCGGGTGTCTCGGTGGAGAGCCTGCGCCCGTTCGCCGGACCGCTGGACACCCACCGCGAGCTGGACCTGCTCGACAAGCTGGCCCGGGCCGCCGAGAGCGCCTCCGCCGAGCTGCTGGCCACCGAGCTCCCCCGCGTCTTCCACGGCGGCTGGGCGGTCGTGCTCTCGGCGACCGAGCCGTCGCCGGCCGACCCGGCTCCGTGGGGGGTGGCCGCGTCGTCCGAGGCCGCCCCGACGTTCCAGGGGGTGCCGCTCCCGTGGATGCCGCTGGCCCGACCGCGCCTGCTGCCGAGCGAGGACGAGTGGCTGCCGGAACGCTGGCGGGAGATGGCCATCGAGATGATGGCCGCCCCCTACGGCGGCCCCGGCTGCGCCGTCGTGCTCGGCCGGTCGGGTGGGCCGGCGTTCCGGCGCTCGGAGCTGCTCCGCCTGGCCCACCTGACCGGCATCGCGACCACCGTGTGCGCGCTGCCGCCCGCCTAGCCGTCCCCGGAGCCGTCCCCCGAGCCGTCGCCGACGGTCGCCACCGCGCGCGCGGCCTCGGGCCCGTCGGCCAGCAGCACCGCGAAGCCGTCGTCGTCCAGCACCGGCGCCTTCACCTGCACGGCCTTGTCGTACTTGCTGCCGGGATCTGCCCCCACCACGACGAAGCCGGTCTTCTTCGACACCGAGCCGGTCACCTTGCCGCCGCGCTCCTGGATCGCCGCGATCGCCTGGTCCCGGCTGTAGTCCCGCAGCGATCCGGTGACGACGACGGTGACGCCGGTGAGGGGGCCGGGACCGGCGTCGCCGCCCTCGTCGACCATGCGCACCCCGGCCCGGCGCCACTTCTCGACCACGTCGCGGTGCCAGTCGACCTCGAACCAGTCGCGCACCGACCGCGCGATCGTGGGCCCGACACCGTCGGCCGCGGCGAGCTCCTCCTCCGAGGCCGCCATGATCCGGTCGAGCGACCGGAAGTCGCGGGCGAGCGCCTGGGCGGCGGTCGGGCCCACGTGCCGGATCGAGAGACCCACCAGGACCCGCCACAGCGGGACGTCCTTGCGGCTCTGCAGGTTGGCGAGGAGCTTCGCGCCGTTGGCGCTGAGCGTGCCGTCCTTCTTCGTGAAGAACGACGAGCGCTGCAGCTGCTCGTGGTCGAGGAAGAAGACGTCGCCCTCGTCCTGCAGGAGGTGGTTCTGCAGCAGCGCGGTGGCGGCCTCGTAGCCGAGGTTCTCGATGTCGAACGCGCCGCGGCCGGCGACGTGGAACACCCGCTCGCGCAACTGGGCCGGGCAGGACCGGGCGTTGGGGCAGCGGATGTCGGCGTCGCCCTCCTTCTCCGGCCGCAGCTCGGTGCCGCACTCGGGGCAGTGCGAGGGCATGACGAACGCGCGCTCGGAGCCGTCGCGGGCGGCGACGACCGGGCCGAGGACCTCGGGGATGACGTCGCCGGCCTTGCGGATCACGATCGTGTCGCCGATCAGCACGCCCTTGCGCTCCACCTCGGCGGCGTTGTGCAGCGTGGCGAGCTGCACCGTCGACCCGGCGACCTTGACCGGCTCCATGTGGGCGAACGGCGTCACCCGGCCCGTGCGCCCCACGTTGACCCGGATGTCGAGGAGCTTCGTCGTCGCCTCCTCCGGCGGGTACTTGAACGCGATCGCCCAGCGGGGGGCACGCGAGGTGGAGCCGAGCCGGCGC
>CADCTN010000181.1 GCA_902805535.1 uncultured Blastococcus sp. | reverse complement strand
ATCGGCTTCATCCAGGAGCACAAGGGCTTCGACCGTGCGGTGCACGCCTTCTCCGGGCTCGCCGCCCACGGCGCACGCCTGGACATCGTCGGGTCCACCCGGCTCGACGAGCCGGACTTCGTCGCCCACCTCAACGAGCTGGACCGTTTGTGCGCCGCCACACCGGGGGCGACCCTGCACGAGGGCTACGTGTCCGACGAGCTCTTCGACCGGTGGATCGTCGCCGCCGACGTCGTCGTCCTGCCCTACCGGCACATCTGGTCCTCCGGCGTCATGGAGCGGGCGGCGCTGTACGAGCGGCCGGTCATCGCCACCCGGGTGGGCGGCCTGGCCGAGCAGGCCGGTGACCGGCTGGTGACGCTGGTCGACGACGACGCCGGCCTTGCGGCCGCCATGCGGCAGGTGCTCGGCGTGGTCGGCTGCGTTCCGGCGGAGCCGACCTGGAACCTCGACGGCGACGATCTGTTCGCCGCCGTGCAGTCGCAGGTGCGCGAGCGGGCGCGGCTGGTGCGCGGGGGCGAGGTGGCGTTCGCCGGCTCGACGCCGGGCGCCGCGATCGCCCGCGAGACCGCGCCGACGCCCGGTACCGCCACCCTCCCGGTGCGGCGGCTGCCGCCCTTCGCCCGCCCGCCCGCGACCTCGTTGCGACCCGGCGTGTCCCAGCTCAAGCGCGCGGTCCGCCGGCTGATCTCGTGGGAGGTCGACCCGATTGTCCACCACGAGCTGCTGCTGCAGCAGGCAGTGGCGGTCAGCCTCGACACGCTCGAGCAGCGCCTGGCCGCCGTGGAGAGCGCCGTCCGGCCCGGTGGCGGCGGGAACGGGGCCGGCGCGCCGGCGTCGGCGGACCCCCACCCCGCCTCCGGCCGCAGCTCGACGGCCTGAGCCCCAGCTCCGCACTGGGCGCGACTCCTGGGGCGCCCCACTCTCCGAACATGCGCACAGCAGCGAAAGGGATCACACGCATGCGCAAGCAGATTCGAGCGGCGATCGCCCGGCTCGCGCCGGGGTCGATCCGCGGCGCTCGGAACCTCCGGGAGCTCGGTGATCGGCTCGACCGGATCGACGAGGACCTGTCCGGGCTGAGCGAGCTGGTGCAGCAGGTGGACCTGCGGGTCAACCACTTCCAGCAGTTCGACTTCCGGCTGCAGAAGCTGCGGTCGCTCGCCGCCCAGGTCGAGCCGTACCAACCCGCCTACGGCCTGCCCGGCGTGATCGCCGAGCCGGCCCGCGACAGCGTGGACCGGTGCCGGGCGATCGAGAACCACTTCGGCGGTCGGGTGCGTGGCAAGCGGCTGCTGGACGTGGGCTCCTCCCTGGGCTTCGTCTGCTACTGGTTCGCCGACCGAGGCATGGTCACCGAGGGCTGGGAGGGCAACCCTGCGAACGCCGAGGTCGCGCAATTGATCGGGGAGCTCAACGGCGTCCCGAGCCGGATCCGCACCCAGCTCTTCGACGCCGACAGCGTGGCCAGCATCGGCCCCGGGCAACTCGACGTCGTGACGTTGCTCAGCGTCCTGCACCACGTCGTCTACCACCAGGGCCTCGAGCAGACGCAGGTGCTGATGCGCGAGCTGCTGCAGCGGGTGCCCGTGCTCGTGCTCGAGCTGGCCCGCAAGGGCGAGGACCCGGACCTGTTCTGGGACGCCAGCCTTCCCGATGACGAGCTCGACATCTTCGCGCTGGTACGCGACGAGGTGGAGATCGTGCAGCTGGGCATGTTCGGGACGCACCTGTCCGACAAGGCGCGTCCGCTGTACGTGGTCAGCCGTAAGGAGCGCGTCTCGGTCAACGACCGCGAGTACGCGGTCACCAGCAGCAGTGCGGAGGCCTACCCCGGCTCGCCGGCGGTGTTCGACCACGAGGACCGCCGCTACATGTGGGGCGACGGCGTATTCATCAAGCGGTACCGGCTGACGGAGCGGACCTCGGCCAACGCGCGTCTGATCACGCACGAGATCTCCGCCCTGATCGGCATCCAGCACCTCTCCCGGGCCCCGCGGCTGATCGACTACGAGGTGTCCGGGGACGTCGCCACCGTGGTCTACGGCCGCGTCGCGGGCGACCTGCTCGAGACCGGTGCGCCCCTGCCCGCGGACCAGATCGACGCCATCGTCCGCGAGATCCTCGCGGCGCTGCGCGAGCTGCACGGCGAGGGCCTGTTCCACAACGACGTGCGCTCGTGGAACATCCTGTGGGACGGCACGACGGCGCGGCTGATCGACTATGCCGACACGTCGTCGACCGACTTCGACGGCGACCTCGTGTCGGTGCTCTGGCTCGTCCACGCCCTGACCACCGGCACCCGTGAGCCCACCGAGCAGGGCAAGTCCCAGCTCCCGCCGCGGGAGGCGCTCGACCCCCGCTTCCACGAGCTCTACGACCAGGTGGCCGGCGGGACCCGCCGCGCCACCGAGCTGGCGCAGTGACGGAGACGTGCGCGTAGCGGTCCTGCTGGAGCAGGTGCTCGCGCCCGTTCCCGCGGGGACGGGCCGGTACTCGACCGAGTTGGCCGGGGCGCTCGCGGCCACGGCCCCGCAGGGGGCCACGGTCACCGGGTGGACGGCATGGCACCGGCGGACCGCCGCTGCCCGGCTGCCCGGGGTGTCGGGGCCTCGGCGGCTCCCGCTGCCGCGCCGTGCGCTGGTGGCCGCCTGGGAGCGGGGGGTCGGCCCGCGGCCCACGGGTGCCGACGTGGTGCACGCGCCCACCCTGCTGCTCCCGCCCGTCCGCCGGGGGGCCCTGGTGGTGACCGTGCACGACGCGGTGCCGTGGACGCATCCGGAGACCCTCACCGCGCGCGGCGTGCGCTGGCATCGGGCGATGGCCGAACGTGCCGCCCGGCACGCGAACGCGATCGTCGTCCCGACCCACGCGGTCGCCGACGAGCTGACCCGCTACCTGCGGCCGCGGGCGCCGATCGAGGTGGCCCACCTGGGAGCCAGCGGTCGCCTCGCCGAACCGGACGACGCGGCGGACCGCGCGAGGCGGCTGGACCTGCCCGAGGAACCGTTCCTGCTGAGCCTGGCGACCCTGGAACCCCGGAAGGGGCTCGACGTCCTCATCGAGGCACTGGCCCACCCGGCGGGCCCGGACGTGCCGCTGCTCCTCGTCGGCCAGTCCGGGTGGGGCGGCGTCGCCCCGGACGCGCTGGCCGCCCGGGCCGGGCTGCCGCCCGGTCGTGTGCGCAGTCTGGGTCGGCTGGCCGACGCCGACCTGGCGGTGGTCCTGCGGAGGGCGACCGCGCTGGTGGCGCCGAGCCGGGCGGAGGGCTTCGGCCTCCCGGTGCTCGAGGCGATGACCGCCGGCACGGCGGTCGTCTCCTCCGACGACCCCGCGCTGGCCGAGGTCGGCGGCGGGGCCACGCTGCTCACCCGTGTCGGTGAGGTGGCCGCCCTGGCCGAGGCCCTGCGCCGCGTCGTCGACGACACCGGCCTGCGGAGCTCGCTGGCGGCCCGGGGCACGGCACGGGCCGCCGACTTCTCCTGGAACACGACCGCCCGGCGGATGTGGGAGCTGTACGGCCGCCTCTGACCGGTCCGGTGGCCGCCGGTTGCCGCCCGTATCGTGTGCTGGGTCCACCGACGGACGAGCTGGAGGCGGGTCATGGGGGGCGGAGCCCGAACGCGCGTCCTCGTGGACGCCACCGCCGTCCCGGCCGACCGCGGGGGTGTCGGCCGCTACGTCGACCAGCTGCTGCCCGCGCTGCAGGAGGTCGGCGCGTCGCTGGCCGTGGTATGCCAGGCCCGCGACCTCGAGCTGTACGGCACGCTGTTGCCCGCGGCCGACGTGGTGGCGGCTCCCGCGGCGATCGAGAGCCGTCCTGCCCGGCTGGCCTGGGAGCAGGTCGGGCTGCCACGCGTGGCCCGCGCCGTTGGTGCGCAGGTGCTGCACTGCCCGCACTACACGTTCCCACTGCGCGCCGGCCTCCCGGTGGTGACGACGCTGCACGACGCGACCTTCTTCACGTCGCCCGAGGTGCACCAGCCGGTGAAGCGGACGTTCTTCCGGACGTGGACACGAGCCTCCCTGCGGCTGGCAGCCCGGTGCGTCGTGCCCTCCCGGGCGACCCTCGACGAGCTCGCGCGCGTGGCCGGCGCGAAGGCCGGGCGGGTCGACGTCGCCCACCACGGCGTCGATCCCATGAGCTTCCACCTGCCCTCGCCCGAGGAGCGGGAGCGGGCACGGGCCACGCTGGGCCTGGTAGCGCGTCGCTACGTGGCCTTCCTGGGGACGATCGAGCCGCGCAAGAACGTGCCGGCACTCATCGCCGGCTGGCAGCAGGCCTGCCGGCGGGTCGACGATCCGCCGGCGCTGGTCCTGGCCGGCGGCCGCGGCTGGGACCACCGGGTGGACCCGGCCCTGGCTGCCGTTCCGGACGACCTCGAGGTGTTGGCCCCGGGGTACCTACCCCTCGAGGACCTCGCAGGGTTCCTGGGGTGCGCAGAGGTGGTCGCCTATCCCAGCCTGGGGGAGGGCTTCGGCCTTCCCGTGCTGGAGGCGATGGCCTGCGGTGCGGCGGTGCTCACCACGCCTCACCTGGCAATCCCGGAGGTGGGCGGGGACGCCGTCGAGTACGTGGAGTCCACGCCGGGAGACCTGGCCGACGGCCTGGTGCGGCTGTTGAAGGAGCCGGCCCGGAGAGCGGAGCTGGCGGACGCGGCGGTGACCCGGGCGGCGGAGTTCACCTGGGCGGCATCGGCGGAGGCACACCTGCGGACCTTCGCGCACGCCGTCGCGGGCTGACCGGGTGGGGGCCGGGGGCCGGTCCCCGGAGGCGGACCGTAGGGTCGAGGTCGTGGACGAGCGCTCGGGATCGCGGCCGATGCGCGTGGTGGCGGTGACGTACTCGCCGGGGGAGGCCCTCGACGGATTCCTCGAGTCGCTGGCCACCGCGACGACCTGTGCGGTCGAGGTGGTGCTCGCGGACAACGGCTCCACCGACGGCGTACCGGAGGCCGCGGCCCAGCGGTTCCCGCACGTCACCCTGCTGCGCACCGGCGGCAACATCGGCTACGGCGCCGCGGCCAACGCCGGGCTCGCCGGGCTCGCCACCGGCTACGCGCTCGTCGCCAACCCGGACGTGCGGTTCGAGCCCGGATCGGTCGACGAACTGCTGGCCGTGGCGGAGCGATGGCCCCGGGCCGCGACGATCGGGCCGGCCATCCGCACCCCCGAGGGAGAGCTGTACCCGTCGGCACGTGACCTGCCTCAGCTGACGACCGGCGCGGGTCACGCGCTGCTCGGCTGGGTGTGGCCGGCCAACCCGTGGACGGCGCGGTACCGCCGGGAGCGCGAGGCGCCGCGGGAGCGGACGGCCGGGTGGCTGTCGGGTTCCTGCTTCCTCGTCGACCTGGAGGCGTTCTGGTCGGTCGGTGGGTTCGACCCGGGCTACTTCATGTACTTCGAGGACGTCGACCTGGCCGACCGGCTGGGGCGCAGCGGCTGGCTGCACGTCTACGCACCGTCCTCCGTGGTTGTCCACGAGGGCGGGCACGCCACCCGGCGTGAGCCCCACCGCATGCAGCGCGTGCACCACACCAGCGCGCTGCGGTACCTGGCGCGCCGGTACCCGGGGCGGCGGCACGCACCGCTGCGGGTCGGCCTACGGGGCGGTCTCGGGCTGCGGATGCTGCTCGCCTACGTCAGCGGGCGGGTCGCCGCAGGCGCCCGTCCCCAGCAGACCACCGCGGCCCTCGCGCACACCGAGACGAACGACGACCCGGAGGGCTGACATGCGACACGCCGTGATCATGGCCGGGGGTTCCGGGACGCGGTTGTGGCCGTTGTCCCGGGCCGAACGCCCCAAGCAGCTGCTCGACGTCGTAGATGACGGCAACGGCGGGGCCCACAGCCTGCTGGCGGAGGCATTCACCCGCCTCCAGGCCGTCCTGCCGACCGGCCAGATCTGGGTCTGCACCGCCGCCCGCTACGGCGACCAGGTGCGGGCTGCGCTGCCCGAGCTCGGCGCCGACCGCCTGGTCCTCGAGCCGGTGGCCCGGGACACGGCGAACGCCGTCGGCCTCACCGCGGCGCTCGTCGCCGACGCGGACCCCGACGCCGAGCTCGCGGTGGTCAGCGCCGACCACGTCATCCGGCCCGTCGAGCGGTTCGCCGCCGTCCTCGAGACCGCCTACGACGCGCTCGGCGCTCGGCCGCGGTCCCTCGTCACGCTCGGGATCACGCCGACCTCCCCGGCCACCGGCTTCGGGTACGTGCAACGAGGCGCAGAGACAGAGGTGCCCGGGGTCGCCGAGGCGGCCTCCTTCCGCGAGAAACCCGATCGAGCCACCGCCGAGGAGTACCTGGCGTCGGGTGAGTACCTGTGGAACTCCGGGATGTTCGTGTGGCGGGCGCAGACGGTCCTGGACGCCTTGGCCGACCACCTGCCGGAGTCCGCCGAGGGGCTGGCGAAGATCGTGGCGGTGCCCTCCGGGCCGGAGCGGGAGCGCGTCCTGGCGGAGGTCTTCCCGACCCTGCCGAAGATCAGCGTCGACTACGCCGTGCTGGAGCCGGCGGCCGCCGAGCCGGGCCGGGTACTGGTCGCCGATCTCGACGTGGACTGGCTCGACGTCGGCTCGTGGCCCGCGCTGGCCTCGACGCTGTCCGACGACGGGGCGGGCAACGCCGTGCGTGGCCTGGCCGTCGTCCTCGACAGCTCGGGCAACATCGTGTTCAGCGACGATCCCGACCACCTGGTCGCGTTGGTCGGTGTCCGGGACAGCGTCGTCGTCCACACCGCCGACGTGACCATGGTCTGCCCGGTGTCCGACGCCGAGCGGGTGAAGCAGCTGCTCGGCGCCGCCGAGGCCGCCCACGCCTCGCGGTACAGCTGAGCCGTCTGGCTAGCCTCCCGACATGAAGAACTTCGACGTCGCCGCCGTGGTCTCCGGTGGAGCCTCCGGGCTCGGCGAGGCGACCACCCGCGCGCTGGCCGCCCGCGGCGCCGCCGTGACCGTCCTCGACCTGCAGGAGGACCGAGGCCGGGCGTTGGCCGACGAGCTGGGCGGGCACACCACCTTCGTCCCCACCGATGTCACCGACGAGGCCTCCGTGCAGGCCGCGATCGTCGAGGCGACCGGCAAGGACCGGCCGCTGCGGATCGCGGTCAACTGCGCCGGCATCGGCTGGGCGCAGCGGACCGTCGGCCGGGGTGGCGAGCCGCACGACCTCGGTGCGTTCACGAAGACGGTCATGGTGAACCTGGTCGGGACCTTCAACGTGCTGCGGCTGGCAGCCGCAGCGATGTCGACGACGGAACCGGGCGAGGACGGCGAGCGCGGCGTCATCGTCAACACGGCCTCGATCGCGGCCTACGACGGGCAGATCGGCCAGGTGGCCTACGCCGCGTCCAAGGGCGGCATCGTGGGCCTGACCCTGCCGGCCGCCCGTGATCTCTCCAGCGTCGGGGTGCGCGTGTGCACCATCGCCCCGGGGCTGGTCGACACGCCGCTGCTCGGCAGCCTTCCCGAGGAGGCGCGGACGGCGCTGTCGGCCGACATACCCTTTCCGAAGCGTCTCGGCCGCCCCGCCGACTTCGCGGAACTGGCGCTGGCGATCGTCGAGCACGGCTACCTCAACGGCGAGGTCATCCGGATGGACGGCGCTCTGCGCATGGCACCACGCTGACCGCCTGAGGCCGGCACCACGACCGCACGACTCGGGGGGACGTCCTGACCAGCACGCTGTCGGCAGCCGACTTCTCGACGGAGTGGCGACCTGACTGGCCGCTCGAGCTGCTGCGCGCGCTGTCACCGCACCGCCGGGGCGCCGGAGACCCGACGATGCGGATCGGCACCGACGGCTTGTGGCGGACGACCACGACGCCGGACGGCCCCGCGACCGTGCGCATCACGATGGCTGCCGGGACGGTGCGCGTCGCCGCATGGGGACCCGGGGCCGCGTGGGCGGGGGCGGCCGTGCCCGAGTGGCTGGGTGCCGACGACCGGGTCGACGGCTTCGACCCCGCCGGGCACCCGCTCGTCGCCGAGCTGCACCGCCGCACGCCCTGGCTGCGGCTGGGCCGCACCGGTCGCACCTGGGACGCCGTCGTCCCCGCCGTCCTGGAGCAGAAGGTCACCACCGTCGAGGCGAACCGCGTGTGGCGGGAGCTGCTGCGCCTGGCGGGGCAGCCGGCGCCGGGCCCGGCGCCGGACGGGATGTGCGTGCCGCCGTCCGCGCATCGCGTCCTGGATGTCACCGACTGGCAGTGGCACGCCTGCGGCCTGGACGGGGCCCGCCGCCGAGCACTCCGAGCCGTGGCATCGGTCGCCTCCCGCCTGGAGCCGGAGGTCGCCGGCGGCTCGGCGGTCCTGCAGCAGCGGCTGCGCTCCATCCCCGGGATCGGGCTGTGGACGGCGGCCGAGGTGGTGCAGCGGGCGCTGGGCTGCCCCGACACCGTGAGCGTCGGTGACTACCACCTGAAGAACATCGTGGGGTTCGCCCTGGCCGGGCGGAGGAACACCGACGACACGGGCATGCTCGAGCTGCTGGAGCCGTGGCGCGGGCACCGCCAGCGGGTCGTCCGGCTGCTGCTGGCGGGCGGGCCGCGGCGGCCGCGGCACGGTCCCCGGTTCGCGCCGACGGACTACCGGTCGAGGTGACCCGCCGGAGTCCTCAGAGCCCGTTCAGGAGTGCGAGCAGGTAGTCGCCGTAGCCACTCCTGCCCAGCGGCCCGGCCGCGTCGCGCAGACCGTGATCGTCCAGCCAGCCGTTGCGCCAGGCGACCTCTTCGATGCAGCCGATCTTGAGGCCTTGGCGCTCCTCCACCACGGAGACGAACTCCGTGGCCTGGCGCAGTGAGGCGAACGTCCCGGTGTCCAGCCACGCCGTGCCACGGTCGAGCGCGGTGACGGTCAGCCGGCCCTCGCGCAGGTAGTGCTCGTTGACCGCGGTGATCTCCAGCTCGCCGCGGGCGCTGGGCATGATGCCCCGCGCGACCTCGACGATGTCCCCCGCGTAGAAGTACAGGCCGGGGATGGCGTAGGAGCTCTTGGGTCGGGCCGGCTTCTCCTCGATCGAGAGCACCTGGCCGTCGGCGTCGAACTGCACGACGCCGTACTCCTGCGGGTTGGCCACGTGGTAGGCGAAGACATGCCCACCGGCCGGTTCGGGCAGACGGGCGAGGGCGGTCCCCAGGCCGGCGCCGTAGAAGATGTTGTCGCCGAGCACCAGGGCCGCGGGCTCGCCGTCGAGGAAATCGGCACCGATCAGGAAAGCCTGGGCCAGGCCCTCGGGGCGCGGCTGGACGGCGTACTCGATGCGCATGCCCAGCCGGCTGCCGTCGCCGAGGAGGTGGCGGAACGCCTCCTGGTCACCGGGCGTGGTGATGATCAGCACCTCGCGCACCCCGGCCATCATCAGCGTGGAGAGCGGGTAGTAGATCATCGGCTTGTCGTAGACCGGCATGAGCTGCTTGCTCACGGCCTGCGTGATCGGGAAAAGGCGGCTCCCGGTGCCTCCCGCCAGGATGATGCCTCGCATGTGCAGACCGTAATGGCAGTGACCTGGCGTACGAGGTGGGGGTCACCTCGCCCACGCTCACTCCTCGGCCGGTCCCAGCAGCTCCGCGTAGCGGGCCGCGCACTCCGCCATGGTCGGCAGGAGGTCCGCCCGCTCGGCGTCGGCCAGGCTGGGCGCGGCCATGTCCTTGGCGGAGATCTGCAGCTCCAGGCCCGGGGGCCACGGGAGCGCCAGATCCGGGTCCATGGGGTCGACGCCGAACTCCCGTCGGGCGTCGTAGGACGTGGACACCAGGTAGGTCACCGAGCTGTGGGCGGCCAGGGACACGAAGGCGTGCCCGAGGCCCTCGGACAGGTAGACGGCGCGCGGCTGCTGGCTGTCGAGGACGACGGTGTCATGGGCGCCGAAAGTCGGTGAGCCGACCCGGACGTCGACCGTCACGTCGAGCACCTTCCCGGCCGGGCAGTAGACGTACTTGGCCTGCCCCGGGGGGACGAGCGCGAAGTGAACGCCCCGGAGGGCTCCGCGATCGGACACGCTGTGGTTGGCCTGGGCCAGGGCCAACCCGGCTCCACGCACCTCGGCGAGGACGTCGGCCCGGTACCACTCGACGAACAGGCCGCGTGAGTCCCCGTGGGGGACCAGGTCCAGCACATAGCTGTCGGGGACGGCGAGTTCGCGGATCTGCACTCCGCGACGTTATAGAACGAGCGGTGCCCCTCCGAGCCACAGCCTCCCGACGAGGGAGGAGCCGCCGGGCGTGCCGACCGGTTCCCACCGGGTCGCCCACCCCTCCGCGTGCAGCTGGACGATGGCCGCGCCCAGCAGTGCGCCGAGGTTCAGCGCGGTGGTCACGTTCGGGGTGTCGACGAGGTGGACGTCGACGACGCCGTCGCCCGCGCCGCCGTGGCGCAGGACCACCGGGAACTCCGGCAGGGCGGCGCCGGCCACCCGGAAGGCGGCGGCCACCGCCTCGCGCTCCCCGGCGCGCGGGGTGAGGTCCTCGCCGGGACGACGGGCGCCCACCAGATCCCGCGCCCCGTAGGGGAACAGGTCGTCGGCCGCCCGTCGCACGAGCGGCCGGGTGCCGTTGTCCGGATCGGGGCGGTCGGTGGGCAGGCCCCGGACGACCGCCACCGGGACGCCGGCCAGCTTGCCCTTGACCAGGTCGGCGGCCGAGGCGAGCTCGTCGACCACCGCCACCCGGGTGGTCTCCAGCCGGTTGCCCCAGGCGTCCACGGCACCGCGGTGGTCGGTCAGCGCCACGATGCCGGCCGAACCCACCGCCACGTCGGTCAGGCCCTCCCGCCAGGTCCGCCCGAAGGTGTCGCTCACCACCACGGCGACGTCGACCCCGAGGAGCTGGGCCAGCCGCTCGCGCAGGGTCCGCGCCGACGCGTCGCCGTCCTCGGGCAGCAGCACCAGGGCGTCGGGGCCGACGTTGGAGGCGTCGATGCCGGCGGCCGCCACCACCCAGCCCTGGCGGGTCTCGACGATCGCCAGCGGACCGCGCCGGGCGACCACGCGCACGCTCTCGGCCACGACCGCCTGGAGGCGCATCGCCTCCCGGTCGGCGCCGGGCGGCACGTGCACGAGCCGGCCCTCCACCTTGGAGACGGCCTTGGACGTGACCACGACGACGTCGCCGTCGGCGAGCCACGGCGCCGCGGCCGCGATCGCCCCCGCCAGGTCGTCGCCGGGCGCGAACTCGGGCAGCCCGAGGACCGGCAGGACCGAGATGCCCGCGGGCGGCCCGGGCTCAGGCACGTGCGGCGTCCAGGGCGGCGGTCGCCAGGGCCGCCGTCGCCTCGGGGGAGGACATCAGCAGCGGCACCTGCGCGACGTCTACCCCGGGCACGTCGGCCCGGTCGTCCGGCGCGACGAGCCAGGCGTCGAGCAGGCCGCCCCCGGCCCGCGACCCGTAGTGCCGGCCCACGCCCTCCGCGCTGACCTCGATGCCCAGGGCGGGCAGGCAGCGGTCGGCCATCCCGCGGACGACGGCCCCGCCGACGATGGGGGACACCCCGGCGATCCGGCCGGGCGTCGACAGCAGCGCCTCGCGCAGGCCGGGGACGCCCAGGATCGTGCCGATGCTCACCACCGGGTTCGACGGCGCGAGGAGGACGGCGTCCGCGGCCGCGAACGCCTCGGCGACACCGGGCGCCGGGCGTGCGGCGTCCACGCCGATCTGGACGAAGGCCCGGGGGTCCGGTGCCGCCCGATGGCGCACCCACCACTCCTGGAAGTGGATGGCGCGCTGCCGGCCGGTGTCCGGGTCGTCGACCACCACGTGCGTCTCCACCCGCTGGTCGCTCATCGGCAGCAGGGTGACGCCGGGCTGCCACCGGTCCGCGAGCGCCGCCGTCACCGCCGACAGCGGGTAACCCGCGTCCAGCATCCGGGTGCGGACGAGGTGGGTGGCGACGTCCCGGTCACCGAGGCCGAACCAGTCGGGGTCGGCGCCGTAGGCGGCCAGCTCCTCCTTCACCGTCCAGCTCTCGCCCGCCCGGCCCCAGCCGCGCTCCTCGTCGATGCCGCCGCCGAGGGTGTACATGACCGTGTCCAGGTCCGGGCAGATGCGCAGGCCGTGCAGCGTCACGTCGTCGCCGGTGTTGACGACGGCGGTGATCTGCGCCTCCGGCCGCGCCGCTCGCACTCCCCGCAGGAATCGAGCCCCTCCGGTCCCACCCGCCAGCACCACGATCTGCACGAAACCCATCGTGCCCGATAGGCAGTTGTCGACTGTTCCACGGGCGTGTCGAGGGTGCGGACAGCATCTGACGAACGCCTGGTACGGATGGGGCTGGTGTGGCGTGTCGCTTACACCGGGCAAAGTTGACGAGCAGGCAACGACACGCGTGTAATTCCGGCGATGTCATCGAGTGCAGGCCGGTCCGGGAGCGTCCCGGGGACCGCGCACCGGGGCAAGAGCGAGAGGGGACGCACCGACATGGCCGAGATTTCCTGGTTGAGCGACTACGTCAGCGCGACGGAGCGGCCGGCCGACCGGTTCGGGGCCGGCGCCGGCCAGGGCATGGGCGGCTTGGGCATGGGCGGCCTGGGCATGGGCGGCCAGGGGATGGGCGGTCCGGGTATCGCCGGTCTGCTCGGCATCGGTGCCGAGGCCGACGCCCAGTCGTGGCAGGAGCAGGCGCTGTGCGCCGAGACCGACCCCGAGGCGTTCTTCCCGGAGAAGGGTGGCTCCACCCGCGAGGCGAAGAAGATCTGCACCGGCTGCGAGGTCAAGGCGCAGTGCCTGGAGTACGCACTCTCCAACGACGAGCGCTTCGGCATCTGGGGCGGCCTGTCCGAGCGTGAGCGCCGCCGCCTGCGCCGCCGCGCCGTCTGAGTAAGGACCCCTCTGCCCCCCGCCATTCGCTCCGCTCATGGCGGGCCCCTGCAGAGGGGCCGTTCCAGCACGTCACCAGCCGCCGATGGGTCCCCGTCGGCGGCTGTGGTCGTATGCGGGGGTGCTCACCCGGATCGCCGTCGGCCGTGCGCAGGTGGTCCGCGAGGTGCGCGCCGCGGCGCCGCTGATGGCCGACCTCCGGGCCCCGGTGACCGCCCGGGGACCGTGGCTCACCGCGGTGCTCAACGCGGACGCCGCCCACCGGGGCGCCGGCCGACCGGTCGCCGTCGTCGTCGAACCGCATCGCCACGGCCGTCCCGAGGCGGTGGCCTTCCTCACGCTGCGACGCCGGGGTCCGTGGGTGCGGGTCACCGTCCTGGGGCACAAGGTCGGTCCCGCGCCCGGCGGCCGGCCCACCGCACGGCTGCTCGCCCGGGACGACGGGGCCGCCGGGCTGCTCGCCGTGGGGATCACCGACCTGCTGCGCTCGGGTCGCGGCGTCTCCCGGCTGGAGCTCGCCGGGCTGCCGCTCGGCGACCCGACCGCGGGCGCGCTCTCGGCCCGGCTGCCCGACGGGCGGATCGCCAACGCCCGGAGCACCGGCCTCCTCGACGAGCTGGACGGGCTGGGCGGCGTCTCGCGCAGCCGTGACCCCCGCGCGCTGGAACGGTGGCTGCCCGCGCTGCTGAGCCGCGTGCCGGGACGGCGGAACCGGGAGTTCCTCCGCGCCGCGGCGCGGCTCC
>CADCTN010000180.1 GCA_902805535.1 uncultured Blastococcus sp. | reverse complement strand
CCGCGAGATGCCGTGGGTGCACAAGGGCAAGGTGGTCCCCCGGCAGGTGACGCAACTGGCGCTGTCCTTCGACCACCGGATCATCGACGGCGAGCTGGGCTCCCGCTTCCTGGCCGACATCGGCGCGCTCCTGCACGATCCGGGGGCGGCGCTGGCGTTCTGACGCCGGGGCCCCTCTCGGAAGGAGTGCCAGGTGACCGACCTCGACGGGCTGCTGGCCTTCGCGGCCAGGTCGCGACTGGACGAGGGGGGCTTCGGCTACCTCGGCGCCGACGGGCGGGTGCTCGCCGACCGGCCGGTGGAGACGTGGATCGTCGCCCGGATGACCCACGTCTTCGCGCTGGCGTCCCTCCTCGGGCGTCCGGGGGCGGACGAGCTGGCCGCGCACGGCGTCGCGGCGCTCGCCGACGGGCCGCTGCGCGACCGCGCGCACGGCGGCTGGCGGGCGAGCACCGACGACGACGGCAAGGCCGCGTACGTGCACGCGTTCTGCGTCCTGGCCGGCGCGACCGCGACGACGGCGGGCGTCCCCGGCGGCCGGGCCCTCCTCGACGACGCGCTCGACGTCTGGCAGACCCGGTTCTGGGACGACGACGCCGGTCTCGCCGTCGAGGAGTGGGACCGCTCCTGGAGCCGGCTGGACCCCTACCGCGGCGTGAACGCCAACATGCACGGCGTCGAGGCGATGCTGGCCGCCGCGGACGCGGTGGCGGCCGCCGCGGACGCGGTGCACGCCCTCGCGACCGCCGACCGGTTGCGGGCTCAGGCTCGGCGCGCCACGGAGCGGGTCGTGCACGGCTGGGCACGCGAGCGCGACTGGCGACTGCCCGAGCACTTCACCGCCGACTGGCAGCCGCTGCCGGACTACAACGCCGATCGGCCGGCCGACCCGTTCCGCCCCTTCGGCGTGACGATCGGGCACCAGTTCGAGTGGGCCCGTCTGGCCCTGCACGTCCGCGCCGTGACGCCGGACCCGCCGGAGTGGCTGCTGGCCGACGCGGTCGACCTCTTCGCCGCCGCCGCGTCGCGCGGCTGGGCCGCGGACGGCCCCGACGGGTTCCCGTACACCCTCGACTGGCGCGACCGGCCGGTCGTGGGTGCCCGCATGCACTGGGTGCTGTGCGAGGCGGTGGCCGCGGCCGCCGCGCTCGCGGAGGTGACCGGCGAGCAGCCCTACCGGAAGCTGGCCGACCGGTGGCGGGCGCACGGCGAGCAGCGCTTCGCCGATCCGGCCACCGGGAGCTGGCACCACGAGCTGACCCCGGGCGGCGAGGTCGGGACGGGCACCTGGTCGGGACAGCCGGACGCCTACCACCTGGCGCAGATGCTGCTGCTGGACGGGCGCCCCGTGCGCGGGAGCGTCGCGGCCACACTGCGCTGAGCTGCCCGGACAGGTGTCGCGCACCGGGGTCCGGGGTAGGCGGGGCACGACCGAGTTCGCGACGAAGAGGAGCAGAACGTGGCCAGCGTGCAGGAGTCCGTGGACGTCGACGTACCGATCCGGGTCGCCTACGACCAGTGGACCCAGTTCGAGTCCTTCCCCCAGTTCATGGGCGGGGTCGAGCGCATCACCCAGCTCGACGACACCCACACCCACTGGGTCACCAGCATCGACGGCGTCAAGCGCGAGTTCGACGCCGAGATCACCGAGCAGCATCCCGAGGAGCGCGTCGCCTGGACGAGCACCAGCGGCGAGGCCAAGCACGCCGGGGTGGTCACCTTCCACCGGCTGGACGACGCCAAGACCCGCGTGATGATCCAGATCGACTGGGAGCCCCACGGGCTGGTCGAGAAGGCCGGGGCCGCCCTGGGATTCGACGACCGCCAGGTGAAGGCGGACGCCAAGAAGTTCAAGGAGTTCATCGAGAGCCGGGGCACCGAGACCGGCGCCTGGCGCGGGGACGTCGAGCGTCCCAGCTAGGTCGAGCGTCCCAGCTCGGCAGAGGCTGTCACCGACGGCGCCCGTCCCCTCGTCCGGGGGCGGGCGCCGTCGTCGTCCCGGGTGATGGCTCTCACCCCTTCGAGTGAGGAAACGTCGGCAACGCTTCAGCCCTGCCTGAGATTCGTCGGAATAGAGTGGAGTCAACCTGCATTGCTAAGGATGCAGGAGACGGAACTCGACGAAAGAGGAAGCAGAGATGAGCAGCGTGACGACCCGGTGGCAGCAGCGTCGGCAGGCCGCGCGTACCCGGCGGGCGTTGAACCAGGCCCTCGCCCGTACGAGCAGCCCGGCGATGCGCGACGACCTCCTCACTCTCGCCAACAGCCGCTGACGCGGCGGCGCCGCCTCGCGGCGCTCCCCGTGCGACCCCGACCTCCACCGGAGGCCGGGGTCGTCCGCTTTCCGGGGGCGCCTCGGTCCACCCCGCATCCACCGCCTCGCATCCACCGCCCCGCATCCACCGCCCTGCCCCCGCGCCGGCCCCCTTCGGGGTGACACGGCTCAAGTCCACCCAGTTCCTTGCCGTTTCATGCATCGTGCCTCTCGTGCGAACCACCGCGAGCGCCACCGTCGGTCGGCGGTCGGCGCGCGTGCCGTGGTCGAGCCCCGGACCAGGCGGCGCTCGATGAGCGCGCCGGCCGAGGAGGCCCGCGAGACCTCGGGCGCGACGACCGGAGGGCTCCTCCGGTACGTGCGCACCGCGGCCGGCACGGAGGCGGTCGACCGGGTCCTGGAGCGGGCCGGTGTCAGCGCGTCGGCCGATCAGCTCGAGGACCAGTCGCTGTGGTGGAGCTACGACACGCGCATCCGCCTGTTCACCGCGGCCACCGAGGTGCTCGGCGACCCGGAGCTCATGTTCAAGGTGGGCGCCGCCGGCCTGCGGTCGGGGCTCGCCCACTCGATCGTCATCCTGATGCGGACGATGGGCAGCCCGCGGCAGGTGATCAGGCAGTTGCCCCGCGCCGTGGCCAAGTTCAGCACCACCTCCACCATGGAGGTGATCGAGGCCGGCGCCACCACGGCCACCATCCGGTACACGCTGCACCCCGGGTACCAGCACTCCCGGCTCGACTGCGAGTTCGCCCAGGGCCTGTTCAGCGTGGTCCCCACGATCTTCGGACTGCCCCCGGCACGCATCGCGCACGACGAGTGCGAGTCCGACGGTCATGCCGCGTGCGTCTACCGGATCTCGTGGGACCGGCGGAGCCGGTTGCGCCGGCGCCGCGACGCCGACGAGGTCAGCCCCGAGCTGATCGCCCTGCGCGGCCAGCTGCGCACCCTGCAGTCGGCGGCGACGGAGCTGGTGGGCAGCGACGACGTCGACTCGGCCCTGCGCCGCATCGTCGCGCGGGCTGCCGAGGCCGTGCTGGCGCCCGCCTACCTGCTGGCGGTGCGCGCGCCAGGTGGCGGGGCGCCGGTGGTGCACAGCGCCGGACTGCCGGCCGGTCAGGTGCCCGACCTCGCCGAGACGCTGCTGGCCGGCGGTGACCTCGGGCCGGGTGCCGTCGTCGTCGACGTCGCGTCCGCGCGCCGGTCGCACGGCCGGCTCGCGGCCATCTACCCGTCCGGCGACGGCACGATGGGCGACGAGGGACCGATGCTCGCCGCCTACGCCGGCCACGCCGCCGCCGCGCTCGACCTGATCATCGCCCTGGAGGACGCCCGCCAGGAGGCGGACCGGGCCGGCGCGCTGCTCGCCCTCGCCCACGAGCTGGCCGGCGCGTCGGACGCGACGGCGGTCTGCTCGGTCGTCTCCGCGGCCCTGCCCCGCGTGGTCGGGTGCAGCAGCGCCTCGGTCATGCTCTGGGACCCCTCGCGCGGGCAGTTGCGGGCCCGGTCGTCGACCGGCACCGATGCGGCACGGCGCGATCGGTTGCTGGGCCGGGCACTGCGACCCGAGGACACCCCCGAGCTGGTCGGGATGCTCACCGACCGGGAACCCCGCATCATCAGCGTCGCCGACAGCAGCCCCGCGGTGCAGCGGCTGCTCACCGACATCGACGTGTCCGACGTCGTCGCCGTCCCACTGCTCTCGGGCGCCACCTTCCTCGGGGTCGCCACCGTCAGCTGGGAGGCCGGCGAGGCGCCGGACGAGCTGGGCGGCGACGTGCTGGCCCGCCTGCGCGGTGTGGGCGACCAGGCGTCGACCGCCCTCCAGAAGGCGCGGCTCCTCGAGACGGTCCGCCACCAGGCCACTCACGACGCCCTGACCGGGCTGCCGAACCGCGTGCTCTTCCTGGAGCGGCTGGAGGCCGAGCTGCCCGGCGCCCGCCCCGGCGCCCACCTGGGTGTCCTGTTCTGCGACCTCGACCGGTTCAAGGAGGTCAACGACACCCTCGGCCATGCCGCCGGCGACGAGCTCCTGCGTCAGGTGGCGGCCCGGCTGCGGGCGGTCGTGCGCCCCGGCGACGTCGTCGGGCGGCTCAGCGGCGACGAGTTCGCCGTCGTGCTGCCCGGTCTGCTCGACCCCGCCGACGCGCACGGGCTGGCCGAGCGGGTGGCGGAGTGCTTCACCGAGCCCTTCCGCCTGGAGGGCACCGAGGTCTCGGTCGCGACCAGCGTCGGCGTCGCCGTGCACGGGGCGGACGGCGAGCGCACGGCAGACCAGCTGCTCCGGGAGGCCGACGCCGCGATGTACCGGGACAAGCAGCGCGGTGGCCGCGGTGGACGGACGGCCTACGCCACCCGCTGACTCCTCAGTCGCGCAGGCGGGACCGCAGCGCGGCCTGCTCGTCGGCCCCGAAACCGTGCGAGTCCAGCCAGCCGAGCGGCCCGCCGTGCCGTTCGTCGAGCAGCGTCAGCACCCGCTCCATCGTCTCGGCCCGCGGTGTGTGGCTGGCGACGTCCCTCGTGACCATGTCCTCGGCGTAGGTCGGCGAGGTCGCCAGCTTCGCGACCAGGGCGTCGATGACGTCGGCGGTCATGGCGTAGTCGGCCACGATCTCCTCGTGCGGGACGCCGGCGACGGCCAGCGACAGCGCGCACACGACGCCGGTCCGGTCCTTGCCGGCGGCACAGTGCACGACCGACGCGCCGGGCCCGGCGTGGGTGAGGGCGCGCAGCGCCTCGACCACGTTGTCGCCGCGCTGCCCGAGGTAGCCGAGGTAGGACCGCACGGCGGGCGTCTCGCCCTCGTCGTGCGCCCCCACCTGGCGGGGGAGCAGCGACTCCAGCCAGCCGGCCGGCAGGTCGAGGTCGGGGTCGTCCTCCTCGACGGCGAAGACGTCGGTGTGCTGGCCGCGCTCCGGGAGGAGGGTGAAGTGCCGGTGGCTCACGTCCGCGACGTCGCGCAGCGGCCCGCGGCCCTCGAGCAGGATCTCCGCCGTGGTGCGCAGGTCGATCACCTGGCGCACACCCAGCTCGTCCACCAGCCGCCGGACGTCGTCGGCGCTGAGGGTCTGCAGGTTGTCGCTGCGCAGGATGCGGCCGGGCACGGTGGTGCCGCCGTCGGTGGTGGGCAGCCCACCGAGATCGCGGGTGTTCGTGGTGCCGTCGAGCCGCACCCAGCGGCCGGTGCGGATGGAGGTCACCCGACGACGGTACGTCGCTCGCCCACCAGGGCGCCGCAGACCTCCAGCAGCCGGGCGCGCAGCAGGGCCGCCCGCTCGGTGAAGCCGCGCTGGGCGGCGACGTAGGCCGCCTTGCCCTCGGGGGTCTCGATCGCGACCGGCTCGTAACCGTGGTCGCGCAGGTCGTACGGGGAGGCCCGCATGTCCAGCTCGCGGATCTCCACGGCCAGCTCGAAGCAGTCGGCGAGGAGCTCGCCCGGAGCCGCGGGGGTGAGCTTGTAGGCCCACTTGTAGAGGTCCATGCCGGCGTGCAGGCAACCGGGCTGCTCGAGCTCCACCTGGCTCTCCCGGGTGGGCTGCAGGCGATTGCGGCCGACCGCCGGTGCGGTGAAGAACCGGAAGGCGTCGAAGTGGCTGCACCTGATGGTGTGCCCCTCCACGACGGCGTCGGTGCCCTCCTGCCCGAGGCGCAGCGGAACCGGATGCCGGGTCCCGGTGTCGCGGTAGACCATCGCCCACTCGTGCAGGCCGAAGCAGCCGCTGAAGGCCGGCCGGGAGGCGGTCGCGGCGAGCAGCCGGGCGATGAAGCGGACGATGTCGCCGCGGTCGGTCACGAACGCCTCGACGTCCAGGCGCACCGTCGCGCCGTCGTCGACGTACCAGCGCGCGGCCGCGTGCGGCGCGGGAGCGGCCAGCGCGACGCCCGGGCCGGGATGCCACCGGCGCAGCCGGCCCGGCGTCTGGGAGTAGTAGGTGAACAGGAAGTCCAGGACCGGGTGCGTCTCGCCGCGGCGACGGCGCTCCCGGTGCGGACCGGTCCACCGGTCGATCCGCGCCTCGTGCGCGGCCGTCCGCGCCAGCCACTCCTCGCGCGACAGCACGGTGGGCGTCAGGACGGATAGCACCGGTCCAGGGTAGGGGCCGGCTATCCCGGGCCGACGCGGGTCAGCCGGTGCAGTCGCAGGGCGAGCTGGACCTCCAGCGCCCGCTCGGGCGAGGACCACTCCTTGCCGAGCAGCCGGCTCACCCGGTCCAGCCGCTGCGTCACCGTGTTGACGTGCACCCGCAGCGCCTCGGCGGCCCGGGCCGGCGAGCTCCCGGCGTCGAAGTACGCCTGGAGGGTGTCCTCCAGGTCCGTCCCGCGCTTCGCGTCGTACTCCAGGACCGGTGCCAGGGTGGCATCCACGAACCCGCGCACGTCGCGTCCCTCACCCACCAGGAGGCCGAAGAAGCCGAGTTCTCCGGCGCTCGCCGCGTCGCCCGTCCGCCCCAGCGCCACCAGGGTGGTGACGCAGCGCGCCGCCTCCGCGTGGGCGGTGGCCAGCGCGGCGGGACCGCTGGCGGGACCGGCGCCCCCGACGGTCGCCACCCCGGCGCCCGCGTTGCCCAGCTCGCGGCGCACCCTGCCGGCCGCAGCGGCCGGGTCGAGACCGGGGACGCAGACGACGATGCAGCCGTCGTGGGTGCCGGCCAGCCCGCCCTTCGTCGCGGCCAGGTGCCCGGCGGCGGCCAGGGCACGGGGGACGACGTGCTCCGCCACCCGGGCCACCACGACCGCGTGCGGCTGTTCCAGGTCGGCGCCGAGCCGGCGGGCGCGTTCCCGCATGCCGTCGGGATCCCGGACGTTGCCGCTGAGCAGCTCCTCGAGCAGTTCACCGCGGACGCGGTTCTCCGCCTCGCCGGCCGTCCGGCGGATGAGCAGCAGCAGGGCGGTGACCAGGGCGGCCCGCTCGAGGATGCGTTGGTCGGCGTCGGAGAGCTCGTCGTCACGGTGCAGCACCAGGCCGCCGAGGAGCTCGCTGTCCACCGTGACCGCGGCGGTCCACCAGCCGCCGTCCCGGACCGTCCGGCCGGTCGAGCGGGCCAGGGTGAGCGCTGCGGCCGGATCCGGCGGGACGGCTCCGGTGCCGTCGCACGCCGGCGTCGGTCGTCCTTCCTCGTCGAGGACGGTGATGCTGCCGCCCAGCGCCTCCGTGACGGCCGCCGCGACGTCCTCGACCCCGCCGCCCCGCAGGACCAGGTCGATGAACCGGTCGTGGGCCCCGGCGGCCCGCTCGACCGACGCGGTGTGGGCCCGCAGCTCCCGGCTGGCCGTGGACAGCTCGTCCAGCGCGGCGCGGGTCTCCTCGAGCAGCCGCGCGTTGTCCAGCGCGATCGCCGCGTGCGCGGCCAGGGAGCCGAGCAGCGAGACCTCCGACCGGTCGAACGTCCGCTCCGTGCGGTCGGCGGCGAACAGCACCCCGATCACCTGGGAGCCGCGGATCAGGGGGACACCCAGGATCGCCACGAGCCCCTCGTCGAGCACCCCGTCGTTGATCTCGTCGGTGTGCCGGAACCGCGGGTCGGTGAAGTAGCCGGCCGTCGCGTACGGAGCCGACGTCTGCGCCACCAGCCCGCCCAGCCCGGCCCCCATGGGCAGCCGCAGCGCCTGGAAGCGGGCGGAGACCGAGCCGTCGGTCACCCGCATGTAGGTGTCGCCCTCGGCCGGGGCGTGCAGGGTGAGGTAGGAGACGTCGCTGCCCAGGAGCCGGCGGGCCCGCCGGACGATGGCGCTCAGCACCGAGTCCACCCCGCGCAGGGCGGCCAGATCGTTCGCCGTGTCGAACAGGGCCGACAGCTCCGACTCGCGCCGGCGGCGGGCGGCGAATGCCTCCCGGACCTGCAGCGCGAGCATCTTCACCCGCTCGAGCTCGGCGAGCTCGTCCGTGCCCGCTCCCATCGAGCGGGCGCGTACGAGCGGCCGCTCGTACTCGATGGCGGCAGCGTCCTCGAGCAGCAGCTCGAAGTACTCCGCCGCCCCTGCCGGGGCCGGACCTGGCCCGTCGCCGGCGGCGGGTACGGGGGACCGGGTCATGACCGGCATTCTCGCCGGTCGCGCGCTCACCGCGCGCTCCACCCCCCGTCCATGACCACGGAGGTGCCGGTCACCGAGGCCGCGGACGGCGAGCACAGCCAGGCCACCGTCTCGGCGACCTCCGCCGGCTCGATCAGTCGCTTCACCGCGGCCGGCGCGAGCATGACCTGCTCGACGACCTGGTCCGTCGAGAGACCGTGGGCACGTGCCTGGTCGGCGATCTGGCCCTCCACCAGCGGCGTCCGCACGTACGCGGGGTTCACGCAGTTGGAGGTCACGCCGTGCTCGGCCCCTTCCAGGGCGATCACCTTCGACAGGCCCTCCAGCCCGTGCTTGGCCGTCACGTAGGCGGACTTGTAGGGCGAGGCGCGCAGACCGTGGATGGAGCTGATGTTGACCACCCGGCCCCAGCCCTGCTCGACCATGTGCGGCAGGGCGCCGCGGACCAGGCGGAACGGGGCCTCCACCATCAGCCGCAGGATGTAGGAGAAGCGCTCGACGGGGAACTCCACGAGCGGAGCCACGTGCTGCAGACCGGCGTTGTTGACCAGGATGTCCACGGCGAGGTCGAGGCCGTCCACGGACGCGAGGTCGGAGAGGTCCGCGACGACGGGCGTGCCGCCCACCTCGGTGGCCACGGCCTGCGCCGCTCCGGCATCGCGGTCGAGGACGACGACGTCGGCCCCGGCCTCGGCCAGCCGTACCGCGCAGGCCCGGCCGATGCCCGACGCCCCTCCGGTGATGAGTGCGCGCCGCCCGCGCAGAGGAGCGTTGATCGTCATGGCCGCGACGCTAGGCCGAGCCGACCAGGCCCCCCACGGGCGGGCACCACACAGGCGCAGCTGCCGGCCTGGCGGCCCGCCACACCGACGTGGCCCGTACGGGGCCACGTCGGCGGCCGGAGCCAGGTGGTGGTGCCGCCGGGCATGGGCCCCGGCGCCATACGACCGGCCGGGGCACCGGCGCCCAGCCGCCGCGAATCAGTCCGGCGCGTTGCCGGGACGGACGACGCCGTCGTCGCCCTGGGCGTCCTCGTCGGTGGTGAGGGGTGCCCCGCTCTGGGGCCCCGTGCCGGTCTGGTCCTCGGCGACCGGACCGTCGGTGGTGTCCGGGGACTCGCGGTACCCGGTTTCGTCGGACGTGCTCATGTGTCGCTCCCGCCGGATCGCGTGGTGGGCCCGGACACCTCGCCGGAGGCGCCGGCCCGGGTGCCCCGAGCGACGTCGCCGTCGGCGCGGGCCGGCAGGTCGTCGCCCTGGGCGTCGTCCCGCTCGACGGCCTCGTCGGCGGTGAGGGGGACCTCGTCGAAGCTGGACCCGGAGCCTCCGGTGGAGCTGTTGTCGCCGGTCCCCGAGGCCGTCGGGACGTCCTGCTGGATCCGGTCGCTGCCCGGTGGATCGGTCATGGTCGGTCCTCCTGTCCGCGGTGTGGCTGCCCGAACCATGCCCGCAGTGCCTCGCCGGAAACGGCGAGCGGCCGCCGTCCCACGAAGGGACGGCGGCCGCCCACCCTGGCGACGTGCTGGAGCGGCCACTCTTCAGGGGCCCACGCCGAGCGTGCGAGGCGTGAGGGGAAGGGTGGTCCTTCTAGAAGGCCGCCTCGTCGACCTCCATCAGCGCGTTGTCGGTGTTCTCGACGACCGCCCGCTCCGAGCTCAGGCGGGGCAGCACCTGCGAGGCGAAGAAGCGGGTCGCGGCCAGCTTGCCCTCGTAGAAGTACCGGTCCTTCTCGCTCACCTCGCCGGACAGCGCGGCCAGCGCGACCTCGGACTGGCGCACCAGCAGCCACGCGGTGACCAGGTCGCCGACCGCCAGCAGCAGCCGCGAGGTGTTCTGGCCGACCTTGTACAGGCTGGTCATGTCCTCCTGTGCGGCGGTCAGGTGGCCGAACATCGCGGTGAGCATGCCCTGGACGTCGGAGAGCGCGGCGGCGAGGTGGGCCCGCTCCTCCTTGAGCCGTCCGTTGCCCGCCTCGGCGTCGATGGTGGTCTGGATCTGCGAGGCCAGCCAGGTCAGCGCGACGCCGCCGTCCTTGACGATCTTCCGGAAGAAGAAGTCCTGGCCCTGGATCGCCGTCGTGCCCTCGTAGAGGGTGTCGATCTTGGAGTCCCGGATGTACTGCTCGATCGGGTAGTCCTGCAGGAAGCCCGAGCCACCGAGGGTCTGCAGCGACTCGGCGGTGAGCAGCTGGGTGGCCCGCTCGGAGCCGAAGCCCTTGACGATCGGCAGCAGCAGGTCGTTGACCTTGGCGGCCAGGACGGCCTGCTCGCTCCCGGCGGTACCGGCGGCCTCGGCCTCGGTCACCTGGTCGCGGAAGCTCGCCGCGTACAGGTACAGCGCGCGCATGCCCTCGGCGTAGGACTTCTGCAGCATCAGCGAGCGGCGGACGTCGGGGTGGTGGGTGATGGTCACCCGCGGGGCGTCCTTCGACGTCGCGGTCAGGTCGGCGCCCTGGACGCGGCTCTTCGCGTAGTCCAGGGCCACCTGGTAGCCGGCCGACAGCGTGGCGATCGCCTTGGTGCCGACGAACATCCGGGCGTACTCGATGATCGTGAACATCTGGGCGATGCCGTCGTGCACGTCGCCGACCAGCCAGCCCTGCGCCGGCACCGGGCCGTCGCCGAAGGTGACCTCGCAGGTCGTGGAGACCTTGAGGCCCATCTTCTTCTCGACGTTGGTGACGTAGGCCCCGTTGCGCTCGCCGAGCTCCCCGGTCTCGAGGTCGACGTGGAACTTGGGGACGACGAAGAGCGACAGGCCCTTGGTGCCGGCCTTCGCGCCCTCGGGGCGGGCCAGGACCAGGTGGACGATGTTGTCGCTGAGGTCGTGCTCGGCGGAGGTGATGAACCGCTTCACGCCGGTGATGTGCCAGGAGCCGTCGGCCTGCTGGACGGCCCTGGTGCGACCGGCGCCCACGTCGGAGCCCGCGTCGGGCTCGGTGAGCACCATCGTGGCGCCCCAGCCCTTGTCGATCATCAGGTGGGCGAGCTTCTTCTGGTCCTCGGTGCCGAGGTCGAACAGGGTCTGGGCGAACGCGGGGCCCGAGCCGTACATGAAGACGGCGGGGTTGGCGCCGAGCACCATCTCGAAGGCCGCCCAGGTCAGCGCCGCGGGCGCGCCGAAGCCACCCAGCTCGGGCGACAGGTCCAGGCGGTACCACTCGCCGGCGTCGAGCGCCCGCACCGACTTCTTGAACGACTCGGGGAGGGTCACGGAGTTGGTGCTCGGGTCGAACACCGGCGGGTTCCGGTCGGCGTCGGTGAAGGAGGCCGCGATCGGGCCCTCCGCCAGCTTCCGGAGCTCGGCCAGTACACCCCGGGCGGTCTCGACGTCCATCTGCTCGAACGGCCCGGTGCCGAACCGGTCCTTGGTGTCCAGGAACTCGAAGAGGTTGAACTCGAGGTCCCGGAGGTTGGCGGTGTAGTGCGTCATCGAGCTGGCTCCCGTGCTGCGTGCGGCGGCTGGCGATGTCCTACTCGCCAGTAACAAACGTTATTACCCGCCGGTAGCAACGGCAAGACCCGGGTCCTCCGACACGCCGGAGGCCCGGGTCTCCCCCCACGGGGTCAGCGGTTCCGCCGCCGCCCCCGCACCGTCAGCAGCGCGTTGAGCAGACCGGCGATGGCCGCGCCGAGGGCGGCGGCGATCAGCAAGGCCACGACCAGCGGCGCCCGCACGTCGGTGAAGACCAGGCTGACATCGACGGTCTGGGTGTTGAAGACGACGAACAGCACCAGCACGACCGTCACGAACAGCAGCAGAGCGAGCGCGAGCGTGCGGCCGATCGTCCGGCCGGTGTGCCGCGACGGCGGGGTGCTGGGCGGCGGGGTGCTCCGCGGCGGGCTGCTCCGCGGCGGGCTGCCCTGCGCCGGCCCGTCGGGGCCCGTGGCGCTCACCGGCGGGGGGCTCGGACGGTCGGGCGCCGGGAACCCCAGGGTCGGGTCGGAGCCGGGTGCGCGGGCGGGGCGGGGGTCGGGAGTGCTCACGCGTCGAGTGTCGCGCTCGGGGGCGTGCGCTGCAGGTCAGGTCCCGCGCGGATCGGTCGCCGCCCGGCGACCGGACCGGTCAGGGTTCCGGTCGGTCCGCGAGGGCCGGGCCGGCCTCGTGGCGGGGCCGCCCGGCCGTCCGCTCGCGCTGCTTCATCCGCGCTTCGTTGATGTGCCGGTCGCCGCCGGCCAGCTCGCCGTGGGCGCGGGCGTCGAGCTCGCGGAACGGCGTCCAGTAGTTCGCGTCGTAGTCCTCGACGATCTGGAACGTCCAGCGGTCCGCGATGACGTTGCGGCCGACGAGGTCGCGCTCGAGGTCGTCGGCCAGCGCGGTGTGCCCGGCGTCCCTCAGCAGCCCGACGGCGTCCTGGAGCAGCAGGTCGGCCGTTCCGGTCAGCTGGTGAAAGCCGTACAGCAGGCCGCGGGCCCGCTCGACGGTCTCGAGCGCCTCGGAGAGCTTGCCGAGGCCCTCGACGGTGCAGTCGTCGAGGTCGGGGCGGGTGCGGTCGTTCGTCACCGCCCCATCGTGCGGGCGGGAACCGGCGGGTGCAGCGTCAGACCTGGCCGGTGGCGATGGCGATCAGCCGCTCGGCGAGCCGGCGGCCGTGCGAGGCGGGGCCGTCGGGGCCGAGCAGGCCGCCGGAGAGGTACATGCCGTCGATGATGAGGTGCAGCTGGGCCGCGAGGTCCTCGCCGTTGCCCGGAGCGACCTGCTCCGACAGCTTCTCCAGCCGGCCGTACAGCTCGAACTTGTAGTCGGCCGCCGCGCTGCGGGCGGGGTGCTGCGGGTCGTCGTACTCGCTGCTGACGTTGTTGAACGGGCAGCCCCGGAACCCCGTGCGCGTGACGTCGCGCTCGACGGCGTCGACGACGGACAGCAGCGCCGCGCGCGGATCCCCTTCGAGGCGGACCAGCTCGGCGTCGATGAAGGCCAGCAGCGTGGCGGCCTTGCGGGACAGATAGGCCCCGACGAGGTCGTCCTTGCTCTTGAAGAGCCGGTAGACCGTCATCTTGCCCAGGCCGGTCTCGCGGACCAGCTCGTCCATCCCGACGCTGCGCGAGCTCCGGGCGGAGAACAGCCGCTCGGCGGTGTCCAGCACGATGGTCTGCCGCTCGGCGCGGCTGCGGCGGACCGCAGCGCCCGCGCCCGCCAGCTCTGCGGCAGCGCGGGGTTCGTCGTCAGCGGCGAGGAGCGGGGCGGCGGTCACGTCACGGATGGTGCACCTTCGCGTGACGGATCAGTTCGCGGCACGCCGACGGATGTAGCTC
>CADCTN010000179.1 GCA_902805535.1 uncultured Blastococcus sp. | reverse complement strand
AGGCGAAGATGTCGCTGATGATCTGCATCGAGGGCTTGGGCGGATAGATGTAGGTGTTGCGCACCATGAACTCTTTGAGGATGTCGTTCTGGATGGTCCCGGTCAGCTGATCGGGCTTCACCCCCTGCTCCTCGGCCGCGACGATGTAGAGCGCCAGCACCGGCAGGACGGCGCCGTTCATCGTCATCGACACCGACATCCTGTCCAGCGGGATGCCGTCGAAGAGCTGGCGCATGTCCAGGATCGAGTCGATCGCGACCCCCGCCATGCCGACATCGCCCACCACCCGCGGGTGGTCGGAGTCGTAGCCGCGGTGGGTGGGCAGGTCGAAGGCGACCGACAGGCCCTTCTGGCCGGCGGCGAGGTTGCGCCGGTAGAACGCGTTGGACGCCGCTGCGGTCGAGAACCCCGCGTACTGCCGGACCGTCCACGGCTGGGTGGTGTACATCGTCGGGTAGGGCCCGCGCAGGTAGGGCGCGATGCCGGGATAGGTGCCGAGGAAGTCCAGCCCGGCCAGGTCGGCCGGCGTGAACAGCGGTGGGACGGCGATGCCCTCGGGCGTCTCCCAGGTCGCCTCCTCGACCCCGCGGCCGGTCGTCTCCTTGAACTGCTTGGCCCAGTCGTCGGCCGTGGCCCCGGCCGCCGGGCGGCCGAGCCCGACCCTGCCGAAGTCGGGAATCGCGGTCATGCCTGCACTCCCAGCTGCTCGTGCGCGGCGCGCAGTACGGACAGGGCGTCGCACCCGGCGAAGACGTAGCCGTCCACGCCGTCGATCGCGAGGCCGGGCTTGCCGGCCAGCCAGACCTGGCCGGCACCGGCCTCGCGCAGCTCCTTCGCCAGCGCGGCCCCGGACTCGGCGTAGTCCCGGTCGGTGCCGCAGATGCAGGCGACGGTCGTCCCGGCCGCGGCGAACCCTTCGGCTCCGTTCCCGGCCGGGGTCCCGAGCCCGCCGGCCTGGAAGAGGTTGCCGGCGAACGTGGCCCGAGCCGTGTGCCGGGCGACCGGGCCGATGGTGGCGAGGTAGACGCTCGGCCGCTCCCCGCCGTTCGATGCCGAAGCGGCGTCGGCGGCGTCGCGGAACGCCTCGAACTCCTGCGCGGCCCGCACCTTCGGCAGCCCGCCCGACGGTGCCGACCAGGCGTAGGGCTCGCGCGCCGGCAGCTTCTCGGTGAGGTGGGGGAACTCGCTGACCCCGGTGAGGGCGTCCTCCCGGGTGGCCAGCCGCTCCGCCCGCGCGGCCCAGGCCGCGGCGATCCGGTCGCCGACCAGGCCCGAGTCCAGTGCGGCGACCAGCCCGCCGGCGCGCTCGATCTCGGTGAACCAGTCCCAGGCCGCCTGCGCGAGGGCATCGGTCAGCGACTCGACGTACCAGGAGCCGCCGGCCGGGTCCAGGACGCGGGCCAGGTGGCCCTCCTCCACCAGCAGGCTCTGCGTGTTGCGCGCGATCCGCCGGGAGAACGAGTCGGGCAGGCCGAGCGCGGCGTCGAACGGCTGCACGGTGACGACGTCCGCGCCGCCCACGCCGGCGGCGAAGCAGGCCACCGTGGTGCGCAGCATGTTCACCCAGGGATCGCGCCTGGTCGTCATCACCGAGGACGTGACGGCGTGCTGGCGCATCGCGCGGACCTCGGGCGAGGCGCCGCTGACCTCGCCGACGCGGTCCCACAGCCGGCGGGCGGCGCGGAGCGCGGCGATGGTCGTGAACTGGTCGGCGGTCACGCCGTAGCGGAACTCGAGCTGGCCGAACGCGTCGTCGACCGGCAGGCCGCCCTCGGTCAGCGCGCGCAGGTAGCCGACTCCGGCCGCGAGCGAACAGCCGATCTCCTCGACGGCGGAGGCGCCGGCGTCGTGGAAGACGGTGGCATCGACGACCACGGAACGCAGCCCTGGGTGCACGGCCGCGCGGCGGGCCACGTCGGCCAGGCCGGCGAGGTCCTGGTGCTCCCCCGTCGCGGCGTGCACCGCCAGCGGGTCCAGCCCCAGCGAGCCGCCGGGCGCCAGGTCCTTCCGGCCCTCGACCAGCGCGAGGAACGCCTCGGCCGCCGGCAAGCCGCCGGTCACCGCCACCGGCGCCAGGTCCAGGTAGACGTCGGCGAGCACGTCGCCGAGCGCGTCGGCCGGGATCGCGCCGTCGCCGACGAGGAGCCACAGGGAGGTGACGCCGTTCTCCAGGTCGGCGGCGATCGCCTCCCGGGTGACGGCGGGGTCGGGGTGGGCGTGCCGCTGGCGGACGTCCCAGCCGCCGGGAACACCGCCCTCGGGATCGGTCCCGGCTCGCGAGCCGCGCACGAACGGCGGCAGCCCGGGCACGCCGACCGCCGTCGGGAGGTCCGCCGCGTCGTCGGCGGTGTACAGCGGGGCGACCCGCACTCCGGTCGCGACGGTGTGGCCGAGGGCGTCCTCGACCGGGTCGGGCAGGTCCTCGCGGCCGGCCTTGCGCAGCACGCCGGCGACGAGCTCCCGCCACTGCTCCCGCGTGGCGGTGGCGAACTCGGCGGCCAGGGAGAGGTCGCTGGGGACCTCGTGCCCGGCCGGCACCACTGCGTCAGCAGCTGCCGGGGCGTCAGGTGAGGCCGGGACGTCAGCCTGCTGGTCGGTGCGCCTCATCCTCGGGTTCCCGCCTCTCGTCGACGGCTCGTCTGCCTGCAGTGTCTCCGGGGGCGGGCCGGCGCGTGCGGGCGGGTGGTGGCGGACCGGTGGGTGACCGTTCGGCGTCGGCCTCCAGGGCGTGCAACGCGGTCCTGGCCAGCAGCCGGACGCCGATGCCGATCGCGCGCTCGTCGACGTCGAAGGTGCCCCGGTGCAGGTCGAGGGGTGGACCGCCGCCGTGGGTGCCCAGCCGGGCCAGCGCGATCGGCATGACGTCGGCGAACCAGCCGAAGTCCTCGCCGCCCATCGACTGCGGCGAGAGCACCACGTGGTCGCTGCCCACCGTCTCCAGCGCTGCCGTGCGCAGCAGCGCCACCGCACGGGGGTCGTTCACCACCGGGGGGACGCCGCGGATGTAGTCGACGTCCACCTGGGCGCCGGTGGTGGCGGCCACCCGCCCGACCAGCTCGCGCACCAGCTCCTCGGCGCCCTTCCAGGCGTCCCGGTCCAGCACCCGGACGGTGCCCCGCAGCTGCCCGCGCTGCGGGATGGCGTTGGCCGCGACACCGGCGCTGACCGCCCCCCAGACCACGGACATCCCCGTCCGGGGGTCGACCTGCCGGGACAGCAGGCCGGGCACGTCGGTGATCAGCCGGCCGAGCGCGTCGACGAGGTCGACGGTGAGCTGCGGGCGGGCGGTGTGCCCACCGGGACCGGTGAGCGTCACGTCCATGCGGTCGCACGCGGCGGTGATGGGCCCGGTGCGCAGGCCGATCTTGCCGGCGGGCAGCGACGGGTCGCAGTGCAGCGCGAAGGCGCGCGAGCCCCCGTCCAGGACGCCTGCGGCGACCACCTCGGTGGCGCCACCGGGCACCGTCTCCTCGGCGGGCTGGAAGACGCAGCGGACCGTGCCGGGCAGGTTGTCCAGGGAGGCGAGGGCGACGGCGACGCCGAGGACGATGGTGGTGTGCACGTCGTGCCCGCAGGCGTGGGCCAGCCCCTCCCGCGTGGAGGCGTAGGGCACGTCCTTGAGGTCGGCGAGCGGCAGGGCGTCGATGTCGGCCCGCAGGACGACCATGGGCCCGCCCGAGCCGACGTCGACGGTCAGCCCGGTGCCGGTGGGCAGCCGGCGTGGCGGGAGCCCGTGGTGGCGCAGCCGCTGCTCGAGGAAGGAGGTGGTCTCGAACTCCGCGTAGCTGAGCTCGGGATGGGCGTGCAGGTGCCGGCGGGTGGAGGACAGCGCCGCCTGCTTGGCGGCGACCCACTCGTCGACGGCGGCACCGAGCTTCTCGACGACCGGCGTCATGCCGCGGACCCGCCGGCGCAGTCCGCGGCGCCGGGGACCGGTCCGGGCGGGGTGCCGGCCGGGCCGGAGGAGGGCAGGCCGTCCCGCAGCTCGGCGAGCAGGCTGTCCACGACCGGCTTGAGGTCACCGCCGGACTCCAGCGCCACGGCCCGCTGGCGCTGGTAGGAGGCGCCGACCGCGAGGACGCGCGGGACGTCGAGGAGCTCGGCCTCGCAGCCCAGCCGCCGCGCCGTCGGCGTGAGGTCCTCGACCAGGTCGAGGATCGCCTGCCGGACCGGCCGGACGGTGCCCTTGTCGTCCACGACGATGTCGGCGTCCAGGCCGTACCGGGCCGCGCGCCACTTGTTCTCCCGCAGCACCCAGCCGGCCGGCGTGGGCAGCGTGTAGCCGCGGTCGAGCTGGGTGTCGAACTGCTCGACCAGGCACTGCGACAGGGCGGCGACGGCGCCGATCTCGTCCAGCGTCGGCAGGCCGTCGCAGATGCGCAGCTCCACCGTGCCGAAGCCGGGGTGCGGGCGCACGTCCCACCAGACCTCGCGGACGCTCTCGATCGAGTTCGTCGAGATCAGGGTCTCCATGTAGGTCTCGAACTCGTTCCAGCCCGACAGCTGGTAGGGCAGCCCGGCGGTCGGCATCTGCTCGAAGACCTTGGTCCGGGACGACGCCAGGCCGGTGTCGCAGCCGACCCAGAACGGGGAGGACGACGACAGCGCCAGGAAGTGCGGGATGTACTGGCAGAGCGCGTTCACGACCGGGATGGCCTTGTCCGGCGACCGGACGCCGACGTGCACGTGCACCCCGAAGATCTGCAGGCGCCGGGCCAGCCACTGGGTGCGCTCCACCAGCTGGAGGTAGCGCTCCTTGGGCGAGATGAGCTGGGTCTGCCAGTCGGTGAACGGGTGCGTGCCCGCGCACATCAGCCCCAGACCGCGCCGCTCGGCCGCGGCGCTCACCTCCGCCAGGGTGCCGGCCAGGTCGGCCTTGGCCTCCGAGACGGAGGTGCAGACCCCGGTGATGATCTCGATCGTCGACTGGAGCAGCTCGTGCTTGGCCTTCGGGTGCTCCTCGGCTCCCTCGGGCCGGATCTCCTCGAGGATCTCGACGGCGCCGGCCGTGAGCTCACGGCTCTCGAGGTCGACGAGCTGCAGCTCCCACTCCACGCCGAGGCTGGCGCGCGAGGAGGACTCGAAGGCGATCTGCACGTCGGAAGTCTAGGTTCGATCACCCTCGGCCACCCGGTGGCGCAGCACGATTCCCCGGGCCGGCGAACGGGCCCCCGGCGCCCTCGCCGGCTCAGTCGGCCGGTCCCCGGGGCGCCGGTACCCGGCGGGACTCCGGCGGCGGCGCGAGCCACAGGTGCGCGGGGATGCGCTCGGCCACCGCCGCCACGGCCTTGCGCCCGTACATCTCCTCGTGGACGACGATGCCGCACATGTTGCGGCCGACGACCTGGAAGCCCTTGCCGTCGTCGGCCGGCACGACGGCCTCGACCGACGGCCACGGGATGAAGTGCCCGTCGCCGTCGGCGTCCCCGTGGGCCAGCCCGTCGTCGGTGACGACGATGCGCAGCCGGGCCGCCTTGCTGACCAGACGCGTCAGCGCCGGGGTGCGGAACGTCGTCCCCCGCGGCAGCTCGGGGACGTAGTCGCACATCAGGCGCCGGTGCAGGCCCTGGAGGCCGGTGAAGCCGGCACCCTCGGGGACGTACAGCACGGCCGACGGCCGGGCGGTCCGCAGCGTCTCCGCCACCCGCTCCGGGGTCATGGCGTGCCAGTCGGCCAGGACGTCGGCGACGGGGTGGAAGGGGATCCCGGCGACCGAGCAGTACGCGGCGTCGGCCAGCTCGGCCTGGGTCACCCCGTCGGCGTCACCGTCCAGTTCCTCCTCGAAGCCCTCGACGGCGTGCCGGAGTTCCTCCTCCGTCGGGCCCGTGGCCGACAGCGCCTCGTACTGCTCCCACAGGATCGTGGCGACCTCGCCCTCCTGCCCCTCGCGGGCGTCGATGACGACGGCCACCTCGCGCAGGGCCGGGTGCAGGTCCAGCGTCATGGAATCCGCGTGGTAGCTCAGGCCCCGGGCGTGCCGGGCGATGTCGCGGACCCGGTCCTTGAGGACCTCGATGCCCATGCTCATCGCCGGGTCGTAGGTGCTGCGAGCGCTCAGCAGCAGCCCGACACCGGGGGCGAAGTACTGCGTCCAGACGGGGGCGGACTGCGGCCTCGGCGGGGGCAGGAGCCGCTGGGGGCGGGGTCCGGACGGCAGCGACAACGACAGTCCGGCCGCCGGGAGGTCACCGTGCCACCAGAGGGCGGCGTTCTCGCGCACGAACCAGCGGCGGGCGTGGGCGCGGACGACGTCCTCGGTCAGGTAGGCGGCGCCCGGTCCGCCGGTGGCGACGAGCCCGGGACCGGCCAGCCGGTACCGCGCCGCCCACAGCGACCCGTAGGTGGAGTTCCCGGTCGAGCAGTCCTCGGCCTGCAGGACGCCGATCTCCGATTCCAGGCGATCGGTCGGGAGCTCGGTGAGCGCCCGGCAAACCCCTTCGACGAACGCCGCGACGGCCTCGGGGCGGCCGGTGGCGTAGAACGCGGTGACGTCGACGTCGGTGACCGCGTTGCACTTGAGGTGGGACTTGGGCAGGGCGCCCATCACCAGGTGCTCCACGAGATGGGTCACCTCCGCCGTCGCGAAGGTCTCGTCACGGTGGCCGACACCGAAGACGAGGGCCGCGGTGACGCGGTCGGGACCGGGCGCGGTGAAGGCCGGGACGCCATCGAGCTCGATGCGCTGCACCCGGACATGCTGGGGGCCACCGGCTCGGCGACGGGGTGACACGCCGGGTCGGTGACGAGTGGGACGGGGGTGACATCGGTGCGGGGCGCCTGGGTTAGCGTCCGTGCGTGAACCAGGCTCCGGCAGACGATCCCGCCTCCCTCGCCGCCTCGGCGGCCGAGGCCCTCACCGCCGCGCTCGGCGGGCCGCACGACGTGGCGGTGGTGATGGGCTCGGGCTGGGCCCCGGCCGCCGAGGCGTTCGGCGACGCCTCCGCGTCCGTGGCGATCGGCGACCTGCCCGGCTTCGCCGCCCCGACCGCGGTCGGGCACGGTGGCGAGGTCCGGTCGGTGCGGGTGGGTGACCGGCGCGTGCTCCTCTTCCTCGGGCGCACCCACTTCTACGAGGGACGGGGCGTGGACCCCGTCGTGCACGGCGTGCGGACGGCGGCCGCGGCCGGCGTGCGGACCGTGATCCTCACCAACGCCGCGGGCGGCCTGGCCAGCGATCACCAGGTCGGCCAGGCCGTGATCATCCGCGACCACCTCAACCTGACGGCGCGCTCGCCGCTGGTGGGCGCCAGGTTCGTCGACCTCACCGATCTCTACTCCGCGCGGCTGCGGTCGCTGGCCCGGGAGCTGGACCCCTCGCTGACCGAGGGCGTCTACGCGGCGCTGCCGGGCCCGCACTACGAGACGCCGGCCGAGATCCGCATGCTGCGCACGCTGGGCGCCGACCTCGTCGGCATGTCGACCGGGCTGGAGGCCATCGCCGCGCACGCCGAGGGCGTGGAGGTCTTCGGCCTCTCGTTGGTCACCAACGCCGCGGCGGGGGTCACCGGGGAGAAGCTGGACGCCGACGAGGTGATCGCCGCGGGCCGGAGCGCGGCGGGCCGGCTCGGCCAGTTCCTCGTCGACCTGATCGCGCGGCTGCCGTGAGCGGGCTGGTCCTCCTCTCCGGCGCGGCCGGCCGCATCGGCACCTGGCTGCGCGGCGGCCTGCCGGAGCGCGGCTGGGCCCTGCGGTCGCTGGACGTCGTCCCGGTGCCGGACGTGCGCCCGGGCGAGGAGCAGGTCGTCGCCGACGTCACCGACCTCGCGGCGATGACCGACGCCGCGCGAGGGGCCTCCGCGCTCGTGCACATGGCCGGCATCTCCGGTGAGTCGACCTGGCCGGCGATCAGCCACGCCAACATCGAGGGCACCTACTGCGCGCTGGAGGCCGCCCGCCTGGCCGGTGTCCCGCGGGTCGTCCTGGCCGGCAGCAACCACGCGACCGGCTACACCCCGCGCCCGGACGGCGGGCTGCTGCGCGAGGTGGACGCCCCGCCGCGGCCGGACACCTACTACGGCGTCTCCAAGGTCGCGATGGAGGGGCTGGGGTCGCTCTACGTCGACCGCTACGGCCTCGACGTCGTCTGCCTGCGGATCGGCAGCGCCCTCGCCGAGCCGGCGAGCACGCGGCACCTGTCCACCTGGCTCTCCCCGGCCGACGCCGTCTCCCTCGTCGACGCCGCCCTCACGGCGCCGTCACCGGGCTTCTCCGTGGTGTGGGGCGTCTCGGCCAACACCCGCAACTGGTGGGACCTGTCCGCCGCCCGGGCGCTGGGCTACGAGCCGCAGGACGACGCCGAGGTCTACGCCGAGGCGCTGCTCGAGGTGCACGGCGAGCCGGATCTGACCGATCCGGTGCACGGCCGCGTCGGCGGGGAGTACACGACCGCGGAGTTCGATGCGGAGCAGTTCACGGCATGACCGAGGACGTGATCGCCGCCGCCCTGGCGTGGGCGGACGCGGACCCGCACGCCGGTGACCGCGCCGAGATCGAGGCGTTGGTCGCGTCGGGCGACACGGCCGAGCTCGGCCGCCGGTTCGCCGGCCCGCTCACCTTCGGGACGGCGGGGCTACGCGGGCCCCTGCGCGCCGGTCCGGCCGGGATGAACGCCGCGGTCGTCACCCGGGCGGCCGCGGGCCTGGCCCGCCACCTGGCCGACTCCGGGCACGCGGGCGGCGGCGTGGTGATCGGCTACGACGCGCGCCGGCGGTCCGACGAGTTCGCGCACGTCTCCGCCGCGGTGCTGGCCGGCGCCGGGTTCGCGGTGCAGGTGCTGCCGAAGGCGCTGCCCACCCCGGTGCTGTCCTTCGCCGTCCGGCACCTCGGTTGCGTCGCCGGGATCATGGTGACCGCCAGCCACAACCCGCCCGACGACAACGGCTACAAGGTCTACCTGGGGGACGGCGCCCAGCTGGTGCCGCCGGCCGACCGGCAGATCGAGGCGGCGATCGCCGCGACCGGCCCGGCCCGTGAGGTACCGCTCTCCGACGACTGGCTCACCCTCGGCGACGACGTGCAGGCCGACTACGTGGCGGCGGTCGTCGCCGCGCTCGAGCCCACCCGGGTGGCCGCCCGGTCGGACCTGGCCGTGGCCTACACCGCGATGCACGGGGTGGGCGCGGAGACGACCCGGGCGGTGTTCGCGGCCGCCGGGCTGGCCGAGCCGGGAAGCGTGCCCGAACAGGACTCCCCCGACCCGGCGTTCCCCACCGTGGCCTTCCCGAACCCGGAGGAGCCGGGCGCCACCGACCTGCTCACGGCGCTGGCCGACCGGACCGGTGCCGACGTCGCCCTCGCGCAGGACCCGGACGCCGACCGCTGCAGCGTGGTCTGCGGGGGACGGCAGCTGACCGGCGACGAGGTCGGTGCGCTGCTGGCGGACTGGCTGCTGCGCCGGGGCGTGCGGGGGACGTACGCGTCCTCGCTGGTCAGCGGCTCGCTGATGCACGTGATCGCGGAGGCCGCCGGCCAGCCGTCGGCGGAGACGCCGACCGGGTTCAAGTGGATCATCCGGGCCGGGTCGCGCCAGGCGCCGCTGGTCTACGGCTACGAGGAGGCGCTCGGCTACGCGGTCGCGCCGTCGGTGGCGCGGGACAAGGACGGGATCTCCGCCTCGCTCGCCGTGGCGCTGCTGGCCGCGGAGCTGAAGGCGGACGGCCGCACGCTGACCGACCGGCTCGACGAGCTGGCGCACGAGCACGGGCTGTTCGTGACCGGTCAGCTCTCGGTGCGGGTCGAGGACCTGACGCTCATCTCCGACGCCATGGCCCGGCTGCGCGCACAGCCGCCGTCCACCCTGCTGGGGCGGGCGGTCACCGTGACCGACCTGGCACACGAGACCCCGTCGGTGGACGCCGTGCGGCTGCTCGGCGACGGCGTGCGGGTGATCGTGCGGCCCAGCGGCACCGAGCCCAAGCTCAAGGCCTACCTGGAGACCGTCGTCCCGGTGCACGAGGACGCCGGGCTGATCGCCGCCCGCGGCCGCGGCGAGGACGAGCTCGACCAGCTCCGCGCGGAGATGTCGGCCGCGCTGCACCTGTAGGCCCGCTACCCGGCGAGGATCTGCTCCCGCAGGATGTCGGCATGCCCGCAGTGCTGGGCGAGCTCGCGGAGCACGTGGAGGTAGACCCAGCGCAGCGGCAGGGGGCCGCGGCGGTTGCCACGGATCACGTCGTCCAGCCCCAGGGACGACGTCGCCTGCCGGGACGCCGCGCACGCCTCCTGATGGGCGATGCGGACCGACTCGACGGTTTCACCCTCGCCGAGGACGAAGGACTCGTCCGAGGTGGCCGGGATACCGATGTCGGCGCGTGACCGACACGTGACGGCCTCGTCGAACCAGACCTTCTCGACGAAGGTCGCGTGCTTCACCAGCCCGAGCAGCGTGGTCCGGGAGGGCACGAGTGAGCGGCGCGCCTGCTCCTCGGTCAGACCGTCGAGGCATGCGGCGAGCGCCGTCCGGTGCTCATCGAGGAACGCCTCGAGCTGTACTCGGAGCGGCTGACCGGTGACGTCTTCGCTGCTCGCCGACATGCCCGCGAGCTTGCCAGGTGCTATTTCGAGGATTCCGATCAGACATCGATGAGTCCGCGGCGCGACTCCGGTCGTCGCTCACGGGCTCCTTGGTCGGCACGGGGCACAGCAGACGAGGAGCGAGATGCGCACGATCATCGTCCACATGGGACTGTCGCTGGACGGCTTCTTCGAGGGGCCGGACCACGACATCAGCTGGCACCACGTCGACGAGGCGCTGCACGCGCACTTCAACGAGAACCTGGCGACCATGAGCGCCTTCCTCATGGGCCGGGTCACCTACGGGCTCATGGAGGAGTACTGGCCCGGCGCCGACGACGACCCCGAAAATCCGCCCACCATGCAGGAGTTCGCCGGCACCTGGCGAGCCGTTCCGAAGATCGTGTTCTCCCGCACGCTGGAGCAGGTCGGCCCCAACGCCACCCTCCGGTCGGAGGTGGATCCCGAGGAGATCCGCGCGTTGAAGGAGCAGCCCGGCGGCGACATGACCGTCGGCGGTGTCGACCTGGTGGACACCTTCCGCCGACTGGACCTGGTCGACGAGTACCGGCTCTACGTCAACCCGGTGGTCCTCGGGCGGGGTCGGCGGCTGTTCGAGACGGCGGACTACGCCACCGAGCTGGAGCTGGTGGAGACCCGCGGGTTCGGCAACGGCGTCGTCCTGCTGCGCTACGCCGTCCGGCGGTAGCCCCGGACGACGTCAGCCTGCGACGTCCTCCCGGCAACCGGAGTCCAGCGCGCGGGCGGCCGTCTGGAGCACGGCGACGACCTCCCGGCCGAAACCGACGTCGCACGGGTGGATGGCCCCGGCGACGGCGGCCTGCGTCAGCTCGTCGACAGCCACCGCGAAGGCCTCCGAAGCGACGCCGTCCTCCGGCAGCAGCACCAGCCGTCCGGCGTCCCCGTGGACGAAGAACTCGTTGCCGACCGACAAGGGCGCCACCGTGTGCGAGACGGTGACCGTCGAGGCCACCCCGGACTCGTGCGTCAGCACCAGGTGCGCGGTGTCGCCGACGCCGGCGCCCGCCTGCACGGCCACCACCGGCCCGAGCGCGGGCACCAGCAGCGAGAGCGCGTGCGGTCCGATGTCCCACAGCGCGCCGCGCTCCCGGCGCCAGGGCGAGGAGTCGAAGGGCGAGCCCGCGAGCGAGGACAGCCAGGACCCGTGCCCGCCGGCGAGCGTCATCCGGGCGGCCTGCTGGAGCCAGGTGGCCGTCGCGGGGCGGAAGCGGAAGGTGAAGAACACGACCGACGCGACGCCGGCCGCGCCGACGGCGGCGACCAGCCGGTCGGCGCCGGCGAGGTCGAGGGCGATCGGCTTCTCCAGCAGGAGGTGCTTGCCGGCGGCCGCGGCCCGCTCGGCGAGCGGCGCCTGGACGTCGGGCGGCAACGCGATGGAGACGGCGTCCACCCGGCCCAGCAGGTCGTCGACGTCGGCGAAGCCGGGGACGTCGTACTGGGCGCCGACGGCCTTGGCCTTGGCGACGTCCCGGCCCCAGATCCCGACGAGCTCGGCGGAGGGGTGCCCGGCCAGCGTGGCGGCGTGCACCTCGCTGGCCCAGAAGCCGGTGCCCAGGACACCGAAGCGCATGGTCAGACCGCGCCGAACTGACGGTCGCCTGCGTCGCCGAGCCCCGGGACGATGTAGGCCTTGTCGTTGAGCCCCTCGTCGACGCTGGCGGTGAAGACCCGCAGCGGCAGCCCGCTCTCCTCGAGCCGGCGGATGCCCTCCGGTGCGGCGAGGGCGCACAGCACCGTGATGGAGGTGGCTCCGCGCGCGGTCAGCAGCTTGCAGGAGTGCACCAGCGAGCCGCCGGTGGCGAGCATCGGATCCAGCACGAAGACCTCGCGGTCGACCAGCGACTGCGGGAGCGAGGCCATGTAGGCCTCGGGCTGGAAGGTCTCCTCGTTGCGGGCCAGCCCGACGAAGCCCATCTGCGACTCGGGCAGCATCCCGTGCGCCGTGTCGGCCATGCCGAGGCCGGCACGCAGCACCGGCACGATCAGCGGGGGTGCGGCGAGGCGGTAGCCCGTGGTGGCCGTGACCGGGGTCTGGATCGGCTCCTCGGCGATCGCGAGGTCGCGGGTCGCCTCGTAGACCAGCATCTGGGTGAGCTCGCGCAGGGCGGCCCGGAACATGGCGTTGTCCGTCCGCTCGTCACGCATCCTGGTCAGACGCGCGCGGGCCAACGGGTGGTCGACGACGGTGAGCTGCACGCGCGACACCGTATCGGCAGGGACTCCCCGCCTCGCGACGTCCGTAGGGACGGCCACGACGACGACTCACACGAGCAGCGGTGATCCGATCACGATCTCCGTGTCGTCGGGGCGCCAGGTGCGCCATCGGCCGTCGGGTTGTCGTTCGACGCGGAACCCGTGGTGGACCTTGGTGTGGTGCCGTTCGCACAGCAGCGCCGAGTTCTCCAGCGAGGTCTCGCCGCCCTCGATCCAGTGCAGTAGGTGGTGGACGTCGCACCAGGAGGACGGGGCCTGACAGCCGGCGAAGACGCAGCACCGATCCCGGTGCTCGACCGCTCTCCGGAGCGGCGGGGGCACGACCCGTTTGCTGCGGCCGTAGTCCAGCTGGTGACCGTCGGGTCCGAAGACGAGGCGGCTGATGCTGCCGTCGCAGGCCAGCATCCGGGCCCGTGCCGCGGAGAGGGTCGCGCCGAAGCCGGTCGACGCCGCTCCCGGCAGCGGTGCGGGATCCACCAGGTCGGCCAGCGGGATCGTGACGACCACGTGCGGCTTGACCGTGCGCAGGATCGGCGCCTGAGCGGCGGCGAGCGTCACGTCGGCCCACTGGACCAGCCCGTCACCGAGCTGCTGGGAACGAGTCCGCTGGTCGCCCTTCGGCCGGTCGGCCTGCACGAAGGACTCCAGGACGGCGCAGACCTTCTCCCCGCCCACGGCGTCGAGCTCGAACCGGCCGCTGACGCTGCCGTCGGCGTGCCGCGCGATCGACACCGCGCGCTGCTCGGTCGGATCCGGTTCGGTGCCGTCGGGATCCAGCCGGTCCAGGAAGTGCTGCACCACCGCGCCCAGCGCGGCGTGCACCTGCGTGGTCGCG
>CADCTN010000178.1 GCA_902805535.1 uncultured Blastococcus sp. | reverse complement strand
ATCTCATGAGGCCCGGAGACCAGGCACTCGAACGTGGACAGGTCGTAGTCGATCGTGCGGTAGTACGGGGCGTCCTCATCGGGCTCGACCGTGACGAACGGCGCGCGGGCGCGCGGTCGGAGGTAGTCGAGGAGTCGCTGGTCGCCGGGGAACACGACGGTCTGCGCGCCGATCTGGATCGCCCCATTGGCGATCCCCATGCGGACGTCGATGGGCAGGGAGGCCACCCCCGGACCGGCGAACTCGAGCACCCGTCCGTCGACGAAGCCACCCATGTCCCTGATGAGCCGGTAGGCGACGTCCTTGCCCAGCACGCCGGCCGGCAACGCACCTGTCAGGTTGATGCGAATGCACTCGGGAACGACGATCCACCACTTCCCGGTCAGCGCGACCGCTGTGGTCCCCGAGGAGAGTGCCGGCATGCTGAAGCAGTTCATCGCACCCATGGTCGCGCTCTGGGTGTCGGCGCCGATCGACACCGTGCCCGGCAGGATCCAGCCCTCCTCGACCGGCACCTGGTGGGACAGGCCGTTGCGGTCGAGGTCGTAGATCTGGTCGCGCGGGATGCCCTGGTCCTCGCTGAACCTGTGGATCTTGGGATGCTCCCGTACCGCACCGGACGGCATCCAGTCGGCGAAGAAGTGGTCGAAGCAGAAGACGATGCGGCTCGGGTCCCACACGCGCAGACCCTCGTCCACGAAGACGTCGATGAACCGCTCCGCGTCCGGCACCGTGAGTACGTCCACGTCTGCCAGCAGGACGTCCCCTGCTTCCACGACATCCTTGCCGGCGGCCCTCGCCAGTATCTTGGCGGTCATCGTGCTTCCCATGGCTGACTTCCTTTCGGGTGCACACGCGGATCGGATCCGAACCGGCGTCTCAGCTCCAGGTCGGCCTCGAGGCCCAGCATTCTGAGGAGGCCGAGGCCTACCGCCTGCTCCTCGTCCGGCTGTCTCGCGAAGTACTCGGTGGCCGTCCCGTCCACCCGCGCCTCGCGCAGCGAGGCCATCATGGCGATGGCGGCGGCCCGGAAGCTCAGCGTGGGCAGGATCATCGCGTGATACCCCGCGGCGAACATGTCGGTCGCGGTACAGGTCGCCGGGATGGACAACCCGAAGACGGGTCCGCCGACCTCGGCGCAGAACCGGCGGTGCCACTCCATCTGGTCCTCGGGGGCCAGGCGGCGGAACGGCACTCCGTCGACGAGTCCGGACAGCGGCGACATCACGGCGTCGGCCCCAGCCGTCACGTAGGCGCGTGCGCGCGTCACAGCATCATCGAAGGAGAGCTCGTCGGCGTCGGTACGGGCGATGATGAAGAAGTCCGGATCGGTGCGCGCTTCCAGCGCTGCCCCCAGGCGCCGGAGAGCCTGATCGAGTGGCAGGACCGTTCGGTCCTCGACCAGCGGGCACCTCTTGGGCTCAGGCTGGTCCTCGATCTGAACAGCCGCTACGCCGGCACGCTCGAACTCCCTGATCGTGCGTGCCACGTTGAGGACGTCTCCGTAGCCCGTGTCGACGTCGCAGATCAGTGGGATGTCCACGGCGGATGCGATGCGGCCGGCATGCGTCGCCATCTCCGTACGGGTGATGACCCCGACGTCCGGACTCCCCAGCTGACTGGCTTCGACGGCGAAGCCACTGACGTACGCCGCTTCGAATCCCGCCACCTCCGCCATGCGGGCCGACAATGCGTCGAAGCAACCGGCCACCACCAGGCCCGGCTGTGCGAGGAGGGATCTCAGCCGAGTCGTCGAGGTCACCACCGCACTGCCCTTCGTGCCACTTCTGGACGGCCCCAGGCGGGAGGGGCATCGTGAGCATGCCCACCGTGGCTCACACTATAACCCATTCTGCAGAATCGTATTCTGGGAGGCACCGCTCGAGGTCGGCGCCGACCGCCGTCCACTCGTTCATCGCCCGGCCGGCGCTTCCAGGGGAAACCCGACGACCTGCGGCAGAAGGCCGCGGACGCGTTCCAGGGCCGGCAAGGACAGATCGTGGGAGCGGGCAAGCTCGAGCGCTGCGTCGATGTCCTTGCCCATGACCGCCTGCAGACCCGCACGGCGCGACGTCTCCTCGGAGGTCGACGTCGGGTCCGGCAGCGTCATGAAGTGAAGAGGGCCGACGACGGTGTCGGCGCTGCTGTCGACGATCCGCGCCAGGCGCTCCACATCCAGTCCAGCGGCTCTTGCCAGCGCGGCGCCCTCGTAGCCCGCCATGAGACAGAGGTGCAGGATCGCGTTGCGGGTGATCTTCGCCGCCATGCCCATCCCTGGGCCGCCGACGTGTTCGACAGACCTGGCGAACCCGTCGAGCACCGGGCGCACCCGCGCGAGCTCGGCATCGGTCGCGCCGACCAGGCAGATCAGCCCCTTCTGAGCGGCGGCCAGCCCGCCGACGACCCCGCAGTCGACGAGCGATACGCCGGCAGCACTGGTCAGCGCCCGGATCCGGTCCAGCTGGTCGAGCGAGACGGTCGCGACCAGCACGATGCTCGCCCCCTCGCCCACCGCGGACAGCACGCCCTCGGGCCCGCTCAGGACGTCGATGGTCTGAGCTGCATCGACGACCGAGACGATGACGACGTCGCACGCGGCGGCGACCTCGGCGGGCGAGCCGGCCATGGCGGGTACGGCGTCCAGCTGCTCGGCTGCGTCGCTGCGCACGTCGAACACTCCCGCGAGAAGGCCTTCTCGCGCGAGGCAGAGTGCCACCCCGCTGCCGATCTGGCCGAGTCCGATGACTCCAGCTCTCATGACGTCCCACCTCACGTCGTCTGCGTGCCCGCACTTCGCCGGTTCCCGGATGAGGCCCGGGTGGCACCATGTGAGAACTCGCTCAGGCGCGCTCCGCACCCGCCAGCGAACGGGTCCCTGACGCCTACTGTTCTGCAGGCTAGACTAGGTTACCGCTTGGCGGTACGTTCGGTAGACAAAAGCGCCCGGTGCTCCGTCCGACCGAGGCGCTCACGCGCCTTGGGCCCGGCACGAGGAGAAACTCATGATCAACGGGATGATCGTCGCCGACGCGACAGCTCACGCCTACAACTGGACTCCCGAGAATCTCGTCCTGCCGGACTCGGCGAGGATCGTCCAGGGCTCCTATCGCTTCCACGAGCGCTTCACCAAGGACAACCCGGAGTTGCGGCTGACCGAAGGCGAATTCAGCCAGGACTGGCAGGCCGATCACATCTCCGACGCCCTGTTCTACGAGACGGGGGTCGACCTCATCGGCTATCACGGAACTCCCATCTACGACTTCTTCCGAGATGGTCACTCCGCGAACCACAAGGGATACGAGCTGCTGGCGAAGCACCCCGGGCGCGTCATCGCCTACGGCGCCATCGACCCCTGGTCCTTCGACAGCCCGCAGCAGATCGAGGAGGAGGTCGACCGGCTGGCAGAGGCCGGCGTCTCAGGTCTCAAGCTCTACGCCGCACGATTCATCGATCGACGCACTGTTGCCAACCCGCTCGACGACGAGGAGGTCGCCTACCCCATGATCGAGCGCGCTCTCGCGCGTGGGATCAGCGTCGTCGCCTCCCACAAGGCCATCCCCATCGGGCCGGTCCGTTCACAGCCGTACGGGGTGGACGACGTCCCAGCCGCCGCCGCGATGTTCCCCGACATGAGATTCGAGATCGTGCACTCGGGAATGGCATTCGTCGAGAGCACCGCGTTCCTCGCCTCGGCCCACCCCAACTGCGTGTTCAACCTGGAGACGTCGTTCGCCATCCTGACACTGCAGCCACGGCGCTTCGCCGAGTTCATGGGCGTACTGCTGGGCGCGGGGGCACAGGACCGCATCTTCTACGCCTCCGGCTTCTCACTCAGCCACCCGAGCCTCGCGCTCCGGGCCTTCCTCGACTTCGAGATGCCCCGAGATCTGGTCGAGGAGATGGGACGTCCTGAGCTCACCGCCGAGATCAAGGAGAAGATCCTCGGCCTGAACTATCTCGCTCTCCACGGAATCGACGCGGACGAGTTCCGCACCCGCATCGCCGACGACGACGTGAGCCGGCGACAGGCGGCTGGGCTCGAGGCGCCCTGGTCCAACGTCCGCGCCGGCCACGGTGCAGGCGCTGCGGTGCCGGCGTGATGCCGACCCGACGTCCGGGCACCCACGAGGACGTGGCCGGCCGTCTGCGCGCGAGCCTGGCCACGGTCAAGGACCCGTGCAGCGTCCACAACGGGACCAACCTGACGTTCACCGACCTCGGCATGATCGAGGACGTCACCCTGGACGACGAGGGCAACGCCCTGGTCAGCCTCGTCATCGATGACCCGGTCTGCGTCTACATGGTGGAGATCATGAGCAGCTTGCGCACGGCCGGCCTGGCAGTGGAAGGGGTCACGTCCGTCGACGTCGAGATCCTCGGCGAACAGCTGTGGACTCCCGACCGGATGACTCCACAGGCCACGGAGCTCACCGCTCACTGGGAGCAGGCACGCATGTCCCACCGGGCTCTTCCGATCGTCGCGGTCTCCTAGCCAGGGCGCCACCGATGGGCGCCCGGAGGAGCCGAGAGGCAGCACACGAGGAAGCGAAGTCCGTCACTCCCGCGCGGCACTGTCCAGCGGCCGCGGTACCCGGACCATCGGAGGAAAATACCGTGCCGACCAGGCGACCGGGCCATCTGCCCGTCGAGCAGTTCGAGATCCGCATCGACGACGCGGACGTGGCCGATCTGCGTCACCGACTGTCCAGGACTCGCTGGCCGAGCGACCTCGGCAACGAGAGCTGGCAGTACGGGACGGAGCTGAACTGGCTGAGACAGCTGGCCGACGAGTGGGCCGGCGGCTACGACTGGCGAGAGCACGAGTCGCGGATGAACGAGTGGGACCACTTCCGAGCCATCGCGCAAGGCCAGGTCCTGCACTACATCCACGTTCGCAGAGCCGGGGCTCTTCCGCTGCTCCTGGTGGGCGGCTGGCCCCAGACGTCCTGGGACTTCGCGGAGGTTCTGCCGCGGCTCGACGGGTTCGAGCTGGTCGTGCCGGACCTACCCGGCCAAGGATTCTCGGTACCGCTCCGCGGGACCGGAATCGGCGTGACGGAGACAGCCGCGCTGTTCCACGAGCTGATGACCGAGGTCCTGGGCCATCGACGCTACGGCGTCTACGGCACCGACTGGGGTGCGTTGATAGGTGAGCGGCTGGCGCACGACCACCCCGACATCGTCGTGGGACTCCATACCACGATGCCCGTGCCGCTCGACCTGTCGCCGACGAACCGCACCAGGCCTGCCTGGGCACCGGACGAGACGTCCCGCCAGACAGCCGCGGAGTCTCAGGCGCAGAGTGGCTCCGGCTACCTGCACATGCAGTCCACCCGGCCCCAGACGATCGCCTACCTCGACGACTCCCCCGTAGCGATGGCTGCCTGGCTGCTGGACAAGATCCACAACTGGACCGACCACGACGGGGATCTTGCCTCTGCCTATCCCCGGGACTGGTTGCTCACGACGCTGTCGATCTTCTGGTTCACCGGCTCGGTCGGTACCGCAGCCCGCTTCTACCGCGAGACGATGGGCCGCCAGCGGGTCGCGCCACCGACGACCGCCCCCATCACGTCGGTCCCCACGGCCGTCGCGGCCTATCCCAAGGAGACCGGCGCGTATCCACGATCCTGGGTGGAGGCGAACTTCAACCTCCGGCGCTACACCGTGATGGAACGAGGGGGTCACTTCCCTGCCGTGGAGAGTCCCGAGACGCTCGCCCCGGACATCGCCGCGTTCTTCAACGACCTCGTCGCGGAGGGCGCACTGGACTCCCCGACCGAAGCCCGAGGCGCGCGGTGAATCCCATCGGCACGAGAACGCTCTGGTCCGGGACCGTGGGGCTGTTCAGCGCCGTCGAGCCCCGCATCGTCGCGGCCCGGGACCACGGATACCACCAGCTCAGCATCGGCCCCGCCGACGTCGAGCAGGCTGCGGCCGAAGGCCGGAGCGCTCGCGAGCTGGGCAAGCGCATCCGAGGAGCGGGGCTCGAGATCGTGATCGACCCCATCATGAACTGGTACGACGACGTGTCCGCCACCTCCACCTCGCCGTTCAGTCGATACTCCACCGACGACGCGTTGCGGTGTGCCGAGGAGCTCGGGGCAGTGGCCCTGAGCGCGATGGCCAACATCGGCGTGCTCGGTGACCGGTCGATCCCCGAGCTCGCCGAGCCGTTCGCCGACGTCTCTCGCCGTGCGGGCGACCTGGGAGCCCGCGTCCAGCTGGAATTCATCCCCATGACCCACGTGGCGACTCTGGCGGAGGCGTGGCGGATCGTCCGTGACGCCGCTGCGGTGAACGGCGGTCTGGTGTTCGACACGTGGCACTTCTTCCGCGGGACACCTGACTTCGCGACGCTCGCGGCCGTTCCGGGCGACCGGATCTTCGCCGTGCAGGTCAGCGACGCCTTGGCAGAGCTACGGGGAACCCTGCTCGAGGACACCCGGGAGAGACGCCTCCCCGGGGACGGGAGCTTCGACCTGGTTCGCGTGATCCGAGAGCTCGACGCCATCGGCGCACTGGCCTGCGTGGGCCCGGAGGTGATCAGCTCCGAGCTCGAGGCCAAGGGCGCGTCGGAGGCGGCCCGCATCGCCGCCGCCAGCATGGACGACCTGCTGGCGGCGGCTCTGGGGCCCCCTCGCGGGATCACGAGGGAGTGATCAGCTCAGCGAGATGATCCGCGCTGGGCAGGCGTGAGCCGCGGACCGGATCGCCTCGTCATGACCATCGACCTCGTCGCTGCCGACGAGCGTGACGATGCCGTCGTCGTCCTGGTCGAAGACCTCAGGCGCCGCCAGGACACACTCCCCGGACCCGATGCAGCCGTCGTGGTCGATAGCGATCTTCATCCCCGACCACCCCAGGACACCGGAATCTCGTCGACGCCGTAGACGATCATCGAGTCGCGGTAGGTCATCTGGTCCGTCGGGACGGCGAGCGCCAGGTCCGGGAAGCGGCGGAGCAGCGCGGGATAGGCGATCTGGAGCTCGAGGCGTGCCAAGGGCTGGCCCAGGCATCTATGCACCCCGAAGCCGAACGCCAGATGGTGGTTGTCGCTCCGATGGATGTCGAGCTCGTCCGGATCGTCGTACTGCTCCGGATCACGGTTGGCGGCCGGCTCCGACGCGATGACACCGTCGCCCGCCTGGATCTGGACTCCGCCGAGCTCGACTGCCTCGGTCGCCACCCTGCGGCGTCCTCCGTGGACGACGGTGAGGATCCTGAGCAGCTCCTCCACCGCGCTCTGAACCGTCTTCTCGTCTCCGTCCCTGACCTCTGCCGCTTGGTCGGGATGGTCGAGCAGCATCATCGTGCCCATTCCGATCATGTTCGCCGTCGTCTCGTGGCCGGCGACGAGGAGCAGCAGCGCCATGGCGGCGCCATCGACGGGAGTCAGCTCCCCGTTGGCGATGTACCTCTGAGCCAAGCGGCTCAGCAGGTCATCACCGGGGTTCAGCTTCTTCTCCTCCAGCTGCTGTGCCAGGTAGCTGCGCAGCTCGGCGTCGGCGTGCGCCCCCTGCTCGGGGGTCGAGTCGACATCGAAGAGCACCCGGCTGTGCTCCTGCCACAGCCCCCGGTCGCCGTAGGGAATGCCCATGACCTCGCAGACGACGATGGACGGCAGGGCGAGGGCGAACGCCTGCACCAGGTCGACCGGTTGCGGCATGTCGGCCATGGCGTCGAGGAGCTCCTCGACGGCGGACTCGATCATGGGCCGGTAGCCCGCGACTCGCTTCACTGCGAACTCCGCGGTGAGCATCCGTCGGTACCGAGCGTGCTCGGGGTCGTCGATGTTCACGAACCACGGGGATACGTCCCTGCTCGCCTTGACGGCGGGCGAGCTGCCTGGGTAACCCGGGTGACGGAAGTCGGCACTGAACCGTGGGTCCGCGAGGACGTCTCGCACGTCCTCGTAGCGGGTCACCAGCCATGGACTGGTCCCGTCCCAGATCTTCACCCGAGTCACAGGGCGAGAGCTGCGCAGCTCGCTCATGGCTGGGGGCGGGTCGTACGGACACTGCCGAGCCATGGGGTACGACGGCAGGTCTGCCTCTACGAGATGGGTCACCGGAGGACCTCCTTCTGTGTGAGTGCACGCATGCGATCCCGGTCGTCTGGGCGCCTTGATGTGAGGCACGCTACACGCTACGGTATCCCACCTGACATAATCTAGTACTGCTGAGCAGAACATGGATGGGCGAAGGATTCCTGTGAACACAGCCGCTCGCTCCGATGTCCTGGTGGTGGGTACCGGACTGGGTGGCCTGCGCGTCGCCGAGCACGTACGGGACCTCGGCCACACCGGACGCATCACCATGGTGGGTGAGGAGACCCACCTGCCCTATGACCGCCCACCCCTCTCGAAGCAGCTGCTGACCGGTGCCTGGCAGGCCCATCAGCTCTCTCTGCGCGGTCCTGCGGACTTCGAGGCGTTGGGCGTCGAACTCGTCCCGGGGCAACGCGTGTGCGCGCTGCGAACCGGCGAGGTCGAGACGACGGATGGGACCGTGTGGTCAGCCGACTCGATCGTCCTTGCCACCGGCGTGATCGCCCGCCGACTTCCGGGTCAGCCCGAGTCTGCGCTGAGCCTTCGGACGATCGATGACGCGCACCGGTTGCGCGCCGCCATGGAGCAGGCCCGGTCCCTGCTCGTGGTCGGCAGTGGCTTCGTCGGTGCCGAGGTGGCGAGCAGCGCGCTGAAGCGAGGGATGGCCGTCACCGTCCTGGAATCGGCAGCCACTCCTTTCGCGCGCACCCTGGGCGCAGGCGTCGGGGACATCTGCGCTCGCCTCATGCGTGAGGCCGGCGTGGATCTTCGTACGAACGCGCAGGTGACAGGGTTCTCCGACCCGTCCAGCGACGCCACCGAGATCCACCTCGCCGACGGCACGAGCATCGGTGCCGACGTCACGGTCGTCGGCATCGGCGGCGTGCCTGACGTCGGCTGGCTGGCACGTCCGGGTCTCGATCTCGCCGACGGGATCCGCTGCGATGGCAGCGGGCGCGTCCTCGGACTGACCGATGTCTGGGCCGTGGGCGATGTTGCGGCGTGGCAGGACGACACAGGGACGTTCCGACGACGTGAGCACTGGACGTCGGCGACCGTCCAGGCCAGCGTCGTCGCGCACTCCATCATGGGAGTGCTGCCGCCGACGGACAAGCCACCCTACGTCTGGTCGGACCAGTTCGGGATCAAGATCCAGGTCGTCGGGCACACCGACGACGCCGATCACGTGGTGCCGCTGGAGGGCGAGGCCCTCTCGGGCGGACAGATCCGTGGCTCGGTCATCGGCTACGTCAGGAATGACCAACTGGCGGGCCTCGTGGGGTTCGGCGCGGCCCGGGAGCTCGGACGACTCCGGCCCACGCTCACCAGACCGATGAGCCACTCCCGCTGACGGCGGCATGGCTGACCGACACGCTCGCCGCCGACGCTGACCTCACGACCAGGAGACACACGCGATGCCCTCATCCACCGGCACGATCGCCATCGTCACGGGCGCAAGCCGTGGCATCGGCAGAGCGATCGCCCAGCGGCTGGCCGCGGACGGCTCGAAGGTCATCGTCCACTTCGGCGCCGACGCGGCCGCAGCGGACGAGACAGTCCGCTCGATCGTCGCCGCGGGAGGTGAGGCCCGGCCCATCGCCGCGGATCTCCGCGATCTGACACAGGTCGACCGACTGCTGGCCGACGTCGACGCGCACGAGGGCCGGATCGACATCCTGGTCAACAATGCCGGCTTCTCGTTCAGCGGGGAGATGGACACCATCACCCCGGAGATCTTCGATCGCCTGGTCGAGACCAACTTTCGAGGCCCCTTCTTCCTGACGCAGGGAGCCCTGAGGACGATGAGCGACGGCGGCAGGATCATCAACATCTCGTCGGTGTCGACCCGGGTCGCGATGCCGCGCGCCTGCGCCTACGGACCCACGAAGGCCGCGATGCAGAACGTGACGCTCTCCTTGGCCGAAGCACTGGGGCCGCGGGGGATCACCGTCAACTCCGTCGTTCCCGGCGTCTACGACACCGACATGACCGCGGATTGGCTCGATGAGGAGGCGAGGCAGCGAATCAGCTCGCTGACAGCGCATGGCCGCATCGGGCAGGTGTCGGACATCGTCGGCCTGGTGGCCTTCCTCGCCTCGGAGGAGTCCGGGTGGGTCACGGCCCAGATCATCGAAGCCAGTGGGGGGCTGCGGCTGTGAGCGACCGCGGCACGGCCAGTCGAGACGAACCGTTCCGTACAGCGGTACCCGTCACTGCGGTGCGGAACACCGCCCCGGACTCGCGCGGTGCCGCGACCGGCCCGCCGGTCGGGCCTGACCATGAGCAGACCGTCATGCACCCTCGCGACGAGCGTGTCCGCCCAGCGCCCATCGCTGTGCCACAGACGGTCCTCGACGACCTGCACCGACGCCTCTCGAACACCCGCTGGGCGGAACCGGTTCCGGGGACCGGGTGGGACGCCGGCGCCGACGTGAGCTACATCAGAGAGCTGTGCGACTACTGGAGGGACGAGTACGACTGGCGCGCCCAGGAACGGTCCCTCAACCGGTTCCCGCTGTACCTCTGCGAGGTCGACGGAGTCGACCTGCACTTCTGGTGGGTCCGCAGCGGATCCCCTGACGCCATCCCCCTGCTACTGGCCCACGGGTGGCCCGGTTCGATCGTGGAGTTCCAGCACCTCATCGAGCCACTGACAGATCCGGTGCACCACGGCGGGGAAGCGCAGGACGCCGTCGACCTGGTGATCCCTTCCCTGCCGGGCTACGGCTTCGGAGGGCAACCGCGGGAACCGGGCTGGGGTCTGGAGCGATGCGCGAGGGCGATGCACACGCTGATGACCTCCCTGGGATACGACCGCTTCGGCATGCAAGGCGGCGACTGGGGGGCCATGATCACCTCCAAGGTCGCATCGATGTACCCCGAGTCGGTCATCGGGCTGCACCTCAACTTCGGCATCGCGAGCAGCCAGATCGACATGGACGATCCGGCGCAGTCCGAGACGCCCGAGGCGCGCGAGGCGATAGCGAGGCGCCGGCACTTCCTCCAGGAGGAGTGGGGCTACTGGCTGCAGCAGGCGACCCGGCCGATGTCAGTGGCCATCGCCCAGGCCGACTCACCGGCTGGGCTCGCGGCATGGATCGTCGAGAAGTTCCGCAGCTGGAGCGACTGGGATGACCACTTCGAGGAGTCGCTGAGCAAGGACGTCCTGCTGACGAATCTCATGTTCTATTGGGCGCCGAACTCGATCGCCTCGTCAGCGCGGATGTACTACGAGCGACGCCACGACAACGCGGCGTACGAGTACCCCAAGGTCGAGGTCCCGACCGGCTTCGCCGCCTTCCCCAAGGAGAATCTTCCGGCCATCCGTCCCTGGGTGGAGGCGCGGTACGACCTCCGGCAGTTCACCGCCATGCCGCGAGGGGGGCACTTCGCGTCGCTCGAGGAGCCTGAGCTCCTACTGGCGGACATCCGCAGCTTCTTTCGTCTCGTGCGCTGAGGCCAGAGGGCGTGACGCACACGTGTCGCGCACACCACCGGATCGGCACACGCCGAGGAAGCGAGATCGACCATGGCAGGGCGAGTCGAAGGCAAGGTCGCGTTCATCACCGGGGCAGCGAGGGGACAGGGGCGGTCCCACGCGGTCCGCCTCGCGGAGGAAGGTGCCGACATCATCGCCATCGACGCCTGCGTCGACATCCCTGGGCGGGGCTACCCGGGCGGTTCGGAGGAGGACCTCGCCGAGACGGTCCGGATGGTGGAGAGCGTCGGTGGCTGCATCGTGGCCCGGAAGGCTGATGTCCGTAACCTCTCCGAGCTCGTGGCAGCCGTCGACGAGGGCGTGGAGCGGTTCGGCCGGCTCGACATCGTCAGCGCCAACGCCGGGATCGGCAACAAGCACGGTCGCACGGACGAGCTGGACCAGGAGGAGTGGCAGCTCCTGCTCGACGTCAACCTGACAGGGGTGTGGCACACGTGCAAGGCGTCGATCGCGCACATCGTCGCGGGAGGGCGCGGTGGCTCGGTGATCCTGACCACCTCGGTTGCCGGCATCCGGGCTTACCCCAACATCTCGCACTATGTCGCGGCCAAGCACGGGGTTCAGGGCCTGATGAAGTCCATGGCCATCGAGCTCGGCGAGCATGCCATCCGGGTCAATGCGGTTCTCCCCACGCAGACGAACACCCCCATGATCATGAACCAGAAGTCGTGGCGCCTGTTCCTGCCGCACCTGGACGAGCCGACCATCGACGACTTCGCCGAGATCTCCCGCGGCATGGGGCTTCTCCCGAACCCGTGGGTCGAGCCGATCGACATCAGCAACGCCGTGCTGTTCCTCGCCTCCGACGAGGCCCGCTACATCACCGGCGCATCACTTCCCGTCGACAGTGGGACCCTGGCTGCGTGACGGGCGGTGAGCCGGCGCCGTCATCGGCGAATGACCGGCAGCACCAGGCGTGAGCGGCTGACGGGACCGTGATGCACGCGGTTGACCGCCTGGACGAGACTGTCCGTTCCGTCGGTGGCGATGTCTCCCCCGGTGTTGGTGTTGCGGTCGAAGCGCGGGAAGTTGCTGCTCGAGACCTCCAACCGGAGCCGGTGACCCACGGCGAACACGTTCGCCGTGGCCACGAGATCGACGATCATCTCGTAGATCTCACCCGCTTCCATGTGGACGGACCTGTCGAATCCGTAGCGGTACCGTGCGCGGAGGATCCCCTCGGCGATGTTGATCGCCGTTCCGTCGGGCCGCACGTCGATCAGCTTGGCGGTGAAGTCGGTGTCGAGCGCGGACGAGGATGCCAGCAGGACCAGCTCGACGGGCCCGATGACGGTGAGAGGCTCTGACAGCGGCTCCGACGTGTAGCACAGGACGTCGGCGCGATCCTCGACCCTTCGCTGGTCCCGGGGGCCGGCGTTCGCTCCGACGGCGAGTCCGGGCAGATAGGTCGCACCCCCGACGGTCGGGACCGGATGGCGCGGGTCGTACAGGAAGGCGTCATAGCCCGGCCGGCGGGGACAGCTGGTGGACAGCCTGCCGTTTCCCGCAGCGGAGTTGGCCTGGCCATCGCTGTCGAGGAACCAGTCCACGTACTGCGTGTCCGGCAGCGGCCACTCGTCCTCGAACTGCCAGCTGTTGACCCCCATGACGAAGATCTCGACAGGTTTGCTCTCGGGCAGGGGCGAGACCTCGCTGAGGTGCTCGTCGAACCACCGCAGCTGGATCCCCGTCAGGTCGTGGGCGTCGGTGCCCGACATCAGGCCGAAGCCGTGCTCGGGGAACCACCCGGTCAGTGGCCCGTGGGCCCAGGGCCCGATGACGAGTCGCTGGTGGTCACGGGCCCGCGCACTGCCTCCGTGCTGACGCATTCCCAGGTAGTTCGCGATGGTGCCCTTCAGGAAGAGGTCGTACCACCCGCCCATGTTGAGCGCCGGAACCGTGATGCTCGACCATGACTCCCGGACCGCGTGAGCCCTCCAGTAGTCACTCTCCATCGGGTGGCTCAGCCACTGCCGGTAGTACGGCGCCACCTCGTCCAGCACCGGCATGTCGACCAGAGGGAGTCGTGCGTAGAGCGCGTCGTTGTCGTCGATCGCCTCGACGAGGGCCTCGAGCTGACCCGGCGTGGCGCCCCCGCTCGAGAGGCGGCGGACCATCTCACCCAAGCCGAGCGACGACAGACACCAGTTCAGGTTGAACCCGAGCTGGAAGGCGCCGCCTTGGTAGGCCCACCCGTCGTAGAGCTGGTCCGCGGTCTCGAAGGGCGCTATGGCCCGCAGACCGGCAGGGGCGCGGGTGGCCGCCAGCCATTGGGTCGTGCCGAAGTAGGAGCCTCCGATCATGCCGACCCGGCCAGAGGACCATGGCTGCCGTGCCGCCCAGGCGACGGTGACCTCACCATCGTCCGCGTCGTCGACGAACGGGGTGAAGTCACCTCCCGACCGGTAGCGCCCACGGGTGTCCTGGACCACGACCGCATGTCCCGAACGCGCGCCACGGAGGACGTCGAAGCTGTAGCTGGCGAGCGCCGGGAGGTCCTTGTCGTACGGCAGGCGGTTGATCAGGACCGGGTACGCGCCCGCGGCGGCCGGCCGGTAGACGTCAGTTGCCAGCTCCACCCCATCGCGCATGGGAACCATGACGTTCTTCTCGACGACCAGGTCCATGGGGGGTCCCTGTCTCCTTCGAGCAGGGGTCAGCCGGCGACCGACTCAGCGGCCGCTGTGGCGATCTCGGCCTCCACCGCGTGCGAGGGGGAGCTCACGCCCACTGCACCGACGACGACGCCGTCGATCCTGATCGGGGTGGCCCCAGCGAGGATCGTGATGTCGGGAACCGAGGACAGTGCCGCGGAGCGGCCGGCATCCTGATGGACGGCTTGCGCCACCTGACCGGTGTCTGCGCCGCCGAGGAGGATCGAGGTCCGCGCCTTGCGTTCCGCGAGGTGGGCGCCGATGACCGGAGAGCCGTCCATGCGCAGCATGGCCAGGAGCGTGCCGCTCGCGTCGACCACCGCGATCACTGACGGCGCATCGAGTCCGGTCGCCTTCTCGACGCCGGCCCCGAGGACCCGCTGGGCGCCCTCGGCGGTGATGGTCGCGCGGTGGGTCACGAACGAACTGGTACCACTCGTCATGGTCTCTCCTGCGTTGTGGATCGCCTTGGCGGCGATCACGGTCCGGGGGCAGTCACAAGACAGACTATCTGCTCTGCAGAATAATGTTCCGCCTCTTGTGCATCGCCCGGGCAGTTTGCGATCGCCGTGCGACGCAACGTCAACGACCCGGGGCCCCCATCAGCGGCACCACCGCGAGAGCAAGGACCGAGGCCAGGGCACTGCACGCGAAGGCCCATGCGAACCCCTGACTGGTGGGCAGGCCGGTGATCGACGACGCGCTGGCGGCCATGACGGCGGCCGTGACCTGAGCACCGATCGAGCCGCCCACGGTCCGGCTCACCGTGTTCATGCCGGTGGCGATCCCGGTGTCGTCCACGTCCACGGACTGCACGCTGAGGTTGCCGAGGGCCGCGATGGCGAGGCCGACACTGATGCCGACGAGGCCACTGCCGACGGCGAGCGTCACGAGGGAACCATGGCTGGAGGCGAGCAGCAGGTACGCACCCGTCGCCACGACCGCGCCTGCACCGAGTGGGAGACGGGAGCCGTGCCTGGTCGCCAACCATCCGCTCAGCGGAGCAGCCAGGAACATCAGGATGGAGTGCGGGAGCATGACGAGTGCCGAGATCCCAGCCGTCGAGCCGAAGCCGAACCCCGTCGAGGCGGGCAGCTGCACCAGCTCAGGCACGAGCACGAGCGACCCGAAGAGCGCGAACCCCACGCCGGCGGCAGCAACGTTGTTGGTCCACACGGCTCGCCGTCCCATGAGACGGATGTCGACGAGTGGCGTGGGAGCGGCCAGCTCATGGCGAACGAACGCGACCGTGGTGACGACCGATCCCAGGGCGAGGGCGATGACTGCAGGCGACGTCCATCCCCATCGGTTCCCTTCGCTGACGGCGAGCAGGAAGGCGCCGAGGCCGACCGACAGCAGGACGGCCCCACCCCAGTCGATCCTGGCGGCCCGCTGCGGCTTAGACCGCGGCAGGAAGCGCATTCCTGCCAGGGTGGCGGCGGAGGTCATGACCGCAGCGAAGCCGAACATCCAGGCCACGCTGAGGTAGTCGATGAAGGCCCCCGCAAGCACCACCCCGAGGGCGCTGCCCCCTCCCAGCATGGCGGTGACCATGCCGATTGCCGTGGGCACTCGCTCCGCCGGGAACTCATCCCGGATGATGCCGATCGACAGCGGCATCACTGCGCTGCCGACACCCTGGACGACGCGCGCGGCGAGGAGCACCTCGATCGATCCGGCAAGTGCGGAGCCGGCCAGCGCAACGGCGAAGACTGCCAGGACGACCAGCAGCACGCGCCGCCTGCCGAACATGTCTCCTGCCCTGCCCGCCAGCGGCGCGCAGATGCTCGCGGAGAGCAAGAAGCCGGTGAGCAACCAGACGGTGGTCGAGCTGGTCACGCCGTACTCCAGGGCGATCGTGGGCAGTGCAGGGATGATCATCGTCTGCGCGAGGACGAACGCGAGGACGCCGGTCGCCAGCACACCCAAGGTGCGGTTGGGAGACACAAGTGCGCCGTCGTCGTCCGTGGGCATGGCATCCTCGTTCTGTCGAGCAGATCGCAATACCACATATCAGAGCACATCTTTGTGGGCGGCAGTGTCGCCGACGTGGCAGGCCGGGCCTTGCTCGCCGATGAGCACCCCGGACCCTTGTCGGTCCCTTGGACCGGGGTTGACGTTGACCGTTCAACACGGGTAGAACGGTCGGTGTTGTGTTGAACCTTCACGGCACTCGGATGACGCCTCGGGGAGAGACCATGGTCAGCACGTCCAGCCGGCGCACGATGCTGCTGGGCTCGGTCGGCGCCCTCGCCACCGCGGCCCTCGCAGCCTGCAGCTCCACCACTCCCCCGACGGCCGCCGACACGCCCAGCCCCCCCGTCCCCGGCGGCACTCTGGGGCTGGGCATCGTCGGGCTGATCGTCGCCGACATCCCGCGGTCGCTGGAGTTCTACCGGCGCTTGGGGCTGGCCGTTCCGGCCGACGTGGACACCAGCGGCGGCGCGGTGCGCTTCCGGATGCCCAACGACACGATCTTCGTGTGGGAGACCGTCGAGTACACCCAGGCGGGGTTCGACTCGACCTACCAGCCCACCGGCACCGGGAACGGGGACCGCAAGGTGACCCTGGAGTTCGGGTTCCGCAACGCCGACGAGGTGACCGCCAAGCACGACGAGCTCGTCGCCGCCGGCGCGGTCAGCTACCAGGCGCCGATCACCTGGTCCGGCGGGGACATCCGCTTCGCCATGGTCGTGGACCCGGACGAGAACAAGGTCGGCCTGCGCTGGCCGCTGGCCAGCTGAGGCACTCGTCCGACCAGCTCACCGGCGTCCCCGCCGCGCACGTGGCGACGACCTACTGCCGCGTGGTGGCCGACACGATCCGGCGGGCTCAGCGGGTGGCGCGGGCCAACGCGTCGGCGAGTGCATCGGCTGTGACCGGTGTCGTGCCCGCGCTCATGTCGAACGGTCCGTAGGGCGCGACGTAGGCCGGCTGGTCGCGCTCGAACCGCCAGCTGTCGACCAGGCCACCGGTGTCCAGAGTGTCGTACCCGAGCTCGTCCAGCAGGCCGGCGGCCACCTTGTTCGCGTCCGGGTGGTCGCCGGCGACGGGCAGGGTGCTGCGGTCGGGGGCTCCCGCCGGCCGGGCCGCGAGACCCAGATGGTGGAACCAGATGTTGTTGAGCACCTTGACGACCTGTGCGCCGGCGAGGTGCTCCTGGACCATGCCGCTCGTCGTGGCCCGGGCGGCGTCCAGCTCGGCGAACTGCGCGTCGCGGTCCGGGTAGTAGTTGCCGGTGTCCAGCACCACCTTGCCGGTGAGTGCCGTGGCCGACAGCTGCCGATAGCGCCCGAAAGGCACGCTGACCAGGACCACGTCGCCGGCGTCGGCCGCCTCCTGGGCGGTGGCGGCGCGCGCCCGGGGGCCGAGCGCGGCGGCCAACGGCCAGAGCGTCTCCGGGGACCGCGAGTTGGACAGCACGACGTCGTGCCCGGCCAGGACGGCCAGGCGGGCGAAGGTCGCGCCGATGTTGCCGCTGCCGAGGATGCCGAGGGTGGTCATGCGATCTCCAGACGCCAAGCGTGTTGACCGTTCAACTCGCTACACCCTGTCTACGCCTGTTGAACGGTCAACGTCAAGCAGGTCCGGCCAGGAGGTCACCGACCTCGTCCGGGCCGTCGCCGTTCGCGAGCAGCGCCAGGCTGATCTCGTGCAGTTGGTCCAGCTGCGCCGGGGTCAGGCGCTCCACCAGCAGCGCCCGGACGGCGGCGACATGCCCCGGCGCCGCCGCCACCAGCGTCGCGTAGCCCTGGTCGGTGAGGATGACATCGGTGCGGCGACCTGCCCCGGTGACGACCTCGCGCCGCACGTGACCCGCGTGCTCCATGCGCGAGACCGCATGGGAGAGCCGGCTGAGCGAGAAGAACATGGCTGCCGCGAGCTCGCTCATCCGCAGCCGCCACTCCGGCGCCTCGGACAGCCGCACCAGGATCTCGTACTCGCTGCGCGGAAAGCCGGCGTCCCGCTGCATCTGGCGGTCCAGCGCCGCGAACAGCCGCTGCGTGGCGTGCAGGTGCGCTCGCACCACCTGCTGCTGGTCGAGGGTGAGCCACACGTCGTCGCTCACGAGGCACCGTGGGCGTGGACGGATCGCCACGACTGCTCGGCCGGGCCGGGGGCTTCACTCACCGGCTCAGGTTAGGCACCGGCGGAACCGGGCCGGGTCGGCGGTCTCGCCCAACAGCTCGGCGGCGGTCGATAACCCGCAGCCGGGCAGGTGGAGCGGTGGTGGCGCCGGGATCTGGACCAGGCCCGGCCGGGGGCGTTCTTGCTGCGCGGAGCCGCCTGTCGGAATCGAACCGACGACCTTCTCATTACGAGTGAGATGCTCTACCGACTGAGCTAAGGCGGCGGACTGCCCGGACAGCCTACGACACCACAGCGCCGGAGCCGCGCAGGGTGGTGGCTGTTCAGGCGGGCAGGCGCAGCGCCACGGTGAGGGCCTCCAGGGCGATCTGCGGCTTGACATTCTCCTCCAGCGCCCGGCGGCAGTCCAGGATCGCGTCGATCCGCCGCACCGCCCCGTCCGGGCCGATCCGCCGGCCCAGCTCCACCGCGTCGGCGCGGCGGTCGGGGTGGGTGAGCGGCAGGTCGGCCGAGGGTGCGGAGGCGAGCACCATCGCGTCGCGGTAGAGCCCGGCCAGGTCGACCAGTGCCCGGTCCATGGCGTCCCGGCCGATGCGGGTGGCCCGCGACTTCTGCCGCCGCTCCAGATCCTTGAGCTGGCCGGCGCTCCCCCGGCCGGCGGCGGCGACGCCCGGCCCGCGGGCGCCGACGCCCAGGCTCGTCTTGAGCGCATCGGTCTCGGCCCCGTCGAGGGCATCGGTCGCGGCCTCGGTCTCCTCCTTCGCCGAGCCGACGAGATCGTCGGCGGCGTCCAGGCACGCCGCCAGGGACATCAGCCGCAGCGGGACGTCGAGCACCGCCTTGCGGGCCAGCCGCGCCTCCTCGTCCCGGGCCAGGCGACGGGCGCGTCCCACGTGGCCACCGGAGGCCGCGGCCGACCAGGCGGCCAGCGCCGGGTCGACGCCGTCCCTGCTCACCAGCACGTCGGCGATCGCGGTGACCGGTGGGGTGCGCAACGCGACGACCCGGCAGCGGGACCGGATCGTCACCGGGACGTCGTCGGGGTGCAGGCTCGGCGCGCACAGCATCACCACGGTCCGGGGCGGTGGCTCCTCGATCATCTTGAGCACGGCGTTCGCGGCCGCCTCGCTCATCCGATCGGCGTCCTCGACGATGATCATCTGCCAGCGCCCCTGGGACGGCGCGCGACCCGCCACGCGCACCAGCTCACGGGCCTCGGCCACGCCGATCGAGAGCCCGTCGGGAACGATCAGCTTCACGTCGGCGTGCGTGCCGGCCAGCACCGTCCGGCAGGAGTGGCAGGTGCCGTCGCCACCGTCGGGGCACTGCAGCGCCGCGGCGAAGGCGCGGGCGGCCACCGAGCGACCCGAGCCGGGCGGGCCGGTGAACAGCCAGGCATGCGTCATGGCAGCCGGGTCGGCCACCGCCGCGCGCAGCTCCGCGACCACCGCCTGCTGGCCGACGACCTGCGACCAGACGCCGTCCGGAGCGCTCACGGGTGCAGGTGGGGGGTCGCGCCGGTCTGGGTGTGCGGCCGGTGCGGACCGGACGCGGCGAGCTCCTCCTGCCGGAGGGGGGCCTCGCCCGCCGGCGGCGGCACGTTCTGGCTCAGCTGCTGCAGGGGCAGCCCGGACAGCAGCTCGGCGACCCGGATCCGGATGGCGGCCGCGAGCTGGTCGGGCGACTCCCGGGCATCGAGCACCAGATAACGGTCGGGCTCGGTCTCGGCGAGTGCCCGGAAGGTGCGCCGCACCCGCTGGTGGAACTCCAGCGACTCGGATTCGAGCCGGTCGGCGACCGCGCGGCCCCGGGCACGCGCCAGCCCCACCTCCGGCGGCAGGTCGAGCAGGATGGTCAGGTCGGGCTGCACGCCCTGGGTCGCCCAGCGCGAGAGCATGCGGACGTCGTCGAGCGGGATGGTCCGGCCGGCGCCCTGGTAGGCCAGCGAGCTGTCGACGAACCGGTCGGTGATGACGACCTCGCCCGCGTCGAGGCCGGGGCGCAGGACGTCGTGCACGTGCTGAGCGCGGTCGGCGGCGTAGAGCAGCGCCTCCGAGCGGGAGGAGATCCCCGCGTGCGCCTTGTCGAGGACGATCGCCCGGATGCCGGCGCCGGACGGCGTGGCCCCGGGCTCGAAGGTGGCCCGGGCGACCAGGCCCTCGTTGGTGAGCCATTCCTGCAGCTTGCGGACCTGGGTGGACTTCCCCGCCCCTTCACCGCCCTCGAAGGCGATGAGCACGCCACCGCCGGCCAGGCGGCGACGGGCCGTGGTGTCGCGGCGCAGCGCGGTGACGACGTCGGCCAGCAGCGGCACCGGCCGGCCGTCGTCCATCTGCCGGTAGGCGAGGATGCCGACGCCCACCGCCAGCAGACCGGCCACGAAGAGCATGATCCGCTCCCCCGTGACCGGGAGGGTGACGACGCCGAGGTCGAGGGAGTGCCGGCCGATGAGGCCGACACCGAAGGGCACGACCGCCAGCGAGAGGATCAGGGCCGCCCGGACCAGCGACTGGACGATCGCGAACGTCCGGCCGCGGATCTCGTCCTCCACCTCGGTGCCCAGCAGGGTGAAGCCGGCGAGGTAGGCGATGCCGGCGAAGAAGCCCATGAAGACGACCAGCAGCAGCGCGATCCACAGCGCGAAGGCCCACGCCATCAGCAGCACCATCACGCCGGCCACGGACACCGCGAGGCCGAAGATGCGCTCCCTGGCCAGGTCGCGGGCGATGCTCGGGCCCAGCGCGATGCCCAGACCCAGACCGATGAAGACCGCGCCGAACAGCAGCCCGTAGGCCGCCTGCCCACCGCCCAGGGCGTTGGCGAACGCCTGGCCCGTCGCGATGACCACGCCGGCGGCGGCCATGGCCCCGGTGATGCCGACCACCAGGCCGCGCACCAGCGGCGTGTGCCCGGCGAAGGAGAAGCCGTGCACGAGCGAGCCGAGGAAGCTCTCCTGCGCGATCACGGTGCCGGCCGCCCGCCGCCCGCTGATCGAGGGCAGGTTCCAGATGACGATGGCCGCGACCAGGAAGGTCAGGGCGTTCAGGTACAGCGCCAGGTCGACCTCGTCGACCGACGGGAGCACCCTCTGCAGCTGTCCGCCGATCGTCACCAGCAGCGCGAACACGATGGCCGCCAGCACGGGCGTCAGCCCGTAGGTGGTGACGAGGGAGAGCTGGTTGGCCGGCTCCAGCTGGTCCTTGCGCAGCATGTTGGGGACCGCGGCGTCCTTGGCCGGGATCCAGAACAGGCTGAAGGCCTCGATGAGGAACTGGGCGACGAACAGCCAGACGAGGTCGTCGACGATCGGGATCGACGCGAACAGCCCGAACCGGATGATGTCGGTGGTCACCATCGTCTTGCGCCGGTCGAACCGGTCGGCGAAGGCGCCGGCCAGCGGGCCGAGGACGATCGCGGGGAGCAGCCGGAACAACAGGACACCGCCCAGTGCGAAGTTCATCGCGGCGAACCCGTCGACCAGCGTGGTGGCCATCGCCGTGATCGCCAGCAGGCCGAGCCAGTCACCGAAGCTCGACAGCGCCGTGGAGAGCCACAGCTTGCGGAAGTCCCGCACCCGCAGGACCGCGCGGAGCTTGGCTACCAGCCCGACGGAGCCGAGCAGGTCCGGATCGGGGTCCTCGTCCGCGTGCCCCTGGTCCGGCCGCGCCCGCTGCTGGAGCTCGGTCAGCGGCACGGCGGCGTCCGCCGGTACCGGCGTGCCCGCGGGGGGCAGACCGTCGGCCGGAGGGGTCGTCCGCTCGGCCGCTCGCCCCTCGTCGGGCGGCGGTGCCGGGGACGTCGGGTCGGACGGAATCGGGGCTCCCGGGGTCGGAGGAGGGGCGGCGAGCTGTCCCTGGGCGAGCCTCACGTTACCGGGGCGGGCCGACGAATCCGGCAGGTTTCCGCCCGGACGGGGCAACGGACCGGCACCGCCGGGCCGCACGGTGTCCGCGGGGTGACTAGGGTCGCAACCGGTGGCAGACACGCGGCGGACGACTCATGACGTGATGCCGGGCGGGCTCCCCGGGCCCGTCTGGGATCCGGCGGGCTACCTCCGCTTCGCCGGCGAGCGCGGCCGGCCGTTCGTCGAGCTGGTGGCCCGGATCGCCGCGGAGTCGCCGGCGACCGTCGTGGACCTCGGCTGCGGTGAAGGGGCGCTCACCGCGTCACTGGCGCAGCGCTGGCCGGGTGCCCGGATCACGGGCGTGGACTCGTCGGACACCATGCTCGCCGCCGCGGCCGCCCACGCCGTCCCCGGCCAGGTCGAGTTCGTCGCCGGCGACGTCCGGGAATGGCAGCCGTCCGGGCCGGTCGACGTCCTGGTGACCAACGCGGTCCTGCAGTGGGTGCCCGGACACGAGGAGCTGCTCGCCCGGTGGGCCGGCCGGCTCGCGCCGGGGGGTTGGCTGGCGGTCCAGGTGCCCGGGAACTTCGACTTCCCCACCCATCGGATCCTCGGCGAGCTGTGCCGGTCGCCGCGCTGGGCGGCGCGGCTGGCAGATGTGCCCCGCGGTACCGGCGCGGTCCTCGAGCCGTCCGGCTACTACGACGTGCTCACCGGCGCCGGGCTCACCACCGACGCGTGGGAGACCACCTATCTGCACGTCCTGACCGGCACCGACCCGGTGGTCGACTGGGTGCGCAGCACCCAGCTGCGACCAGTCCTCGCGCAGCTCGGCAAGGACGACGGCGCCGCGTTCACCGCCGCCTACGCCGCCGCCGTGCGGGAGGCCTATCCCCCGCGGCCGGACGGCACCACCCTGCTGCCCTTCCGGCGGATCTTCGCCGTCGGTTCACGCCCGTACTGACTCCGGACGCGGCCGGCTGGAGCTGCTGGAGCCGCTCAGCCGGCCGTGACCGCGGTGCCCGCCGGGGCCTTCTTGGCGGGCGTCTTCTTCGCCGTCGCCTTCTTCGCCGTCGCCTTCTTGGCCGTCGCCTTCTTCGCGGGCGCCTTCTTCGCCGTCGCCTTCTTCTTCGTCACCGGGCCCCGCGCACGACGGTCGGCCAACAGCTCGGCCGCGCGGTCGATGGTGATCGTCTCGACGTCGTCGCCCTTGCGCAGGCTGGCGTTGGTCTCGCCGTCGGTGACATAGGGACCGAACCGGCCCTCGCGGACGGTGACCTGGCCCTGGGTGACCGGGTCGGCGCCCAGCTCCTTGAGCGGGGCCTTCGCGGCAGCCCGCCCGCGCTGCTTGGGCTGGGCGAAGATCGTCAGCGCCTCGTCGAGGGTGACGGTGAAGAGCTTCTCCTCGCTGTCCAGCGAGCGGGAGTCGGTGCCCTTCTTGATGTAGGGCCCGTACCGGCCGTTGAGCGCCTGGATCTCCTCGCCGTCGGGAGCCGTGCCGACGGCGCGGGGCAGCGTGAGGAGCGTCAGCGCCTGTTCCAGGGTCAGCGTCTCCGGCGACATCGACGCGAACAGGCTGGCCGTCCGCGGGGCGTCCTTGCTGTCCTCGGGGACGACGGTCGTCACGTACGGGCCGTAGCGGCCGGCCTTGACGACGACGGGGTGCCCGGACTCGGGGTCGGTACCGAGCTCGCGGTCACCCGACGGCGCCTCCAGCAGCTCGCGCACCTTCTCGGTGGTCAGCTCGTCGGGCGCCAGGTCCTCCGGGATGCTCACCCGGGCGCCGTCCTCGCCGCCGGCCTGCAGGTACGGGCCGTAGCGGCCGACGCGGGCGATGACCGCCTGCCCTTCGGCGCTCGTGGCCCGGAGCGGGATCGAGTTCACCCCGCGGGCGTCGATCTCCTCCAGCCGCTGGCCCACGACCGACTTCAGCCCACCGGACTCGGCGATGCCGCCGGCGTGCCGGCCCTGGCCACCGAAGTAGAACTCGGTGAGCCAGTCCACGCGCTGCAGGGTGCCGCCGGCGATCTCGTCGAGCTCCTCCTCCAGGGAGGCGGTGAAGTCGTAGTCGACCAGCTGGGCGAAGTGCTGCTCCAGGAGGTTCACCACGGCGAAGGCGATGAACGAGGGCACCATGGAGTTGCCCTTCTTCCACACGTACCCGCGGTCCTGGATCGTCTGCATGATCGAGGCGAAGGTCGACGGACGGCCGATGCCCAGCTCCTCGAGGCGGGCGACCAGACTCGGCTCGGTGTAGCGCGACGGCGGGCTGGTCGTGTGGCCCTTGGCGTCGAGCTCGCGGGTGTCCAGCTGCTGGCCGCGCTCGAGCCGGGGCAGCCGTCGCTCGGCATCGTCGCTGCCGTTCTCGTCGTCGCCGCCCGTCGCCGGGGCCTCCTCGCGGGACTCCACGTAGGCCTTGAGGAAGCCGGGGAAGGTGATCGTGCGACCGCTGGCGGTGAACTCGACCGCCTCGTCGGTGGCGCTGCGGCCGGCCAGCCGGATGCTCACGGTCTGCCCGACGGCATCGGCCATCTGGGAGGCGACCGTCCGCTGCCAGATCAGCTCGTAGAGCCGGAACTCGTCCCGGGCGAGCTGGGGAGCCAGCTGGCCGGGGGTCCGGAAGTTGTCGCCGGCGGGACGGATCGCCTCGTGGGCCTCCTGCGCGCCCTTGGCCTTGCTCTTGTAGCGGCGCGCCTCCGCGGGGACGTAGGCATCGCCGTAGAGCTCGCGGGCCTGCTGACGAGCGGCGTTGATCGCCTCCTGCGACAGGTTCGTCGAGTCGGTGCGCATGTAGGTGATGTGGCCGTTCTCGTACAGCCGCTGCGCGACGCGCATCGTCTGCGCCGAGGACCAGCCCAGCTTGCGCCCGGCGTCCATCTGGAGGGTCGACGTGGTGAACGGGGCGTAGGGACGGCGCCGGTAGGGCTTCTCGTCGACGCGGGTGACGCCGACCTGGCGCCCCTCCAGGCGCGCGGCGAGCCCGCGGGCGCCGGCCTCGTCGAGGTGGACGACGTCACCGCTCACCCGGCCGGTCGCCGGGTCGAAGTCCTTGCCGGTGGCGACGCGGCTGTCGTCGACGCTGACCAGCTTGGCGCGGACCGTGGTGGGGTCGCCGTCGTCGGTGGCCGTGCCGGGCCGCGGCACCGCGAAGGTGCCCTCCAGGGACCAGTAGTCGGCGGCGTGGAAGGCCATCCGCTCCCGCTCGCGCTCGACGACGATCCGGGTGGCGACGGACTGCACGCGCCCGGCCGACAGCTTGGGCAGCACCTTCTTCCACAGCACCGGGGAGACCTCGTAGCCGTAGAGGCGGTCCAGGATGCGGCGGGTCTCCTGCGCGTCGACCAGCGCGGTGTCGAGCTCGCGCGGGTTGGCCACGGCCCGGGCGATGGCCTCGGGGGTGATCTCGTGGAAGACCATGCGGTGCACGGGGACGCGCGGCTTGAGCGTGTCGACCAGGTGCCAGGCGATGGCCTCGCCCTCGCGGTCCTCGTCTGTCGCGAGGTACACCTCGCTGGCGTCCTTCACCAGCTGCTTGAGCCGGCTGACCTGCTGCTTGCGGTCGGGGCTCACGACGTAGAGGGGCTCGAAGGAGTTGTCCACGTCGACCCCGAGACGGGCCCACGAGGCGCCCTTGTGCTCGGCCGGCACGTCGGCCGCGTTGCGCGGCAGGTCGCGGATGTGGCCGACGCTGGCCTCGACGACGTAGCCGCTGCCCAGGTATCCGGCGATCTTGTTCGCCTTGGTCGGCGACTCCACGATGACCAGCGGCTTGCCTCCGGGCGCGGCCGCGCGCCGGCGTGCGGGCGCCTTCGCTCCGCCGTCGGTCGCGGGGGTGCTCTCGCTTCCGGTCTGGCTGGTCTTCGCGGGCACGGTGCTCCTGTCGGTGGTGCTGAGGTGGTGCTGCGTGGCGCGGGGGCCGGGAACGGGTGCGGGGTCCGCCCGCCCGTGAGCGGAGTCCCCCGACTCCGGTGAGCCGCCGCGGAAACACCCCTCAGCGGGCCACGGTAAGCCACGCCCCGGACGAGGTGCCCGGGGCGACCCACCGTGGGCGTGCCGCCATCGGGACCAACGTCGGCCCGGCCCACGTGTTCCCCGTCACCCCGGCCGCGGGGTCCGGAGCAGGTCAGCGGGGGTCCGGCACGCCGGCCACCACCCGCCCGATCGCGGCCAGGGTGGGCAGGTCGGGGTCGTAGTAGCCGCTGTGCCCGGTGTCGGGGTCGACCGGCAGCCCGGTCGAGCCGAACCGCTCGGAGGCGGTCGCCCGGCCGAACCACCGGGAGGCGACGACGAGGTCGTCCGGGGCGGCGGCGTCGTACACCTCTGGGGCCTCGAGGCTGTCGGCGTCCTCCTCCATGCCCGGACTGCCCAGCAGGACCAGCGCGTCGGCATCGAGCTGCCCCGGCACGTCGGCGGCCTCGTCGACGACCACGGTGCCGTAGCTGTGGGCCAGCACCGTGGTCCGCGCCTCCGGGGCCGCGACGGCGTCCCGGCCCGCAGCCAGCCCGGACAGGGCGGAGGCCAGCACCGCGCCGCCCGCGACCGCGTTCCGCCGCCCGAGGACCTGACCGGCACCGCTCGGGCTGTCGTAGCCCAGCCAGACCATCGTCGCGAGACCGAGGGCGGGCGCCGCCTCCCCGGCCGCGCCGGCGACGGCCCGGGCGTCACCGACCAGCCCACCCAGGTCGTCGCCCGGGGTGCTGTGGATCCCCGGCACCATCAGCGCCACCGCGTCGGCGGTGTCGAGGTCGCCCAGTGCGAGGGACACCCGGTCCCCCGCCAGGTCGAGCAGGTGCAGCTGGACCTGCCGCCCCGTCGCCTCCTCCGCCTCGATGCGGCGCGCGACGACGCCGGCGGTGAAGGCGGCGTAGGGATCGGTCGCGGGAGCCGCGAGAGCCTCGGCGAGGAGCAGCCGGTTGGCCCGGTCCCGCGCCCAGGCCGGGAGCCCGTCGCGCCGCCCCAGACCGGCCGGGTCGGTCCGGAGGGCGAGCAACTGCGCCGTCAGCGGGAGCGCCGCCCACCAGGCGGCCACCGCCCCGGGCGGCCCCGCCGGACCGGGGACCGCACACACGGGGTTCGCCAGCGGCACCACCTGCGCGAGGGCGGCGAAGTCGGCCGGGGCGGACGCCTGCTGGACCCCGACGCCGATGAGGGCCCGGCCCGCGTCCTGCGCGGCGGCGCCGACGGCCGCCACGGCGTCGAGCGCGGCCGCCACGGTGGCGGAGGGCAGCGACGGCTGCCCTCCGGGCGGCACCGCCTCCATCCGGACCAGTGCCTCGCGGGCGAGGTCCTGCGCCCGGTCCGCCTCGGCGCAGAGCCGCTGGAAGGCGGCCAGCGAGTCCGTCAGGGCGCCCTCCACGGCCCAACCGGCAGCGGAGAGGTCGCGGAGCGCGCCCGCCGCCTCGAGCGCCGCCGGGCCTGCCCAGCTGTCCCCGTCGTCCACGGCCCGGGCCACGCCTTCCAGCCGGACCCGCCAGGAGGGCAGCCGCTCGGCGACGCCGGCCAGCGTGCCCACGGCGCCGCGCAGGAGCGGCAGGTCCCAGGTCGCGGCCATCCGTACCTGGACCGGCGTCTCCAGGAGCGGCGCGGTCACCGTGGACCCCGCGGGTGCCCACCGACGCTCCCGGCGATCCCGGCGTCGTGGTCGAGGGAGGCCCGCACGGCACCGGCCACCGTGCGGGCCAGTGCGTCGGCCCGCTCGGCGAGCAGCTGCCCGAGTTCGGCCCAGGCGGTGGCCGCCGACGCCGCGGTCGCGCCGTCGTCGCCGTCGAGGGCACGGGCGAGGGAACCGGCGGCGCCGCGGCTGCTGTCGGCGTCCTCGTGCAGCTCGGCGGCCAGCGAGGTCAGCTCGCCGGCCAGCGCCAGGACCGCGTCCGGTCGCAGGCGCAGGACGTCGGGGTGACCGGGCGTTGACATGGCGGCTCCTGATGGTCCGGATGAGGAGCTCCGGACGCTAGGAGGCGCGGGCGCCGCCGCGTGCCCCGTCGTCCACAGTCGCCGGCACCCTCCACATCTCGCGCACGGATCCCCCGGCGGCGGCAGCCGGCCGGAGGATCCGTGCGGGAGATCAGGGGACGGAGGTGGTGAGGGTGCTGTCCGAGGCCGCCGACGGCGCGCCGCCGACCACGACCGACCGGCGCTTGGAGATCACCACGGAGACCACGATGATCAGGACGGCCCCCAGCGCGATGAGCACGCGCAGGGTGGTGTTCGCGTCCTCGCCCACCGACAGACCGACGACGGCCGGGGCGATGATCAGCGCGACCAGGTTCATCACCTTGATCAGCGGGTTGATCGCCGGGCCGGCGGTGTCCTTGAACGGGTCGCCCACGGTGTCGCCGATGACGGTGGCCGCGTGCGCCTCGCTGCCCTTCCCGCCGTAGGCACCGTCCTCGACCATCTTCTTGGCGTTGTCCCAGGCGCCGCCGGAGTTGGAGAGGAAGACCGCCATCAGGGTGCCCGCCGCGATGGCGCCGACGAGGTAGGCCGCCAGGGGGCCGAAACCGAGGCCGAAGCCCACGGCGACCGGCGCCAGGACGGCGAGCAGACCGGGGGTCGCCAGCTCGCGCAGCGAGTCCTTGGTGCAGATGTCGACGACGGCGCTGTAGTCGGGCCGCTCGCTGTAGTCCATGATCCCGGGCCGGGTGCGGAACTGCTCCCGGACCTCGAAGACCACCCGCCCGGCGGCCCGCGAGACGGCGCTGATCGCCAGCCCCGAGAAGAAGAACACCACCGCGGCCCCCAGCACCGCGCCCACGACGTTGTTCGGGTTCACCAGGCTGAAGGCGTCCCCCAGGGTGTCGCCCGCCTCGTCGAGGGCGACCTCGATCTGCGCGTTGTAGGAGCCGAACAGCGCCGTGGCCGCGAGGACCGCCGTCGCGATCGCGATCCCCTTGGTGATGGCCTTGGTGGTGTTGCCGACGGCGTCGAGGTCGGTGAGGACGCGGGCGCCCCCCTCGTCGATGTCGCCCGACATCTCCGCGATGCCCTGCGCGTTGTCGCTCACCGGCCCGAAGGTGTCCATCGCGACGATGACGCCGGCGGTGGTGAGCAGGCCGCAGCCGGCGAGCGCGACGGCGTACAGCGCGGCGCCGCCACCGATGAGGAAGGCTCCGTAGACCGCGCCGCCGATGAGGAGCGCGGCGTACACCGCGGACTCCAGGCCGAGTGCGATGCCCGACAGGATCACCGTCGCCGGGCCGGTCAGCGAGCTGCGGCCGATGTCCTTGACCGGCTTGCGGCTGGTCTCGGTGAAGTAGCCGGTGAGCTGCTGGATCGTCGCGGCGAGGACGACGCCGATGAGCACCGAGACGAAGCCGAGGACCTGCGGGCTGACCGACAGGTCCACGCCGTCGGAGATGCTCGGCAGGTAGGTGAAGGAGGCGACGGCGACGAGCACCAGGGAGACGGCCGCGGAGGTGAAGAAGCCCCGGTTGATCGGCGCCATCCCGCTGGAGTCGGTCGCGCCCGGCCGGGTGGCGAGCACGCCGACGACGGACGCGATGATGCCGATCGCCGCGACCAGCAGCGGGAAGACCATGCCGACGTTGCCGAAGAAGACCTGCCCGAGGATCAGGGCGGCGACCAGGGTGACCGCGTAGGACTCGAAGAGGTCGGCCGCCATGCCGGCGCAGTCGCCGACGTTGTCGCCGACGTTGTCGGCGATGGTCGCGGCGTTGCGCGGGTCGTCCTCGGGGATGCCGGCCTCGACCTTGCCCACCAGGTCGGCCCCGACGTCGGCCGCCTTGGTGAAGATGCCGCCGCCGACGCGCATGAACATGGCCAGCAGGGCGCCGCCGAAGCCGAAGCCCTCCAGGACGATCGGGGCGGTGTCGCCGAAGAGCAGCAGCGTGAGGGCTGAGCCGAAGAGCCCCAGACCGACGGTGATCATCCCGACGACGCCGCCGGTGCGGTAGGCGATCCGGAAGGACGGCTGGTAGCCGCCGGCGTTGGCGGCCGCCGCGACGCGGACGTTGCCGCGGGTCGCCAGCGTCATGCCGATGAAGCCGACGGACGCGGAGAACAGCGCTCCGACGAGGAAGAAGATCGCCCGGCCGACCCGGGTCTCCCAGCCGCCGTCGGCCACCGGGAGGACGAGGAGGAGCAGGAACACGATCACGGCGAAGACGCCGAGCGTGCGGAACTGCCGTCGCAGATAGGCCGCCGCGCCTTCCTGGATCGCCAGCGCGATCTCCCGCATCTTCACCGTGCCCTGGTCGGCGGCCAGCACGGCCCGGACGAGGTAGGCGGCGAACCCGAGGGCGGCCAGGGAGACGACGAGGACGGCGGCGACCAGCGCCAGGTCCCCGCCGGACAGCGAACTGTCGGGCATGTGTTCCTCCAGAGCGTCGGCGGCCGCCGGGAGGCGTCGTGCTCCCGGGTCGGCGGAGCTTCCGCCCGGTGCATCGGGAGGCCCGGTGCACCGAACGCTGCCGGAGTGTAAGGGAGATCACACAGGGTGCTGCAACGGAGGGCGATCCGTAACCTGGATCACACCCGTGGCATTCGTCGCCGACACCCGTCGGCGGAAGGTGTGACAGTGGACCGGTGACGACGCTCCACCCGGTCCGGCGGGTCGACCCTGCCGACGCCGGTCCCGACGCGGAGGTGGACCCCTCGGGCGTCCTCCCCGGCGCCGACCTCCTGGCGTCGGTCCTCGCCGGCACCGCGGACGACGAGCAGCCGGTCACCCACGTCCACCACGTCCCGGTCCGGGAGAGCAGCACCCTCCCGTGGCCGGCATGGGTGAGCGCGGACCTGCGGTCCCGGCTCGAGGAGCGGGGGGTCCTCGCCCCCTGGCGGCACCAGGTGGAGGCCGCCGGGCTGGCGCGCGACGGCCGGCACGTGGTGGTGGCGACCGGGACGGCGTCGGGGAAGTCGCTGGCCTACCAGCTGCCTGCGCTGACGCGGCTCGCCGAGGACCCCCGCGCCTGCGTCCTGTACCTGGCGCCCACCAAGGCCCTGGCGCGGGACCAGCTGGCGTCGGTCGCGGCGCTCGCCGATCCCTCGGTCCGCCCGGCCGCCTACGACGGGGACACCCCCGGCGAGGAGCGGGACTGGGTGCGCCGCCACTCGCGCTGGATCGTCACCAACCCGGACATGCTGCACCGCGGGATCCTGCCCGCGCACCAGAAGTGGTCGAGCACGCTGCGCCGGGTGGCCTACGTCGTCATCGACGAGTGCCACGCCTACCGGGGGGTCTTCGGCTCCCACGTCGGCCACGTCCTGCGGCGGCTGCGCCGGATCTGCCGGCGCTACGGCGCGGAGCCGGTGTTCGTGCTGGCCTCGGCCACCGTGGCCGATCCCGCGGACGCGGCGAGCCGGCTCGTCGGCGCCCCCGTCCAGGCCGTCACCACCGACGGCTCGCCACGGCCCGGCGCCACCTTCGCGCTGTGGGAGCCGCCGCTCACCGAGCGCCTCGGCGAGCACGGTGCGCCGCTGCGCCGATCGGCCGCCGCGGACGCCGCGGGACTGCTGGCCGACCTGGTGGAGCGGGGTGCGCGGACCCTGGCGTTCGTGCGGTCGCGACGGAGCGCGGAATCCGTCGCCGAGCAAGCCCGCCGGCTGCTGCACGACCGGGGCCGCGGCGACCTGGTCGCCCGGGTGGACTCCTACCGCGGCGGCTACCTCCCCGAGGAGCGGCGCGAGCTGGAGCGCTCGCTGTCCAGCGGGAGCCTGCTGGGCGTGGCCACGACGAACGCGCTGGAGCTCGGCATCGACATCGCCGGCCTCGACGCGGTCGTGCTGGCCGGCTACCCCGGCACGCTGGCCTCGCTCTGGCAGCAGGCGGGGCGCGCCGGCCGGGCGCACAAGGAGTCGCTGGTCGTCTTCGTCGCCCGGGACGACCCGCTGGACCACTACCTCGCCCACCACCCGCGGGCGGTGTTCGGCCGGCCGATCGAGGCCACGGTCACCGACCCGGGCAACCCGTACGTGCTGGGGCCCCAGCTGTGCTGCGCCGCGGCCGAGCTGCCCCTGACGCCCGACGACCTCCCCGAGTTCGGCGGCCCGGCGGCCGAGGCACAGCTCGAGGAGCTCGTGGCCGCCGGTCAGCTCCGGCGCCGGCCGGCCGGCTGGTACTGGGCCGGCCGCGGGCGGCCCGACGTCGACATCCGGGGCAGCGGCGGGGAACCGGTGTCGATCATCGAGGCCGGGACCGGTCGGCTGCTCGGCACCGTCGACGGCGGCGCCGCGCACACCACCGTCCACGAGGGCGCGCTGTACGTGCACCGCGGCGACACCTTCGTCGTGGACGAGTTCGACGTGGACGACGCCTGCGCGGTGGTGCACGCCGACAACCCGGAGTGGACGACCGTGGCCCGCGACGTCACCGACCTGTCGGTGGTGTCGGTGGAGCAGACCCGCGGGCTGGGGACGGTCACCGCGTACACCGGCGTCGTCGACGTGACCAACCAGGTGGTGGCCTACCAGCGACGGCGGCTCGGCAGCGGCGAGGTCCTCGCGGAGTTCCCGCTGGACCTGCCGCCGCGGCAGCTGCGCACCCGCGCCGTGTGGTGGACGCTCAGCGACCGCGCGCTCGAGCGGGCGGAGGTCGACGACGTCGCGCTGCCGGGTGCGCTGCACGCGGCGGAGCACGCCGCGATCGGCATCCTGCCGCTGCTGGCCACCTGCGACCGCTGGGACCTCGGCGGGCTGTCGACCGCGCTGCACCCGGACACCGGGACGGCGACGATCTTCGTCTACGACGGCCATCCCGGTGGGGCCGGGTTCAGCGAGCGCGGCTTCGGTGTCCTCCGCCGCTGGCTGCAGGCCACCCGGGCCACCGTGGCCAGCTGCGAGTGCGAGAGCGGCTGCCCGTCCTGCGTGCAGTCGCCCAAGTGCGGCAACGGCAACGACCCGCTGGACAAGGCCGGCGCGGTCCGGGTGCTCGACGTGGTGCTCGACGAGCTGGCCGCCGGGCACTCCGAGCCGGCCGCCGCGGGTCGGCGGAGGCACCTGGTCGCCGGTGCGGTCCTCCCCCCGGCCGACGACACCGAGGACGACCTGGTCTTCTGACCGCCCGCGCTTCACGCGTCGACCCCGACCGGGACCGGGACCGGACCGGCGCGGGCCCGCCCGGTGGCGGAGAACAGGCCGAGCCGGCCGAGGGCGACCGGCACGGTCACCGTCACCCGCACCCGATGCCCCGGCTCGAGCTCGCACCCGGCGAGCTGCGCGTGGTTGGCCGCCGCG
>CADCTN010000177.1 GCA_902805535.1 uncultured Blastococcus sp. | reverse complement strand
CGTGGCGCTGGTCGCGGCCACGTTCGTCTTCTTCCACCCCGTGCTCACCGGGAGCCCGCTGTCCCGCTCCGAGTGGCTGCTGCGGATGTGGTTCCCCTCCTGGTTCTGAGTCCCGATGGGAAGCCGCGCCGACGTCAGCTCCGGCGGCGGGTGAGGAAGAGCGCGCCGACGGCGAGGACGACCACCACGGCGGCGAGGACGACGAGGCCGGCACCGCCCCACACGCCCGCGACCCCGTCGGCGAGGAACCACAGCCCGATGGCCGCGGCCACCGCCCGCGCGATCCAGCGCAACCGCGCCGCACGCGCGTCGTCGGGGGCGGGCTCGGTCACGTCAGCTCTCCTCCGGACGGCGAACGCCGCCGGGGCGGTGAGCCCCGACGGCGTCGGCTGATCGTGCTGTCTTCAGGTTCGTGCTGTGAAGGTGTGGAGCTGAGGGGAGTTGAACCCCTGACCCCCTCGATGCGAACGAGGTGCGCTACCGGACTGCGCCACAGCCCCTTCGCGAGCGACTTTACCGTCCCGGCTCCCCGGCGCCACCACCGGGGCGGCACGGGAGGGCCGTTCCTCAGCCGTTGGCCACGCGGCGCGGCTGGTACTCGTCGATGTCGGCGAATCCGATGTCGTCGTCGTCCAGACCGACGACCGCGCTGTGCCGCCACCCCGCCGGAGCCGGCGCGCGGGCGACCACCCGCCGCCCGATCGGGAACGCGTGCACCGGGGCCAGCGGAACGCTCGGGTGCGGGAGCTGGGGCAGCTCCTGCCCGGCCACGGTGTCGTGGTGCTCGACATCGTGGTGGTGGACATCGCGCTGCACGGGGACCGATCGCGAGACCGGGGTGCGCATCGCCGCGCGGGCCGCCGTACGGGCGGCGCGGCGGGCGGCCAGCCGCTCGCGGCGGGCCACCTTGCGCAGCACCAGCACGTAAGCGACGACGGCGGCGTCGAGCAGACCCTGCGCGACCCACAGCCACGGGCTGAGCAGGAGCGCGGCGACCAGGGACAGGGCGGCGAGGGCCACCATGGCGCCGAGGGTGCGACGCCGGATGGCGTGCACGTCCACCTGCAGCTCACCGCTGGTGCGCAACAGGTCGCGGTCGATCGCCACTCGCTCGGTGTCGGCGTGGACGACGGGGTCCACGGTCCGACGGCGCTGCAGCGTCCGACCGGAGTCGGCCAACCCCACCTGGCCGGCGGATGCCTCGCCGCGGGTCACCACCATGGGGACCAGCACGACGAACCACAGCACGACCAGAGCGGCCAAGAGCAGGCCCGATCCCATCTGAACACCACCTGTCACACGAGTCACTTGCGATGGCGAGGTTATGCAGGCCGGACCCCGCAACGAGGGAGGCGCGCGGTGTGTCGCGGATGGAGTTGCGGGGCCGTTGTGACGACGGGGGCGTGTCCGTCGCGCCGTCCACCGGCGGGCCGGGTCAGCCTGGTATGCGCGAGCGCCAGCGGGCGAGCGCGCCGCCGGGCAGGTCCTCGGCCAGCAGGGCGTAGGAGTTGTGGTCACGCCAGTCGCCGTCGATGTCGAGGTAGCGGCGCAACAGGCCCTCCCGCTGGAAGCCGAGCCGCTCCACGAGCCGCTGGCTGGGCAGGTTCTCCGGCCGGATGTCCGCCTCGACCCGGTGCAGCCCGACCGGGCCGAAGGCGTGGTCGCAGACGAGCGCAACGGCCAGCGACGCCATCCCGCGGCCGGCGACCGAGCGGTCGATCCAGTAGCCGAGGTACCCCGACCGCAGCGCGCCGCGGACGATGTTGTCCAACGTCACCTGGCCGGCCAGGCGGCCCTCCACCCGGAGGGCGAAGGGCAGCGACGTGCCGTTCCGGGCTCGGCGGGCCACGACCCGGCGCATCGCCCGGTAGGCCGCGGGAGTGTGGCGCTCGCGCCACGGCAGCCCGCCGGAGGGCTCCCACCGGCTGAGCCAGTCCTCGTTGGCGACCCGCAGCCGGCTCCAGTCACCCGCGTCCCGGCGGCGCAGCGGGAGCAGCTCGACGGGTCCCCAGGTCAGCCGCGCCGGCCATCCCGGGTGCATCTGCGGGTCCAGCTCAGCCCCCCAGGAGCAGTGGCATGACGGTGACCAGGCCGCCCTCGGCGACCTCGGTGACGTCCTCGTCCACGACGATCAGGCAGTTGGCCCGCGCCATGCGCGCCAGCAGCGCCTCGGTGCCGTCGCCCACCGGCTCGACGACGTAGCCGCCGTCGGGGTGGCGCATGACGGTGCCGTGCAGGTACTGGCGGTAGCCGAGCGGGGAGACCAGCTGCTGGCCGGCGACCGCCTGCACGGTGCGGCGGAACAGCTGCCGCTTGCCGAGCATCAGCCGGATCGCGGGCCGGACGAAGACCTCGAAGGCCACCAGCGCGGCCACCGGCTCACCGGGGATGCAGATGACCGGGATCTCGTCACGACCCAGCCGGCCGAAGCCCTGGGCGGGTCCGGGGTGCATCGTCACCTGACGGATCCGCATGTCGCCCAGCTCCGCCAGCGCCTCCTGCACCAGGTCGAACCCGCCGCTGGCGAACGTCCCCGCGATGAGCACCAGGTCGCTGCGCAGCAGCTGGCTCTCCAGCACCTCGCTCAGCCGGCGCGGGTCCGACGGCAGGATCCCCGACCGGTAGGCCTCGGCCCCGGCGTCCCGGGCGGCCGCGGCCAGCGCGTAGCTGTTGACGTCGACCACCTGTCCCGGCGCCGGGACGGTGCCGACGTCGACCAGCTCCGTGCCGGCGCACAGCACGGCGATGCGCGGCCGGGGGCGGACCAGGACGCGCTCGCGCCCGACGGCGGCCAGCAGGCTGATCTGGGCCGGCCCGATGGGGGTGCCCACCTGCACCGCCGGATCGCCCGGCGCGACGTCGTCGCCGGTGCGGCGGACGTAGCCGCCCGCCGGCGGGCCCGCGTGCACCGCGACGCGCGCGGCGCCCTGGTCGGTCCAGACGGCGGGGACGACGACGTCGGCCCCGGCCGGGAGCATCGCACCGGCGGACACCTTGAGCGCCAGACCGGGGCCGATGGCGGACGGCGCACCGGCCCCCGCGACGCTCTCCCCCACCACGGCGAGCTCGACCGGCGCCTCCGGGAGCGCGCCCTCGACGTCCTCGGCGCGCGCGGCGTACCCGTCCAGGGCCGCCTGGTCGAAGGCGGGCAGCGCGCGCTGGCTGGTGACCTCCTCGGCGCAGAGCAGGCCCTGGGCGTCGAGGACGGCGAGCTCGATCGGGTGCGGCTGGGGCACCGCGGCGAGGATCTCGTCCAGGTGCCGCTCGACCGTGCAGATCAGGTCCAGCGGGACGGACTCGGTGGCCGGGAGCGGGATCGGCCCCTCGACGACGGTCCGCGGCCCGGGCACCGGCCGGCTCGGGGACGTCGCGCCGCGCGAGGGCGTCACGACGCGCACGCCCCGCATCGTCAGCGGTCCGCTCCGGCGGGGCACCGCCATCGGCATGTCGACCTGCGTGGTGTCCCGGTGCCCCCGGTACGTCGCACCGTCGCCGCCGTCGATCTGTCCGTTCATCCTCACCACCGTCGTTCCGCCGGGCCGCGCGCCGTCGATCGGCCGCGGCCCGCGGAGCACGCCCGGTCCCCGGTGGAGGTCCGTCGGCTGCTCCGGACCCCGATGGTGCCCCTGTCGCGGTCGGTCAGGACGACGACGCGCCCTCGGCGGGCAGGTCCGCGACGAACTCCCGCAGCCAGGAACGCAGCGGCGGACCGAGATCGTCGCGCTCGGCGGCCAGGCGGACGACCGCCTTCAGGTAGTCCAGCCGGTCGCCGGTGTCGTAGCGGCGGCCGCTGAACACGACGCCGTGGACCGGCTCCCCGCGCTCGACGAGGGTGGCGAGCGCGTCGGTCAGCTGGATCTCGCCGCCGCGGCCGGGCGGGGTCTCGCGGAGCACGTCGAAGACCGAGGCGGGGAGCACGTACCGGCCGATGATCGCCAGGCTGCTCGGGGCCTCCTCGACCGGGGGCTTCTCCACGAGACCGGTCACGCGGACCACCTGGTCGCCGTCGACCACCTCCTGCTCGCCGGGCTCGATGGCGACGGCGCCGTACTTGTCGATGTTCTCGCGGCCCACGTCGAGCAGCGCGATGACCGCTCCGCCGTGCTCGGCCTGGACGGCGAGCATGTGCTCGAGGAGGTGGTCGCGGGCGTCGATCAGGTCGTCGCCCAGCAGCACCGCGAACGGCTCGTCGCCGACGAACGCCGACGCCTGCAGGACGGCGTGCCCGAGCCCGCGCGCCTCGCCCTGCCGGACGAAGTGGACCTGCGCGACGTCGGTCGACTCGTGCACCGCGGCCAGGCGCTCGGCGTCGCCCTTCTTCTCCAGCGCCGACTCCAGCTCCGGGTGCCGGTCGAAGAAGTCCTCGATCGCCGCCTTGTTGCGGCCGGTGACCATGAGCACCTCGGGCAGCCCGGCGCGCGCGGCCTCCTCGACGATGTACTGCAGGGCCGGCCGGTCGACGACGGGCAGCAGCTCCTTCGGCACGGCCTTCGTGGCGGGCAGGAAGCGCGTGCCCATGCCGGCGACGGGGATGACGGCCTTGCGCGCCGGACGGGCGGTGGGGCTGGACATGGCGGCAGCCTAGCTAGCCTCCAGGAGTGACCCTCCTGCCCGATGTCGGTGCCGCGAAGTCCGCGCTGCGCACCGACGTGCTCGCCCGCCGCGTGATCCGGC
>CADCTN010000176.1 GCA_902805535.1 uncultured Blastococcus sp. | reverse complement strand
GGGTGTCCCGTCGCCGAACGGTGAACCGCCCAGCTCCTCGCGCCCGTGCGGCGTCAGCCAGACCGACGTGTCCGGCCCGTACGGGATCACCTGCGTCGGGTTGATGTCCTTGTGGACGACGTAGTAGTGCTCCTTGATCTGCGGGAAGTCGGTCGTGTCCCCGAACCCCGGCGTCTGGAACAGGTCGCGCGCGTAGCCCCACAGGGCCGGCATCTCGGTCAGCTTCTGCCGGTTGCACTTGAAGTGACCGTGGTAGACCGCGTCGAAGCGCGCCAGCGTCGTGAACAGCCGGACGTCGGCCTCGGTGACGGTCTCGCCCATCAGGTACCGCTGACCTGACAACCGGTCCTCGAGCCAGTCCATCGCGGTCCACAGCCGGGTGTAGGAGCGGTCGTAGGCCCGCTGATCGCCGGCGAACCCGCACCGGTACACGCCGTTGTTGACCTCCTTGTAGACGCGCTTCATGACGTCGTCCATCTCGTCGCGCAGCTTCTCCGGGTACAGCTCCGGAGCGCCGTCGCGGTGGTGCGCCGTCCACTCGGTGGAGAAGTCCAGCGTCATCTGCGCGAAGTCGTTGGTGACGACGGCCTTGGTCGGGACGTCGACCATGGCCGGCACCGTGATGCCCCGCGGGTACTCCGGGTCGCGGGCGAAGAAGGCCTCCTGCAGCCGCTCGTACCCGAGCACCGGGTCGCGGCCGCCGGGGTCGAGGTCGAAGCTCCAGCTGCGCTCGTCGTGCGTGGGCCCCGCCAGCCCCATCGAGATCACCGGCTCCAGGCCGAGCAACCGGCGGACGATGACCGACCGGTTCGCCCACGGGCACGCCCGCGCGACGACCAGCCGGTAGCGACCGGGCTCCACCGGCCAGCCGCTGGAACCGTCGGCGGTGATCCGGTCGGCGAGGTATTTGGAGTCGCGCTTGTACTCGGACTCGACGTAACCGGAGCCGCTGTTCTCTTCGCTCACCGACCGGGCGTTCCCGGTGGAGCTGGACCTCACACACGGCGGGGCATTGCGTTCCGGTCACTCCTACCTCTAGCTTGCACATGTCAGAAAGTTCTTACACATGACGGAGTGACGTGACAGCGGACCGGCCGAGCGGCGACCACCTGGTCGAGATGCTGGCCGCCCTGGCCAACCCCATCCGGCTGCGCATCCTCGCGACGCTCGCCGGCGGCCGCGACTACGTCAGCCACCTGGCCCGCGAGATCGGCATCAGCCGGCCGCTGCTGCACATGCACCTGCAGCGGCTCGAGGCCGCCGGCCTCGTCGTCGGCACCCTCGAGCTGTCCGACGACGGCAAGGCCATGAAGTACTTCGAGGTCGCCGACTTCGACCTGCACCTCACCGCGGAGTCGCTGTCCCAGGCGGCCGCGACCCTCACCCGTCCGGACCCGTCCCCGGGTCCCGCAGACAAGGAGAAGCCCCGATGAACGCCGTCGACAGCGGCACCACGTGGCCGGAGGCGATCCTGATCCTCGGGATCATCCTCGCGGTCCTGCTCCTGATCGGTGGCGCGGCAGCCACCGTCCTGGAGTCCCGGAAGATGAAGGTCGCCGGCCAGCAGGACGCCGACCTCCGCCAGCTGGTCGGCCGCTACGAGCAGCTGGCCGAGAAGACCCTCGACGCCCAGCAGCGCACCGCTGCCGACGTCTCCGAGCTGCGCTCCCGGACGGCGTCCATCGAGCAGATCCTGCGCACGGTCGACTGATGAAGGCCGTCGTGCAGGAGACGTACTGCGCACCCGAGGACCTGCGGTTCGACACGGTGGCCGAGCCGGTCGCCGGGGACGACGACGTGCTGGTCCGCGTGGCGGCAGCCGGTGTCGACCAGGGCGTCTGGCACCTGGTCACCGGGCTGCCGAAGCTGATCCGGATCGCCGGGTTCGGCGTCCGGAAGCCGAAGAACCCCGTGCCGGGCATGGACGTCGCCGGAGTGGTGACGGCGGTCGGCGCGAACGTGACCCGCTTCCAGCCCGGCGACGAGGTGTTCGGCAGCGGGTCGGGCACGTACGCCGAGTACGCGAAGGTGCCGGCGAAGAACCTGGTGCACAAGCCCGCGAACGTCTCGTTCGAGGAGGCCGCCGCCGTCCCGATCTCGGGGCTGGCCGCGCTGCACGGGCTGCGAAAGGGAAACGTCCGGGCAGGGCAGCGGGTGCTGGTCATCGGCGCCGGAGGTGGAGTGGGCTCCTACGCGGTGCAGCTCGCGGTGGCGGCCGGCGCGGACGTCACCGGCGTCTGCCGCACCGGGAAGATGGACTTCGTCCGCTCGCTCGGCGCCGACGACGTCCTCGACCACACCCGCGAGGGCATCACCGACGGCGGACGGCGGTACGACCTCATCCTCGACACCGGCGGCAACCGCACGCTGCGCGAGCTGCGTCGGGCGCTGACGCCGACCGGCACCCTGGTGATCGTCGGGGCCGAGGTCGGCGGGCTGCGGCAGGGCATCGAGCGGCCGCTGCTGGCCATGCTGCTGAGCCCGTTCATCAGGCAGCGGCTGCGCAGCTACGTGTCGATGCCGAACCAGGCCGACCTGGAGACCCTCGCCGACCACCTGGCGGCCGGGACGCTGCGGGCGCCGGTCGACCGGACCTTCCCGCTGGCCGATGCCGGGGAGGCCATCACCTACCTGCGCGACGGCAAGGTCAGGGGCAAGGTCGTGCTCACCGCCTGACTGTGGGTGCCGCGTGGGTGTCGACCGGACGGGTCCCGACCAGGCTCGATGCCATGAGCGCGCGCGTTCGCGGTCGCGTCGCAGCAGCTCGGCGAACCGGCCGGGACCCTCGCTCACCGGCTGGAAGGTAGCGGTCTCAGGCCGCCGGCGGGGCGCCCCGCAGCCGGACGACGACGGCGCGGTAGGTGCGCCGGCCGACGACCCGCCAGGCAGTGCGGGTGGCCGGCGCGAGCCCGGCCAGGAGGCGGGCCCGGTCGATGGCGCAGGCGTCCTCGAGCGCCAGCCCCACCAGGAGCAGCTGCTCGCGGCCGGTCAGGTCTGTCGTCGCCGCGCGGCTGACCGCCGACCACTCGGCATCGGTCAGGTACCGCGCGAGCAGCGGGTGCAGCGCCCGCTCCTCCTCGGCGAGGTGCGCATCGATCGTCGAGGCGACCCGGGTGCAGGCGCGGGCGAAGGCGTCGCGCGCACCGGCGGTCCGGGCCACCGCCCACTGCCGGGCGACCGTGGAGAGGTCGCGCAGCATGTGGTCCAGCAGCGCCGCCCGGCTGGTCCAGTAGCCGACGGCGTCGCGGGCGCCGTCCTCCTCCCGGGACGGGAGACCGCGGAACAGGGCCGGCCACAGCAGCTCACGCTCGGTGGCGTGGTGCTGGAGCAGGACCCGGGCGAGCAGGTCGGCGTGCCCGGTCAGCTCCGCGGCGCGGACGGCGTCGTCGGCCGGTGCCCAGCTCGCGAGCTCGGCCAGCAGCCGGAACTCCCGGCGCACCGCCTGGTGCAGCACCCGCTGGTAGGCGACCGCGGGGGAGTGCCGCAGAGTGTCCTCGGTCGGCCTCCGCGGGCCGGCGACGGTCGGACGGGCGAGGACGGCGGTCATCTAGCACCTCGTGCTTCGGCTGGATCGGACGCGTTCGACGCTGTGGAGGCGACGCTAGGAAGAGGCGCGTCCCGGCCGACAGGTACAGGTGTCCCGCATTTACCGGGACGGATGCGACCCGGGACTGGCCGCTCAGCCGCGCAGCAGCGCGTTGAGCCGGGCGGCCTGCCGCACGAGGTGGTCCCGCTCCGCGACGTTCGGCGCCGACCTGGCCGCATCGGCGTAGAGCCGGGCGGCGGTGACCGGGTCGCCGTCGCGCTCGTGCAGGTAGGCGGCGACGGCGGTGTGGCGGGGCAGCGCCGGGTCGAGCTCGGCGAGGGCGGCCAGGCCGGCCCGCGGGCCGTCGGCCTCCCCGACCGCCACGGCCCGGTTGAGCCGGGCGACCGCGCTGCCGGTGAGCCGCACCAGCTCGTCGTACCACTCGACGATCTGCACCCAGTCGGTCTCCTCGGCCGTCCGTGCGTCGGCGTGGAGGGCGGCGATGGCCGCCTGCGCCTGGAACTCACCCAGTCGGTCGCGCGCCAGCGCCGCCTGGAGGAGCTCGACGCCCTCGGCGATCAGAGTGGTGTCCCACCGGCCGCGGTCCTGCTCGGCGAGGGGGACGAGGCTGCCGTCGGTGCGGGTCCGCGCCGGGCGCCGGGCGTGGTGCAGCAGCATCAGCGCGAGCAGGCCCGCGACCTCCTCGGAGTCGGTACTGGCCGCCAGCTGCCGGGTCAGCCGGATCGCCTCCGCGGCGAGGTCGACGTCGCCGGAGTACCCCTCGTTGAAGACGAGGTACAGCACGCGGAGCACCGTGCCGACGTCGCCGTGCCGGTCGAACCGGACCCCCGCGACGGTCCGCTTGGCCCGGCTGATGCGCTGGGCCATGGTCGCCTCCGGCACGAGGTAGGCCTGCGCGATCTGCCGCGTGGTCAGGCCGCCGACGGCGCGCAGCGTGAGCGCGACCGCCGAGGCCGGGGACAGGGACGGGTGGGCGCAGAGGAAGTACAGCTGGAGCGTGTCGTCCACGACCTCCGCCGGTCCGGGCGCCGGCTCCTCCTCGACGAGCACCTCGCGCCGTCGCCGGGACGTGTCGGCGCGGACGGCGTCGAGGTACTTGCGCCACGCGACGGTGACCAGCCAACCCTTCGCGTCCCGCGGCGGGTCGCCCGGCCACACCCGGACGGCCTCGACCAGGGCCTCCTGGACGGCGTCCTCGGCCGCCGCGAAGTCGGCTCCGCGGCGGCCGAGGATCCCGATCACGGTGGGGGTGAGGGTCCGCAGCAGGGCCTCATCCACCGCGCGGTCCACCGGGCGTCACTCCGTGACGGTCGGCGGCTCGCCGAAGACCGGCCGCACCTCGAGCCACTCGTGGATGGGCCGCCCACCCGCGCCCGGCGCCGCCGACAGCTGCCCGGCCAGCTCGATCGCCCGGTCCTGGTCCTCGACGTCGATGATCATCCAGCCGGCGATCAGGTCCTTGGTCTCCGCGAAGGGTCCGTCGGTGACCGGCGGCCGGCCCTCGCCGTCGGAGCGGACCCACATGCCCTCCGGACGGAGGGCCTGCCCGTCGACGAACTCGCCGGTGCCCTCGAGCCGCTTGGCGAAGTCATCCATGTACTGCATGTGGGCGGAGACCTCCTCCGGCGTCCACTGGTCCATCGCCACGTCGTTCACCGCCGCCGGCGCGCCCCGGTAGTGCTTGAGCAGCAGGTACTTGGCCATCGTCTTCTCCTCGTCAGGTGCGGCCCGTCGTGGCCGCGTGCACCCGGGGGACGGAGCCGCGGCCGGGTTCTCGACATCGGACGACGAGAATCTCTCAGAGCCGGCCGGTCGTCGCCTCGTCCTCGGTGCCCTGGAACCAGTGGTCGAGGATCTCGCGGAACACCGGCTCGTCCGGGGCGGCGTGCGCGAACAGCGTCATCGAGGAGCGCAGCTTCATCGCGTCCACCGGCCCGAAGACCTGCTCGGGGTCGGCGGTGTCCAGCGCGGTGAGCGCGCGGGCGGACTCCACCAGCCGCCGGCCGAGCGTCGGGTGGGACAGGTAGGCCCGCGCCTCCTCCAGGCCCGAGATCGCGAAGCGCTGCGCCATGCCGCTGCGGCCCAGGCCGGCGACCTGCGGGAAGACGAACCACATCCAGTGGGTGCGCTTGGCACCGGCGCGCAGCTCGGCCAGCGCCTGGTCGTAGGTGGCGGACTGGGCGTCGACGAAGCGCTGGAGGTCGTAGGTCATCGGGCGAGCCTCGCATCCGCGATGAGTCCGGGGCAGCCGCGATGAGTTCGGGACGGCGGGACGGTCGGACCAGGCATGCAGACGACGACTCCGGACCTCGGCCCGCAGACCGCCGAGGTGGCCCGCATCGTGGCGGGTGTGCAGGACGACCAGCTGGGCTCCCCGACCCCGTGCCCCGGCATGGACGTGGCCGCGCTCCTCGACCACCTCGTCGGCCTGACCATCGCCTTCCGCCGGTCAGCGGAGAAGGCCGAGGGAACGGAGGGCCCGGTGCCGGATGCGGCGCACCTGGTCCCGGACTGGCGCACCCGGCTGCCGGCGCAGCTCGGCTCCCTGGCAGCGGCGTGGCGGGAACCCGGTGCGTGGGACGGGATGACGACCATCGCCGGGATGACCATGCCGGCGGCCGACGTCGGTCTGGTCGGCGTCAACGAGGTGCTGGTGCACGGCTGGGATCTCGCCGCTGCGACCGGACAGCGGTACCAAGCCGACCCCGCGACCGCGCAGGCCTGCCTGACCTACAACCTCGAGTTCGCCGCGGGAGTCCCCGAGATGCGCGACCAGATCTACGGACCGGTCGTGGCGGTCCCCGATGACGCCCCGGTGTTCGACCGGGTGCTCGGTCAGACCGGCCGCGACCCGGGGTGGAGCACCGGCTGACCAAGCGCGACCGCATGGGTCAGCCGCAGCGTGCCGCTGAGCCACAGCAGGATGTCGTGCAGCCGCAGGACGGTGAGCGGGCGGTCGCCGTCCAGCACGGCCGCCAGGCGCTCCTGCAGCGCGGCGAAGGCCGGGCGGTTGGACCGCAGCTCCCGGTGGATCACCGCCTCGACGCCGCTGTCGCCCTCCCGGACGTGGGGGAGCAGCTGCCAGCGGGTGGTGCGGTGCAGCAGCGGGACGAGGGACGGGCGGCGGTGGTGCAGCGCCGCGACCACGTGCTGCGGTGGGACGCCGGGGACCGCCTCGCAGTGCTCCCGGATCCGGCGGAGGCCCGCGCCGACGGTGCCCGGCTCGGCCAGCACGGAGAACTCGTCGTCCGGGAGCTCGCCGAGCGGCCGTCCCGCGGCCCGGTCGCTGATTGCGTCGGCGAGCGGGCCGACGTCTCCGAGCACCGCCTTCATCGCCGACCAGGACTCCGGGTCGAGGCGGCCGTGCAGGCCCTCGGCGGTCAGGATGTCCGGCTCGCCCAGCGGGCCGACGGTGCCGGGCCGGCGGTCGAACCGCTCGTAGGCGAACGCCGGGATCTCCACCCACCGCCCGGTCCGCGCGTTGGGAGCGCGGAAGTGCAGCGGGCGCCTGCCCCGGGTGTAGCCGAGGACGGCGGCCACGGCGGTGTCGACGGGGAGCGGGTCCGGACCGGCGCTCGGCAGGACCAGGACGTCGTCCACCCGGTCATCGTGGCAGGTCGGGGGCACCCGGCGCAGCGCTCGGGAGGGCCCGCGCCGGACGGCGGCCCGGGGGCCGCCGTCCGGCGTGGTGCGGTGCTCAGGCGCGGGAGAGCGCCGGACGGGTCTTCGCCCAGGCGAGGAACGCCGCGGCCTGCTGCAGGTCGGGGATGTCGTTGCCGACCAGCGAGCGGAGCAGGTCGTTGCTCCACACGGCCAGCCGGCCGATCGTCCACGCGACCTTCTCGGCCGGCGGGAGGTCCAGCTCGAAGACGAGCTTGACGATCTCCTTCTTGCCGTCGGTCGGGGCCGAGTAGCGCAGGACCGGCAGGAACCGCTCGGGCTCGGCGACGCAGAGCACCTTGGTGAGCAGGGGCTCCTTGTTGAACGAGGGGAAGCCGACCTTCTTGCCGTCGATCAGCTGGGTGAGCCGGTCCTCCAGGCGCAGGCTCTCGGGCCCGTGCAGCAGGAACTCGATCGACTCGCGGACCTTCTGCGCCGCCTTGTCCGCGCCCTGGGTCTTCCACGCGCGGTTGAGGCCGGACATGTTGCCGGCGTTGGCGAGGGTGTCGGAGGTCGCGAACTCCAGCAGGTCCTCCGGGCGGGCGCCGGAGAGCCCGTCCCGGCTGAACAGCTCGGTGTACTTCTCCCGGAACGCGGCGACCTCGGGGTCGGCATCCCGGTGGTCGAGCCGGAAGTCGGAGATGAGGACCGCGACCCGCTCCCGGACGTCGAGGCGGACGTCGAGCGTGGTGGGGAAGGCGGCGTGCAGCGAGTCGATGGTGCGGACGGCGGGGCGGCCGGGGTCGCGGCGCGCCTCGCCCCGCAGCCACTCGTGGCCGCAGTCCTCGCAGGTGATGAGCAGGCGGCTGTCGGCCTGCGGCGTTCCGTTGATCTCTTCGCTGGAGCACTGAGGACAGGCGATCAAAGGCATGAGATCCCGTTCGTTCGGTTGGTCCGTGCACGTACACCGGCCGGCCCAGCCGTTCCTCGGTCGTCGAGGACATCGGGTTGGACGGCGAGCCCTCGGGGGGCGCGTGGCCGTCGGTCAGATGACACCAGCCTCCCACGACTGCGGCGCGGGCCGGTCCCAACCCGGTACGGGCGCCGATCCGGCCCTCCAGGAGGCCTCGGTCCTGACCTCGGTCCCGTGCCGCGCCGGCCGCCCGATCTCGCTCAGGGTCGGCCCTCGCGCCCGGACTGCCGATAACTGCATCTGAGGCGACGGTTCCCGCTACCCCGCCGCCTCGGGGGTGCACTGACCGTGAGGTTCCGACGAGGACGTATCGGCAACGCGCTGGCTCTGCTGGCCGGCGCCCGGCCCGACGTGCTGGCGGCGGCGCCCGGTGCCCGCGCCAAGTTCGTGGCGCTCGGCGGGGTGCTGCTGAGCACGGGCGGGCTGGCCCTGGTGTCGATGGCCTTCGCCGTGCACATGGCCCTCGGCGTGTGGTGGCCCGTCGCGCTGCTGGCCGGCCTGGGCTGGGGCCTCGTCGTGGTCAACCTGGACCGGATGCTCATGGTCGGGATGACCCACGACTCGTCGGTGCGGCGCAACCTGGTGCTCGCCGTTCCGCGGATCGGGCTGGCCCTGGTGCTCGGCGTCGTCATCGCGACGCCGCTGACCCTGCAGATCTTCGCCAAGGAGATCGACACCGAGATCGTGACCATGCAGGCCGAGGCGGCCGACGCCTACCAGGCCTCGCTGACCGCCGACTCGCGGTTCGCCGGGCTGCCGGAGCTGGAGGAGCGGATCGCCACCGAGGAGGCGATCGTCGCCAGCGGGGGCGTGGCGGACGCCGGCCTCGCGGTGGTCCGGGGCGGGGTGACGGCCGGGCAGGACGCGCTCGACTCGGCTCTCGCCGTGTCGCGCGAGCTGGAGGCCAAGGCGCAGTGCGAGCTCGACGGCTCGTGCGGCACCGGCGACGCCGGAACGGGTCAGGCCTACCTCGAGGCGCGGGCCGCGGCCGACGCGCAGCAGGCGGTCGTGCTGGCCGCCCGGGCGGAGCTGGACGGCGCCGTCGACGCGGCGTCGTCCGCGGAGTCGCGGAGCGCGTCGATGGCCGCCGCGTCGCTGGAGACCGACCGGGCGGAGCTGGCCCGCCTGACCGCGGAGCAGGAGCGGCTGCAGGCCGCGTTCGACGGCGAGAACGAGGACGCCGGCGGCCTGCTGATGCGGCTGGCGGCGCTCGACCGGCTGGGCGACCGCAACGGGACCCTCGCCGCCGCGCAGTTCATGCTCTCGCTGCTGTTCATGAGCGTGGAGATCCTGCCGGTGCTCATGAAGCTGCTGCTCAACTTCAGCCCGCCGACCGCCTACGACCGGCTGGCCGCGCTGCGCGACTCCGGGGACGTCGACATCGAGGAGATGGCGCAGGAGTCGCGGAAGTCCGTGGCGCTGGCGAAGGAGGAGCTGCTGGTGATGGCCGAGAAGGAGCGGGTCGACCGGCAGAAGGAGGCGATCCTGACCCGGCGCCGGGCCGCGCTGGCCGAGGTCGCCGCCCGGCGGGAGCAGCCGGCCGCGCCGGCGCCGGAGCCCGCCGAGCCGTCCCGGCCGATGTGGGACACCGGCCCGATCCGCGAGCTGGCGCGCACCGCCGCGACGCGGACGGTGCGGACGGTGCTGCGCCGTCCCGAGGACCGGGTCCCGACGCCGGTCTGAGATCCCAGGGCGTTCGCGCGACGGCGTCCAGGGGATCAGCCGCAGAGGAGGTCGAGAGCCGCCTGACCGTTGCGGCGGGCGTCGTCCGGGAGCGACAGCCATGCCGCCGCCGTCGGATCGGCAAGGTGTTCCCGGAGGTGGAGCAGCCGAGACCGGTCGCTGCCGGAGGGCAGGCGCTCCTCGAACGGGTCGACGCAGGCCAGGAGGACGGCGGCGTCGGTCAGGTGCCGGTCGCGGTCGCGCGTGTCCGCCTTGTGGGCCGCCGCCTTGAGGATCAGCGCACCGAAGGCGTCCGGCACGCTGACCGTCGTCGGTACCGAGCCGCTGATCGCCAGCTCGGCGAGCACCGTCCGCCGGAGCGCCTGCGTCCCCCCGTCGACCAGCACCAGGTCGTAACCCCGGATGCGTTCGAGGGACCTCGGCGGCGCGTGATCCGCGGCGACCACGTCGACGACGGACGTCACGAGGTCGACGACGGCGGCCCCGCGGACGAACCGGTGCGCCGTCCCCGTGCGCGGATCGATGCCAGGAGCGAACTCGTACCCCAGCTGCTCCAGGCCGCGAGTCACCTCCGCGGCGCGGCCGCGCCCGTTCTCCACGTGCAGCAGGACGTCGACGTCGTTGGTGGGCCGCACCACCGGTAGTCCTGCGGTGAAGCCGTGCAGCTGCACCATCAGCCCGCCGATCAGCGTCCACGTCGACGGAGGCACCATCGTGGCCAGCTCGGCGACCTCCGGCCACGGACGGCCCCAGCCGCCGGCCGGCGTCGGTGGCCGGAGGACGTCAGCCACGCAGCACTCCGAGCGCGCGGTCGACGATGCGCCGGCCGGCCGCGCGTTCCCGGGCGTCGGTCGAACCGGCCAGGTCGAGTCCGGCGAGCACGTGGCGACGTCCCTCCGCGAGCTCGGCGATCACGTCCGGCGCCATGCCCGTCGCCCGGAGCGTGGCGTTGCCGGCCGGGTCGGAACCGAGGCGGTAGCGCTGCGCCAGCTGACGCAGCTCGGAGCGGGCGACGTATCCGTCGAGTCGATCCGTGGCCTCGGTGAGCCCGCCGACGCCTCGCATGGCGCCGGACTCGACGACGTCCCGGGCCAGGTGACCGAGGGCCCGGGGATGGGCGTGGAAGTGGTGGATCTCCGCTCGGTTGCGGGAGCGGGAGACGAGTTCGACGGCGTCGGTCCCGGCGAGGGCAGACCGCAGACGGGAGCGTTGAGCCTGCCCCAGCCACGGGGCCGGTTCCCCCTCCAGGAGTGCGACGGCGGCCCAGGCTGTCGGCTCCTCCCAGGCGCGCAGGCGGCGCCCCCCGCGCTGGGCCATCCACTGGGCGACGGACTCGGCGTCGATCCGATCGAGGCCGATGGCCACGAGGTCGCCGCCGGCGACCAGCCGTTGCACGTGCCGGAGGGAGACCCCGATCCGGTCGGCGGCCTGCTGGGTCGTCATCAGCGCCATACGGACAGTGTCGTCAGGACGACGCTGTCCATCAAGCCGAATGCGGGCCGGGCTCGGTCGTCGCTGGCGAGCGGGGGACCGGCAGTGCCGGCTCGGAGCTCGCTGCACGGGGCTCCCTCACCGCGGCCATGCTGGGATCCGTCGCCTGGGTGTGACGGAGCCTGCGGCCCGGGTCACAGCGATCGGGAGCGGCATCGGCTAGACAGTGCGCATGACCGAGCTGACGACGGCGACCGGTGGCGGCATGCTCTCCCGCGAGGAGATGGACGCCGCGCGCGAACGGCTGCCCATCGTGTACGTCGACGTGGTGCCCGTGCGGGTGGACGTGATGGGCACGGTGGTCGCGGTCGGGCTGCTGCTGCGGGCCGGTGAGGACGGGCAGATCAAGCGGGCGCTGGTATCCGGGCGGGTGCTGTACCACGAGCGGATCCGGGCGGCCCTGCTGCGGCACATGGAGAAGGACCTCGGTCCGCTGGCGCTGCCGCGGGTGCCGCCGGCACCGCAGCCGTTCACCGTGGTCGAGTACTTCCCGACGCCCGGGGTGACGCCGTTCCACGACCCGCGGCAGCACGCGGTGTCGCTGGCCTACGTCGTGCCGGTCGAGGGTGACTGCGCCCCGCAGCAGGACGCGCTGGAGCTGACCTGGTTCTCACCGCTGGAGGCCCGGGACCCGGCCGTGCTGGCCGAGCTGATGCACGGGCAGGCGACGCTGCTGCTGCAGGCGCTGGCGCACCTCGGCGTCTGACCCGGACGCTGACTGCGGCGGGCGGAGCCGGACCGTCACTCCCCGCCGCTGCCGTACCCGGGCAGCCACCGACGGGCCTCGGCGTCCACGGCGACGGTGGCGCCGAGCGAGCACAGCACGCCCGCCAGACCCGCGGCCACGCGCTGCAGCAGCAGGTGCCGGGGCGGGATCGTCAGTCGGCGCTGGGTGCGGGCCGCTGCGGACAGCGGGTCGGAGGCGCGCCGGGTCTGCTCCTGCATCCAGGTGCGGGTGAACCGGTGGTCGGGCGTGCGCAGCGGCTCGAGGTAGGGATCGAGGAGCGCCTGCAGCGCTCCCGGGGTCACCGTGCCGGGGCGGAGCACGCCGACCGAGGCGGCCGTCCGGTGCAGCGCTTCCGCGTCGCGGTCCCGCCCGGCGGCCAGGAGCGGTCCCAGCGCGGCCGGCCAGCCGTGCGGCAGGGCCTCGGTCGCGCCGAAGTCGAGGACGCCGAGCCGGCCGTCGGGCAGCAGCCGGAAGTTGCCCGGGTGCGGGTCGCCGTGCAGCCGGTGGGCGCGCTCCGGTGCGGACAGCAGCAGGCGCACCAGCAGCATGCCCGCGCGGTCACGGTCGTCCTCCGTGCCGGTGGCGATGACCTGCGACAGCGGCGTCCCGTCGAGCCAGCGGGTGACCAGCACGCCCTCCTCGGCCGCGAGCACATCGGGGACGGCGATGTCCGGGTCGTCCCGGTAGGCGTCGGCGAACGCCGTCTGCGCGGCGGCCTCCCGGGCGTAGTCCACCTCCTCGACCAGCCGGGCGCGCAGCTCGGCCAGCAGCTGACGGGCGTCCAGGCCCGGCATGGCGGCGGAGATGACGGCCGTCAGCGGTTGCAGCATCGCCAGGTCGGCGACGAGCGCGGCGCCGGCGCCCGGGTACTGGATCTTCACGGCGACGGGGGTGCCGTCGGTCCAGGTGGCGCGGTGGACCTGACCCACGCTGGCCGCGGCGACCGGCCGCTCGTCGAACCCGGCGAGGGCCTGCTGCCAGCCGCCGGGGAAGGCCCGGTCGAGCTGGGCGTGCACCATCGCCGCCGGCATGGGCGGCGCCGCCTCCTGGAGTCGGACGAGCGCCTCGCGGTACGGGCCGACCAGGTGCTCGGGAAGCGCGGCCTCCATCGCCGACATCGCCTGGCCGACCTTCATGGCGCCGCCCTTCAGCTGGCCGAGGGTGGCGAACAGCTGCTCGGCGGTGCGCTGCTGCACCTGGGCGGCGACCAGCTCTGCGGGCCGGCCGCCGAGCCGCCTGCCGAGCCCGACGGCGGTGCGTCCGGCGTGCGCGGCCGGCAGCGCCGCGAGCCGGGCGGCGCGACCGAGACGGCTCAGCGGTGGGCCGGCGTCCCCAGGGCCCGGACCGGCGGTGCTCACGACAGGGCGGGCTGCGTGCTCCGGCCACGCCACCGGGTGACCAGGCCGGGCACGAGCTCCGCGCCCGCTGCGCCGACGACGGCCGAGCCCAGCACCACCGACCACGACAGCGGGTCCAGCGGCGTGCAGCCGAAGAACCGGCTCACCCCGGGGGTCTGCACGATTCCGACGAGGACGGCGAGCGAGCCGGCCACCGTGGCCAGCACCAGCGGGCTGCGGCGGCCCGACCACGCCGTCTGCGCCAGCTGGGTGGCGATCAGCCCCGCCAGGCCCATCGTGCTGGCCCGGCCGGGGAAGACCGGGGTGAGCTTGCCGACCGCCCAGGCGCCGGTGGCGCCGGCCGTCGTGGCCGCGCCCCGGACCAGCACCATGTGCCGGACGGCGTCGGTGAACCCGCGGTGCGGGCCGGCGCGCAGCACCGCCGCGAGCGGGTGACCGGCCAGCGCGCCGTCGTCGTCCCCCTCGGGCACGCGCCGCGGAGCGGCGACGGCGACGGCGAGCGCCGGGAACATGTCGGTGAGCAGGTTGACCAGGAGCAGCTGCCGGGTGCCCAGCGGCGCCCGGCCGCCGATCGCCGTGCCGA
>CADCTN010000175.1 GCA_902805535.1 uncultured Blastococcus sp. | reverse complement strand
GACGGGCCAGCTCGGCCCGCCCGCGCTCCTTGAACTCGAGCACCGCAGGGCGCACCCGGCCGGCGTACGCACCCGCCGCCGCGGTCGGTGGGAAACCCCACGGCACGCGGCGGGGCGCCGCCGGCCGCGGGTCGGCCAGCAGGACGGCGCACTCCGCGCAGAGCACGAAGCCGGGAACTCCGCAGCCGGCGCACGTGCGGGGGAGGACCAGGTCGGCCAGCGCGGCGATCCCGGCCCGGCCCACCGGACCAGCCTGGCGCCCGGACCGTGCTCGTGGGCGAGGACCGGAAACCTTGTGGAAGGGTCCGTTCAGAGGGGATAGAAGGGGGCCGTACCGGGCAGCGGCTCCTGGCCACGCACCAGGGTCGCCCAGGTGCCGCCGAACAGCTGCCAGATCGTCCCGCCCGCGTCGACCAGCGGCTGCCGGGTGGGCGCGGCGGCGATCGACCCGGGCTGGCTCGGGAGCCCGGCCGTCGGGAGCTCGGTCAGGGCCCAGCCGTCGACGCCGACCGACCACGGCACGGTCCGTTCCTGCCCCGGGTCGCCCGCGAGGACCAGCAGGCTGCCGCTTTCCCGCCACGCCACGTCGACGACGCGGGCGAGCTCCGGCGCGATCGCCCGGAAGTCCCGCAGCGCCACGCTGCCGTCATCGGTCCGCACGACGGTCCCGACGTAGAGGCCCGAGCCCTCGACGACGAGCGCCGCCCGCGCACCGTCGGGCGAGAGCCGCAGCGACCGGGTGACGCCCAGGCCGGAGAGCGTCGGCGTCGTCACCGCCTGCGGCGTGCCGCCGGCCTGCAGGCGGACCACCGAGGTCCCGTCCCGCACCACCCAGATCTCCGAACGGGTGGTCGCGACGCTGGGCGAGCTGAACCGCCCCGCGGTCAGGACGGTCGCGAGCTCGCCGGCGTAGGGACCGGCCACCACCGCGGCGCCGGCGGCGTCGGGCCGGATGCCGACGAGGAAGGACGGCTCGCCGGTGGCGTCGTCGATGGCCACGGCGGCGTCGACGAGGCCGTAGGCGCCCTGGCCGGCCGGTCCGGGCGTCGGCTCCCCGGCCGTGACCGTGTGCAGCGCCCCGCCCTGGAGGTAGTGGCCGGTGGACTCGAGCGGGACCGCCTCGGGGTCGACGCCGGCCCAGTCGTCCCTGGTCTGCGCGTCGGGCACCTCGTCGATGTCCACCGGCTCGCCGTCGATGCGGACCTCGACGGAACGGATCGTGACGTTGCCCAGCTGGGTCAGGGTCCAGACCAGCTGCGCGGAGATCTCCGACAGCACAGGGGACTGCTCCGCCGGCAGCCCGGTGAGGTCGACGACGGCGGCCTGGTCCTCCAGGGTGACCGCGCTGCGCTGCCGGGCACCGTTGAGCGGGTTCTGCACTCCCGCGGCCAGCGGTCCCGAGGGGCCGGCGAGCAAGCGGTCGACGAGGGTGGTCGGCAGAGCCTCGCCGGCGACGACGTAGCGCGGATCGGGCACCAGCCGCTGCCCCGTCGGGTCGAGGAAGTAGACAGCGGCCTCCTCGTAGAGCCGCTCGAAGTCCGGCTCCAGGATGATCAGGCCGTCCGGCGGATCGGTGATCCGCCACTCGTCGCCCACCTCGACCAGCGTGAACTGCCGGACGAAGGTGGCCGCACCGTCGGCGACGAAGCTGCCCCGCTCGTCGATCGTGCCCACCGCGTCGGCGCTGACCTCCACGGCGCCGGTCTCGGTGGTGACGGTCGCGTAGTCCGGGCTGATCACCGTGATCTCGCCCTCGTCGGACCAGGAGCCGGCCGCCTCCGGAGCCAGATGCTCCCGTGCCACCCGGTGACCGGGCCGCACGCTGGCGGCGGCGTCGATGAAGGACCGGACGATGTCCTCGGGAGTTGCGCCGGACTCCGGCGACAGCGGTTCGATGCCGACGATCTCGTCCGGGCGGGCCGGGTCCTGGGTGATCTGCACGGTGGCGGAGTTCATCGGCACGGTGGAGCACGCGGCCAGCACCGGCAGCAGGGCCAGCACCGCGAGCCGGCGGATGCGCGTCATACCGAGGTCCCCGGCCGCCGGAGGAACGCCGGGCGCAATGGCAGCGGGGAGCTGGTCAGGTCGTCCCCCGCGGACAGGGGCAGGGTCAGGCGGAACTGCGCGCCCGCTCCCTGCTGGCCCCAGACCTGCAGCCAGCCGCCGTGCAGCCGGGCGTCCTCGAGGCTGATGGACAGCCCGAGCCCGCTACCACCGACCGTGCGCACCCGCGACGGGTCGGCCCGCCAGAAGCGGTCGAAGACGTGCTGGGCGTCCGCGGGACCGAGCCCGACGCCCTGGTCGCGCACCGTGACCGCGGCCGCGGTGCGGTTGGCCGCCAGCGTGATCTCGATCGGGCGGCCGGCGCCGTGCTCGATGGCGTTGCCCACGAGATTGCGCAGGATCCGCTCCACCCGGCGGGCGTCGACCTCGGCGACGACCGCCTCGCCGGGCCGGTTCACCAGCAGCTCCGAGCCGTGCCGCTCGGCCAGCGTGGCCATGCCGTCGACCACGCGGGCCACGATGGCCCCGAGGTCGGCGGGCTCGGAGTCGAGCACCGCCGCACCGGCGTCGTACCGGCTGATCTCGAGCAGGTCGGTGAGCAGCCGCTCGAAGCGGTCCAGCTCCGCGCACAGCAGCTCGGCCGACCGGGCCACGTGCGCCGGGAAGTCGCCGCGGGCCTCGTGCAGGACCTCGGCCGCCATCTGCACCGTGGTCAGGGGCGTGCGCAGCTCGTGCGAGACGTCGGAGGTGAAGCGCTGCTGGAGCTGGGAGAGGCCCTCGAGCTGGGTGATCTGCCGCTGCAGGCTGTCGGCCATCGCGTTGAAACTCGTCGCCAGGCGGGCGAGGTCGTCCTCGCCCCGGACCACCATCCGCTCCTCCAGCTGCCCCTCGGCCAGCCGCTGCGCCGTTCCCGCGGCCCGGCGGACCGGATCGACGACCAACCGGGTGACGAGCACGCCGATGCCGACGACGAACAGGGTGAGCGCGATCCCGCTGATGACCACCGTGCTGCGGATCAGCCCGAGGCTCTCGGCCTCCTGCTCCAGCGGGAAGGCGAAGTACAGCTCGACCCGCTGGCCGCCGTCGGCGTCGCCGGGCACCGCGGCGCCGACGAGCAGCGTCGCCTGCGGCTCGCCGGTGGCATCGGGCACCGGGTGGTACTTGCGGGACTGGCCGCCGGAGGCGACGTCGGCCCGCAGCGCCGAGGGCAGCGCATCCAGCACCGCCCGGCGGCTGGATGCCGGGCGCTCCACCTCGCCGATGCGGTGGACCATCACGACCTCGAAGTCGCCGGCGGCCCCGCCGCGCTGCAGCAGTGCGTTCACCGTCCGGTCGAGGGTGGAGCGGACGCTCGCGGCGTCCCCCGGGGCGATGGCGGCCAGCTGGGTCTGCGCGTAGGCGACCCCCGCCTGGGCCTGGTCCACCGCCGCCTCCTCCTTGACCGACAGCAGCTGGTCGCGGATCTGGCTGAACAGCACCAGGCTGACGATGATCACCACGGTGCCCGCCACGACCATCGTGATCGCGCCGATGCGCACCTGGAGCGAGGACCGCCAGGCGTGCAGCGCCCGGGCGGTCTCGCGCCGCAGCGTGTGCTGCAGCCGGCGTCGACCCCGGCCGGCACGGCGCATCAGCCCGCGGCGCATCTGGTGGACCGAGGCCCTCGCTGCGCTCCGACGACCCGGTCGGGGCGCCGACGGGGGCGCCTCGGTGCCGGCGGTCGGCAGGGCGGTGCGGGTCACCGCTCCATTGTGCGGGTCCGGGCGGCCGGGACCGTCAGGACGGGCCCGCCTTGTAGCCGACGCCGCGGACGGTCAGCACGACCTCGGGCTTCTCCGGGTCACGCTCGATCTTGGCGCGCAGGCGCTGCACGTGGACGTTCACCAGGCGGGTGTCGGCGGCGTGCCGGTAGCCCCACACCTGCTCCAGCAACAGCTCGCGGGTGAACACCTGCCGGGGCTTTCGCGCCAGGGCGACCAGCAGGTCGAACTCCAGCGGGGTGAGCGCGATCGGGACGCCGTCCCGGGTGACCTGGTGGGCCGGGACGTCGATCTGCACCTCCCCGATGGCCAGGTTCTCCGCCTGCCCGGTCTCCCCGCGGCGCAGCTGGGCCCGCACGCGGGCGACCAGCTCGACCGGCTTGAACGGCTTGGTCACGTAGTCGTCGGCCCCGGCCTCCAGCCCCTGGACGACGTCGATGGTGTCGCCCTTGGCGGTCAGCATGACGATCGGCACCGTGGACTGGGTGCGGATGTCCTGGCAGATCTGCAGGCCGTTGCGGCCGGGCAGCATCAGGTCCAGGAGCACGAGGTCGGGCCGGGTCTGCTGGAAGACCCCGACCGCGCGGTTGCCGTCGGACACGAAGGCGGGTTCGTAGCCCTCGCGCCGCAGCACGATGCCGAGCATCTCGGCGAGGGCGGCGTCGTCGTCGACGACGAGGACACGGCCGCGGCTGGGCCCGTTCTGCGGAGCGGTGGGTGGCACGGCGACCATTCTGCGCTGGTAGGGGCCCGACGGCGCCCACCCACCCGGGTGACATCCCCGGATGGGTGGGCGAACCGCTCAGTAGCGGTAGTGGTCGCTCTTGTAGGGACCCTCGACCGACACGCCGAGGTAGTCGGCCTGGACCTTGCTGAGCTCGGTGAGCTTGACGCCCAGCGCGTCCAGGTGCAGGCGCGCCACGTGCTCGTCGAGCTTCTTCGGCAGGACGGTC
>CADCTN010000174.1 GCA_902805535.1 uncultured Blastococcus sp. | reverse complement strand
CCGGCCAGCCGGCGGACGGCGCGGTGCTGCAGCGCCTTGATGGCGCCGTCCTTCTTGCCCATGATCTGCGCGGTCTCCGACACCGAGAGGCCCTGGACGAAGCGCAGCACGATGCACTCCTGCTGCTCGCTGCCCAGCTGCTGGACGCAGGCCAGCAGCTCGCGGTTGGTGAGGTGGGCGAGGACCGCGTCCTCGGGCCCGTCGGTGGCCCGGTCGGCGTCCCGCATGTCGGCGGTGGCGACCTCGAGCCGGTACCGGCTGCTCTTCACGTGGTCGCGGATGATGTTGCGGGCGATGGTGACCAGCCAGGCACCGACGTCGCGGCCCTGGAAGGACAGCGAGTCGATCCGGCGCAGGGCGCGCACGAAGGTCTCGCTCGTGACGTCCTCGGCCGTCGCCCGGTCGCCCACCCGGTAGTAGGCGTAGCGGTGCACCGTCGTCACGTAGTGGTCGTAGAGCCGGCCGAAGGCCTCGGCGTCGCCCGCCTGTGCCTGGGCCACCAGGCCCCAGACGTCCACGCCGTCCGGGGCCGGCCCCAGGCCGGCCTCCAAGGCCCCGGACTCCAAGGCCCCGGCCTCTTCGGCGGCGTCCTCGTCGGCGCCGGCCCGCGGGAAGGGGGTCGGCCGCGGGGCGGACCGGGGCCGGGGCGAGCGCCGGCGCGCGGGACCCGGGGTCGCCGTCGGCGGCGAGGAGGCAGCCGACGGCTCGGCGTCCAGAGGCTGGGCCATGCGGGCGATCGACCTCCTCGTCGGGCCCGCCAACCTGGACTCTCCCTCCGCGGCGCGCCCGGCGGGGAACGGGCGCGCGATGCTGCGGGGCTGGCGCCATGGTGACAACATCGCCCCAGCCCGTCCACGCCAGCTTGCCGGAATGCACTCCGACGTGCCCACCGGCGGCCGGCCGACCAGAGCAGCTCCAACGGAGGAGACCGTGGAAGAGGCAGGCACGACGCTCGCCGAGCTCGTGAGGTCCGCCGCCCGGCGACGGCCCGAGGCACCCGCGGTGGTGGCGGCCGACCGGCGCCTGACCTGGGCCGAGCTCGACGCCGCCGTCGACCGCGCCGCGGCCGGCTTCGCCGCCCGCGAGCTCGCTCCCGGCGACCGGGTCGCCATCCAGCTCCCGAACGGGCTGGACTGGCTGCGCGCCACCCTGGGCGCCCTGCGCGCCGGGCTGGTCGTGGTGCCGGTCAACACCGCCTACACCGACCCGGAGCTGGAGTTCGTCCTCAGCGACTCCGGCGCCGCCCTGTTCGTGACCGGGGCGGACCGCGAGCCGGTCGCCGGCGTGCCGGTGTGCACCGGCCCGCCCGACGCGGACGGGCCGCCACCCGAGGCCACCGTCGACCCGGCGGGGCCGTCCTTCCTGGCCTACACCAGCGGGACCACGGGCCGTCCGCGCGGCGCCGTCCTCACCGCGGCGGCACTGCGGGCCAACCAGGAGCAGTGCCTGGCCATGACGCCGCCACCGGTCCGGGAGGACGACCGGGTCCTCCTCGTCCTCCCGCTGTTCCACGTCTACGGGCTCAACGCCGGCTTCGGACTGGTGGCGGCCACCGGGGCCTGCGCCGTGCTGCAGGAGACCTTCGACCCGCGATCGTCGCTCGCCCTGATGGCCGAGGAGCAGGTCTCCGCCGTGCCCGGCGCGCCGCCGATGTACCAGGCCTGGCTGGCCGCGGCCGACGCCGGCAACCTCGACGACCCCGCCCACCCCGATGCCGAGCTGCGCCGGGGCTTCGCGGCCATGCGGATGGCGTCCTCCGGCGCCGCGCCGCTGCCCGAGGACGTCTGGGCGGCGATGCGGGACCGCGCCGCGGTCACGGTCTGGGAGGGGTACGGCCTCACCGAGGCCTCGCCCGTCGTGGCCAGCACCTTGGCCACGGGGCGGGCCAAGCCCACCTGCATCGGCGGGCCGCTGCCGGGCGTGGAGCTCGTCCTCCGGGACACGGCGGCCACCCAGGACACCGGCGACGACGGCGCCGGCGGCGAGCTCGAGGAGGTGGAGGAGGGGCCAGGCGAGATCTGGATCCGTGGCCCGAACCTCTTCGCCGGCTACTGGCCCGACGGCACGGACGGCCCCGACGCCCAGGGCTGGCTCGGCACCGGGGACCTCGCCTACCGCGACGCCGACGGCGACCTGCACCTGGTCGACCGGCGCAGCGACCTGATCCTGGTGAGCGGGTTCAACGTCTACCCCGCGGAGGTCGAGCGCGTGCTGGACACCCATCCGGCGGTCGCGGAGAGCGCCGTCATCGGCGTCCCGGACCCCCGGACCGGCGCCGCCGTCCGTGCGGTCGTCGTCGTGCGGCCCGGCGCCGAGCTGACCTTCGAGGGACTCCAGGCGCACGCCATGGGGTCGCTGGCCCGCTACAAGGTCCCCACCTCCGTGCACTTCCTGTCCGCGCTGCCGCACTCGCTGACCGGGAAGGTCAGCCGCGCCCGCCTGCGGGAGCTGGGCCTCACCGGGGACGGCCAGGGGGAGGAGACCGCGGAGGAGACGGGGATGGTCGCCGGTGCCTGAGCCGACGCCCCGCCTGCAGCTGCTCACGCGAGCCGGCTGCCACCTCTGCGAGACGGCCGCCGAGACGGTGACCCGGATCGGCGCCGAGGCCGGCCTGGTGCCGGCGCTCGTGGACGTGGACGAGGACCCGGAGCTGCGCGCCGAGTACGGCGACCGGGTGCCCGTCGTGCTGCTCGACGGGCGGGAGCACTCCTACTTCACCGTCGACGTCCTCCGCCTGCGACGCGACCTGGCGCTGGGCCGACCCCCCGACGGGGGTGCCGGCGAGGATCGTTAGGGTGGTCTCCACCACAGCGACGCCCGTGCGGGCCGGTCAGCGCACTCCACGGCGTCCGGCGACTTTGTTCCTGCGTTCACAAGCGGCTACCGTGTCGGACGCGGGCGAGTCACGCCCGCGTCCTGATGTCTTTGCTGACGTCGTGCCTGTTCTGACGTCGCACCCCCGCTCCTGGCGCCCGCCGGGTACGCGGACGCGACCGCTGTGGAGAGCCCGTGATCCAGCCGCGGCCCCGGACGATCCCGGAGGCCACCGTCGCCCGCCTGGCCGTCTACCTCCGGGTGCTGACGGCTCTGGCCGACGGCGGCCGGAGCACCGTCGCATCCGGTGAGCTGGCCGCGGCCGCCGGGGTCAACCCCGCAGGGCTGCGCAAGGACCTCTCCCACCTCGGGCCCTGCGGTGTCCGCGGGGTCGGCTACGAGGTCGCCACCCTGCACGACCGCATCTCCCGCGTGCTCGGGGTGGAACGGTCCCGCGCGTGCGTGCTGGTCGGCATCGGGAACCTCGGGACGGCGCTGTCGGACTACGCCGGCTTCGGCACCCGCGGATTCGAGTTCGTCGGCCTGTTCGACGCCGCGCCCGCCCGCGTGGGCCGGCGCATCGGCGGGCACACCGTGCGGCCGATGGAGGAGCTCGAGGAGGTCGTCGCGGCGACGCAGGCCTGCATCGGGGTCATCACGACACCGGCCGAGGCGGCCCAGGCGGTCTGCGACCGGCTGGCCGCGGCGGGTGTGCGGAGCATCCTGAACTTCGCGCCGGTCACCCTCGCCGCCCCGCCCGGGGTCGACGTCCGCAAGGTCGACCTGTCCGTGGAGCTGCAGGTCCTGGCGTTCATGGGCCAGCAGCGGCTGGTCGGGGAACCCGCGTGAACGAGCTGGCGACGAACGCCGGCGAGGAGGACTCGTGAGCCTGCTCGCGGTGGGCGTCTCCCACCAGACCGCACCCGTGGCGCTGCTCGAGCAGTTCGCCATGGGTCCCGACGACCGGGTCAAGTCGCTGCACGAGCTGGTCGGGAGCGACCACGTCTCCGAGGCGCTCGTGCTCGCGACGTGCAACCGGATCGAGGTGTTCGCCGAGGTGGAGAAGTTCCACGGCGGCGTCACCGACGTCAGCCGGGTGCTCGCCCGCCAGGCCGGCGCCACGGTCGAGGAGCTCTCCCCGTACGTCACCGTGCACTACGAGGACCAGGCCGTCGCGCACCTGTTCACCGTGGCCTCCGGCCTGGACTCGATGGTCGTCGGCGAGACCCAGGTGCTCGGCCAGCTGCGTGCCGCCTACGCCCTCGCCCGCGCGGAGGGCACCGTCGGCCGTGCGCTGCACCCGGTGGCCCAGCGAGCCCTGCGCGTCGGCAAGCGGGTGCACACCGAGACCGGCATCGACCGGGCCGGTGCCTCGCTGGTCTCCGTCGCGCTCGACCGGGCCGAGGAGTCGATCGGCAGCCTGGCCGGCCGCCCGGTACTCGTCGTCGGCGCCGGGTCGATGGGCGCCCTCGCCGCCACCACCCTCGCCCGCCGCGGCGCCGACGTGGTGGTCAGCACGCGCACCGAGACCCACGCCGCCCGCCTGGCCGACACGATCGGCGGCCGCGCCGCCGATCTCGGCGAGCTGGCGGCCGAGCTGACCCGGGCCGACGTGCTGGTCACCTGCACCGGTGCCACCGGCCTGGTCGTCTCCACCGACGTCGTGGCCGACGCCATGCGCGGCCGCGCCGGCCGGCCGCTCGTGGTGGTCGACCTGGCGCTGCCCCGCGACGTGGATCCCGGGGTCGCGGCCCTGCCGGGGGTGCATGTCGTCGATCTCGCCCTCCTGCAGGGCGAGCGCGCCTCGACGCCCGGACGCCCGACGGCCGGCCCGGTCGCGGCCGACGACATCGCCGCCGCCCACGCCCTCGTCGAGGCCGAGACCCTGCTGCTGCGTGCCGAGCGGCAGGCCGCCGCGGTCGCCCCCACGGTGTCGGCCCTCCGCAGCCAGGCCGCCGAGGTGGTCGACGCCGAGCTGCTGCGGTTGTCCGCCCGGCTGCCCGACCTCGACGCCCGGGCCCGCAGCGAGATCGCCCGCACCGTGCGCCGCGTGGTGGACAAGCTCCTGCACGAGCCCACCGTGCGCGTGAAGGAGCTCGCGGGCACCCCGGGTGAGACCGACTACGCCGATGCCCTGCGCGCACTGTTCGGGCTCGGCATCGACTCGCCCGTCCACGACCTGGCCGACGCCGTGACGGTCGACCCCGACCTGCGGGCGGAGGAGGCCTCGTGACCACCTCCACCGTCACCGCCACGCTGCGCCTGGGCACCCGGGGCAGCGCCCTGGCGCGCACCCAGTCCCAGGCCGTCGCCGACGCGATCGCCGCGGCGACCGGCGCGGCCGTCGAGCTGGTCCCGATCGTCACCGAGGGCGACCGCTCGGCGGAGGCCATCGCCCAGCTGGGCGGCACCGGCGTGTTCGTCGCCGCCATCCGGCGCGCGCTGCTCGAGGGCACCGTCGACCTGGCGGTGCACAGCTACAAGGACCTCCCGACCGCGTCCGAACCCGGGCTGACGATCGCCGCGGTGCCCCGGCGCGAGGACCCGCGGGACGCGCTCGTCGCCCGCGACGGACTCACCCTCGGCGAGCTGCCCCCCGGTTCCAGGATCGGCACCGGTGCGCCCCGCCGGGTGGCCCAGCTGCGGGCGCTGGGCCTCGGGTTGGACGTCGTCCCGATCCGCGGGAACGTGGACACGCGGATGGGACGGGTGGCCGGGCCGGGTGGCGGAGCGGCCGACCTGGACGCCGTCGTCCTGGCCCGCGCCGGGCTGGCCCGCCTCGGCCGGCTCGACGCGATCACCGAGACCCTCGACCCGCTCCAGATGCTGCCCGCCCCCGCCCAGGGTGCCCTGGCCGTGGAATGCCGCACCGGCGACGCCCGCACCCGGGAGCTCGCCGGCCGGCTGGAGGACGAATCCGCGCGCGCCTGCGTGCTGGCCGAGCGCAGCACGCTCGCCGCCCTCGAGGCCGGCTGCAGCGCCCCGGTGGCCGCCTACGCCGAGCTGGCCGAGGGCGAGCACGGTCCCGAACTGTTCCTCCGCGCGTCCGTGACCGCGATCGACGGCAGCGACGCCGTCCGCGGCTCGGTGAGCGGTGCACCCGGTGACGCCGTGGCCCTCGGCCGCGACCTCGCCGCGGAACTGCTCGACAGGGGCGCCGCGGCGCTCATGGCGGTCGCACCGTGACCTGCCACCCACCCCAGACCACCGCACAACAGGCCCTCCGGGCCAGGATCAGGAGCACGCGATGACGCGCTTCCGCAAGACCACGGGCCAGTCCGGCCGGGTCGTCTTCGTCGGAGCAGGCCCGGGCGACCCCGGCATGCTCACCGCCCGGGCGACCGCGGCGCTGGCCGAGGCCGCGCTCGTCCTCGTCGATCCGGACGTCTCCCTGGCCGTCCAGGACGCCGTCCGGGAGGCCCGGCCCGACACGGAGCTGAGCCCCGCAGTGGGCGAGCCGGCCGAGGTGGCCAAGTCCGCCGTCGAGGCGGCCAAGAAGGGCGCGGTCGTCGTCCGGCTGGTCGCCGGTGACCCCTACACCTCCGACGCGGTGGTCAAGGAGGTGCTGGCCGTCGGCCGCACCTCGGTGCCCTTCGACGTCGTGCCGGGCGTGGCCACGGCGACCGCCGTCCCCGCCTACGCCGGGGTGGCCATGGGCGCCACCGCGGTCACGGCCGACCTGCGCAGCGGCGTCGACGTGACGGCGCTGGCCGCCGCGGCCGGCTCCACCGGCGGCACGCTGGTGCTCCAGGGCACCGCCGAGGACCTCCCCGACGCCGCCGCCCGGCTGGTCGAGGGCGGGATGTCGGGCAACACGCCGGTCGTCGTCACCACCGGCGGGTCGGGCACGGCGCAGAAGAGCGTCGTCGCCAAGCTCGCCGCCGTCGCGGAGAAGACGGCCGGTCTGGACTCCCTCAGCGGCCCGGTCGTGGCCACGGTCGGTGCCGCCGTCGACAAGCGGGCCCGGCTGTCCTGGTGGGAGAGCCGGCCGCTGTTCGGCTGGCGGGTCCTGGTGCCGCGCACCAAGGACCAGGCCGGCGAGATGAGCGACCGGCTGCGCGCCTACGGCGCCGTCCCGGTCGAGGTGCCGACCATCGCCGTGGAGCCGCCGCGCAGCCCCGCGCAGATGGACCGCGCCGTCAAGGGCCTGGTCACCGGGCGCTACGGCTGGATCGTGTTCACCTCGGTGAACGCGGTGAAGGCCGTCCGCGAGAAGTTCACCGAGCTCGGCCTGGACGCCCGCGCGTTCGCCGGGGTCAAGGTCGCCTGCGTCGGTGAGCAGACCGCCGAGGCCGTGCGCGCCTTCGGCATCGTCCCGGAGCTGGTGCCCACCGGGCAGCAGTCCAGCGAGGGCCTGCTGGAGGACTTCCCGCCCTACGACGACGTCTTCGACCCGATCGACCGGGTGCTGCTGCCCCGCGCCGACATCGCGACCGAGACCCTGGCCGCCGGGCTCAAGGAGCGCGGCTGGGAGATCGACGACGTGACCGCCTACCGGACGGTCCGGGCCGCCCCGCCGGCCGCGTCGGTCCGCGAGGCGATCAAGGGTGGCGGCTTCGACGCCGTCTGCTTCACCTCGTCGAGCACCGTGCGCAACCTCGTCGGCATCGCCGGCAAGCCGCACGCGAAGACCGTCGTCGCGGTGATCGGCCCCGCCACGGCCGCCAGCGCGCAGGAGTTCGGCCTGCGGGTCGACGTGCAGCCCGAGACCGCGGCCGTCGGTTCGCTGGTCGACGCGCTCGCCGAGTACGCCGAGTCCCTCCGCGCGGCCGCGGAGGACGGGGGCGAGAAGTGAGTGACGGTCTCCCGTCGGGCGGGTTCTCGAGGGGGCGGCGGCTCCGGTCGACGCCCGCGCTGCGGCGCCTGACCGCGCAGACCCGGCTCGCGCCGGCCGACTTCGTGCTGCCGGTCTTCGTCAAGCAGGGCATCGACGAGCCGGTCGCGATCCGCTCGATGCCCGGCGTCGTCCAGCACACCCTGGACTCGCTGCGGAAGGCCGCGCACGAGGCCGCCGAGGCGGGCATCGGCGGGGTCATGCTGTTCGGCATCCCAGGGGAGAAGGACCCGGTCGGCTCCCAGGCCGACGCCGCCGACGGGATAGTCAACGTCGCGCTGCGGCAGCTGCGCGCCGACCTGGGCGACGAGCTGGTGCTCATCGCCGACCTCTGCCTGTGCGAGTACACCGACCACGGGCACTGCGGCGTGGTCACGTCCACGGGCGTCGTCGACAACGACCCGACCCTCGACCGCTACGCCGCGGTGGCCGTCGCCCAGGCCCGGGCCGGCGCCCACGTCATCGCCCCCAGCGGGATGATGGACGGCCAGGTCGCCGCGATCCGCCGGGCCCTGGACGGCGCCGCCTCTCCCGAGACGCCGATCCTGGCCTACGCGGCCAAGTACGCGAGCAGCTTCTACGGCCCGTTCCGCGAGGCCGCCGAGGGGGCGCCGCGGTTCGGCGACCGCTCGACCTACCAGATGGACCCGCCGAACGCCGACGAGGCGCTGCGCGAGGTGGCCCAGGACCTGGCCGAAGGCGCCGACGCCGTCATGGTGAAGCCCGCGCTGCCCTACCTGGACATCATCACGCGGGTCGCCGACGCGGTGCACGTGCCGGTGAGCGCCTACCAGGTGAGCGGTGAGTACGCGATGGTCGAGGCGGCCGCCGCCAACGGGTGGGTGGACCGCGAGCGCGCCATCCTGGAGACGCTCACCGCGATCCGCCGTGCCGGGGCCGGAACGGTGCTCACCTACTGGGCGGTCGAGGCGGCACGCCTCCTGCGCTGATGGCGGACTACGTCGAGCACGGGGGATCCTGGCGGGCGTTCTGGGCGGTGGCCGGGGCGCTCGCGGTCTTCCTCGTGCTCGACCTGGCGCTGCCCGGCGGCGACGTCCCGGCGCTGCTGTGGATCGTGGCCGTCGTCGGGGTGCTCGGCGTCGTCGGGGTCGCCTGCCTGTCGGCCAGGCGCGTCTGGACGGTCCGTGCCGACGACGACGGGCTCTCCGTCGGGCGGGAGACCGTCCGGTACGCCGACATCGACGCCGACCACCTGCGGGCCGTCGACTCCGGCGTCGACGCGGGCGCGCCGGTGCTGGGCGGCGGCTGGTCGCTGCCGAAGGGGCGGACCGGGCTGCCGCTCAAGCTGACCGACGGGCGCACCGTCCTGGTGCCGACCCGCGATCCCGCGCCGCTGTACGAGGCCCTCGTGGGAAGGCTCACCGACACCCCTGCCCGGCCGTCGGGAACAGAAGGGACACTGGAGCGGTGACCTCGCTGGACAGCGCCGCCTACACCTACGAGGCCCCGGCCTCGGCCGAGCTCTTCGCCCGAGGGCAGCAGATCACCCCGGGCGGGGTGAACAGCCCCGTCCGCGCGTTCCGCGCCGTCGGCGGCACGCCCCGGTTCATGGCCGAGGGCTCCGGTCCGTGGCTCACCGACGCCGACGGACGGCGCTACGTGGACCTGGTCAGCTCGTGGGGGCCGCTGCTGCTGGGCCACGCGCACCCCGCCGTCGTGGAGGCCGTCACCGCCGCCGCGCGTCGCGGACTGTCCTTCGGGGCCCCGACCGAGGGCGAGCTGGACCTGGCCGAGGAGATCCGCGACCGGATGGCCCCGGTGGAGAAGGTGCGGCTGGTCAACTCCGGCACCGAGGCGGTCCTCTCTGCCGTCCGGCTGGCCCGCGGGGCCACCGGCCGGCCGCTCATCGTGAAGTTCGCCGGCCACTACCACGGCCACGTCGACGCGCTGCTGGCCTCCGCCGGCTCCGGCGTCATGACCCTCGGCCTGCCCGACACCCCGGGCGTCACCACGGGTGCGGCCGCGGACACCGTCGTCCTGCCCTACAACGACGTCGCCGCGGTCGAGGCCGTGTTCGCCGAGCGGGGCAGCGAGATCGCCTGCGTGATCAGCGAGGCGGCCGCGGGCAACATGGGCGTCGTCCCGCCGCTGGACGGGTTCAACGCGCAGCTGCGCCGGATCACCGCGGCCGCGGGCGCGCTGCTGGTCCTCGACGAGGTCATGACGGGCTTCCGCGTCTCGCGGTCGGGCTGGTACGGCCTGGACCCGGTCGACGCCGACCTGTTCACCTTCGGGAAGGTGATGGGCGGCGGCCTGCCGGCGGCGGCCTTCGGCGGGCGGGCGGACCTGATGGACCAGCTGGCGCCGCTCGGGCCGGTCTACCAGGCCGGGACGCTGTCGGGGAACCCGGTGGCGGTGGCCGCCGGGCTCGCCACCCTGCGCAACTGCACCGACGAGGTCTACGCGTACTGCGACCAGGTCGCCGCCGTCCTCCGCGGGGCCGCCAGCGCCGCCCTGTTCGCCGCCGGCGTGCCGCACCGCGTGCAGCAGGCCGGCAGCATGTTCTCCGTCTTCTTCGTGCCCGACGAGCGGCAGGTGCGCGACTACGACGACGCCAGGACCCAGGACGTCGCCCGCTACACCGCCTTCTTCCACGCCCTGCTCGCCCGGGGCGTGTACCTGCCGCCGTCGGCGTTCGAGGCGTGGTTCGTGAACGCGGCGCTGTCCGGCGAGGCGCTGGACCGGGTGCTCGAGGCCCTCCCGGCGGCCGCCCGGGCGGCCGCGGAGGTGCCGGCGTGAGCGACACGACCGTCGTCCACCTCCTCCGCCACGGCGAGGTGCACAACCCCGCGGGAGTGCTCTACGGCCGGCTGCCCGGCTACCGGCTGTCCACCACCGGCGAGGCGATGGCCCTGGCGGCCGCGGAGTGGCTCGCCGGCCGGAACGTCACCCAGCTGGTCTCCAGTCCCCTGGAGCGGGCCCAGCAGACCGCCGCGCCGATCGCTGCGACGTTCGAGCTGCCCATCGGCACCGACGAGCGGCTGATCGAGGCCGGCAACGCCTTCGAGGGCATGCGGGTCGCCGGCGGAACCGGCGTGTTCCGGGCGCCGCGCAACTGGTGGAAGCTGCGCAACCCGCTCCAGCCGTCGTGGGGCGAGCCCTACGTGGAGATCGCCGCCCGCATGCTCGCCGCCGTCGAGAACGCGCGGGACGCCGCCCGCGGCTCCGAGGCGGTCCTGGTCAGCCACCAGCTGCCGATCTGGAACCTGCGGCTGCACGTCGAGGGACGCCGGTACGCGCACGACCCGCGCCGCCGGCAGTGCGGCCTGGCCAGCGTCACGTCGCTGACCTACGACGGCGACCGCCTCGTGGGCGTCCGCTACGCCGAGCCGGCCGGTGCCACCGACCCCGACGCGGTGCCCGGCGCATGAGACGGCTGCTCCCCGCGCTGCTCGCGGCCCTGCTCCTGCCCGCCTGCAGCTCCGGCGCCGACGCCGTCGACGTGAACAACGGGGGCGAGTTCCGGTTCGTGCAGGCCACGCCGAGCGGGAAGGTCATCCCGCCGGAGGACCGGGCCACCGCACCGGAGTTCGCCGGGACGCTGCTCGGCGGTGGCGACTTCGCCTCCGCCGACCTCGCCGGCGACGTCGCCGTCCTCAACTTCTGGGGGTCGTGGTGCGCCCCGTGCCGGGTGGAGACGCCGGAGTTCCAGGAGGTCTACGCCGACGTCCGCGACGACGGGGTGCAGTTCCTCGGCCTGAACGTCAAGGAGCCCGACGAGCAGTTCGCCCTCAACTTCGTCGACCGGTTCGGCATCCAGTTCCCGTCGCTGCACGACCCCCGGGGCGAGGTGGCGCTGGCGTTCCGGGACTACCCGGCCAACGCGATCCCGTCCACCATCGTGCTGGACCGCGAGTCGCGCGTGGCCGCGGTCTACACCGGCGAGGTCTCGCAGGAGAACCTGCGCCGCGTGCTCGACCTGGTGCTGGAGGAGGCCTGACGTGGGGGAGACCTTCGCCGGCCTGGTCACCGACGGCCCGCTGCTCGTGGCCGCCGCGGTCGCCGCGCTGGTGGGCCTGATCAGCTTCGCCTCGCCGTGCGTCCTGCCGCTGGTCCCCGGCTACCTCTCCTACGTCACCGGCCTCGTCGGCGCGGGCGCGCCCGCCCGTCCCGCCGGCTCGGGCTCCGGCCGGACGGCGACGGCGGTCCGCACCGAGGTCACCCCCCGGGGTCGGATGGTGCTGGGCGCCGTTCTGTTCGTGCTCGGCTTCACGGCAGTCTTCGTGGCGTTCGGGGCGGCGTTCGGCGGCCTGGGCCGGCTGATGCTGGAGTACGCCGACGTCCTCAACCGCGTGTTCGGCGTGGTCACCATCGTCGTCGGCCTGGCCTTCCTCGGCTGGCTGCCGGTGCTCCAGCGGACCAGACGGATCACCGCCCGGCCGGTGGCCGGTCTCGCCGGGGCGCCGCTGCTGGGCGTCGTGTTCGGGCTCGGCTGGACGCCGTGCCTGGGGCCGACCCTCTCGGCGGTCTACTCCCTGGCGTTCTCCGAGGCCACCGCCACCCGTGGCGCCGTCCTCAGCGTCGCCTACTGCATCGGCCTCGGCGTCCCCTTCGTGCTCGTCGCCCTCGGCGCCCGGTGGGCCGTCGGGGCGACGTCGCTCCTGCGCCGGCACGCCCGCACGGTCACCCGGTTCGGCGGGGCGGTGCTGGTGCTGGTCGGCCTGCTGCTGCTCACCGGTGCGTGGACCGAGCTGATGCAGTGGCTGCGCTCCTGGCTGGCCACGACCGGGTTCGGTGAGTCGGCGCTGTGAGCCTGGCCGCCCCTCCCCGCCCGCCGGCCGCTCCGCAGCCACCCGCGCGGCCCTCGTTCGGTCGCCGGTCCGCCGGGCTGCTGCTGCGCTGGTGGCGGCGGCTGACGGCCATGCGGACGGCGATCGTGCTGCTGTTCCTGCTCGCGCTCGCCGCCGTCCCCGGCTCGCTCCTGCCGCAGCGCTCGCTGTCGCAGAACAACGTCCGGCAGTACTTCGCCGACCACCCGGCGCTCGCGCCGTGGCTGGACCGGCTCTTCCTCTTCGACGTCTTCAGCTCGCCCTGGTTCGCGGCGGTCTACCTGCTGCTGTTCGTCTCGCTCATCGGCTGCGTGCTGCCCCGGGGGCTCGAGCACTTCCGCGCGATGCGCGCCGCCCCGCCCCCGGCGCCGCGCAACCTGCTGCGGCTGCCCGACTCGGGGACGCTCACCACGCCGCTGGCCGGACCGGAGGCCCTCGACGTGGTCGAGGAGGAGCTGCGCGTCCGCCGGTTCCGCGTCGTCCGCCGGGAGGGGGAGCTCTCCGCCGAGAAGGGCTACCTCAAGGAGACCGGCAACCTGCTGTTCCACCTCTCGCTGGTGGCCCTGCTGCTGGGCCTGGCCGGCGGCAAGCTGTGGGGCTACGAGGGCAGCATCCTGGTGACCGAGGGACAGGGGTTCTGCAACTCCTTCCAGCAGTACGACACGCACTCCTCGGGGCCCCTGGTCGACAGCGGCGACCTCAGCCCGCTCTGCGTCGACCTCGAGGACTTCCGCGCGGAGTACGAGGAGAACCTCACCGCGGCGTCCTTCACCGCCGACATCCGGTACGGAGCCCCGGGGGAGGAGGGGCGGGCGAGGACCATCGGCGTCAACGAGCCGCTCCGCCTCGACGGCGACCGGGTCTACACGACCGGCCACGGCTTCAGCCCCACGTTCACCGTCACCCGCCCCGACGGCACCGCGCTGGAGGACGTCTCGATCCCCTTCCTGCCCTCGAACCAGTCGACGATGGCCAGCCAGGGCGCGCTCAAGGTCCCCGACCTCGGGGCCGACGGCGAGGACCAGCTAGCGGTGGAGGGGTTCTTCGCCCCGACCGGCCTCGTCCAGGGCGGCCTCCTGACGTCGGTGGACCCCCGGCCGCTGGCCCCGCAGGTCGCGATCGTCGCCTACCAGGGCTACCTGGGCCTGGACTCCGGCATCCCGCAGTCGGTCTACTCGCTGGACGCCGCGCAGATCGACCGCGGCCGGCTCACCGAGGTGGGCTCGGCGAACCTGGCCGTCGGCGAGGCGATGACCCTGCCCGACGGCACGACCATCGCCTTCACCGGCTACCGGGAGTTCGCCGCCTTCCAGTTCTCCCACGACCCGGGACAGGTGTGGGTCCTGGTCTCCTCGATCGCGCTGCTCGCCGGGCTGCTCGGCATGCTCCTGCTCCGGCGGGAGCGGGTCTTCGCCCGGGTCGCCCCCGGCGCCGGCGGCGGCGGTACCGTCCTGACGCTGGCCTCGCTCACCCGGGGCAGCGGTGAGAGCGCGCCGCGGTTCGCCGCGCTGACCGACGACCTGGGGACCGCGCTCGGCACCCGTGCACCCGAACCGGAGGACTCCCCGCGTGACTCCTGACCAGCTGGCCTCGCTGTCGGACAACCTGTTCTCGATCAGCGTCGCCCTGTACTCGCTCGCGGTCGTGGCCTTCAGCGCGCAGCTGGCCTTCGGCCGT
>CADCTN010000173.1 GCA_902805535.1 uncultured Blastococcus sp. | reverse complement strand
GTGCTGCTCACCACCCAGTACTTGGCGGAGGCCGAGCAGCTGGCCGACGACGTGTGCGTCCTGGACGGCGGCCGGGTCGTCGCCCGCGGCACGCCCGAGGAGCTGACCGCGGCGATCGGCGGCGACCGGCTGGAGCTGCTCGTCGCCGATCCCGGCCGGGCCGGGGAGGCGGCGCGGCTGGCCGAGCGGGTCGCGGGCGCGGCACCGCCGGTCGCTCCGGCCGGCACAGGGGAACGGGTGGTGGTGCCCGTCGCCCGCCGGCACGGGGTGGTGGGCGCCGTCGTCCGCGCGCTGGACGAGGCGGGGATCGCCGTCGACGACGTCGTCCTGCGGCCGACCACGCTGGACGAGGCCTACCTGCGGATCACCGGCCGGGACGACGAGCGCGCGGGGGTGCCGGCATGACCGCCCTGCACGCGACGCCGGCGGAGCCGCGGGGGCTGGAGCGGCTGCGCTGGGCGGTGGCCGACGCCGTCGCGGCGGCCGGCCGCGACGTGGCGCACTGGCGCCGCCAACCGGCCGCCGTGCTCGTCGCGGCGCTGTTCCCGGTGCTCCTGCTGCTGATGTTCACCTACCTGCTGGGCGGCGGCATGGTCGTGCCGGGCGGTGGCGACTACCGCGACTTCCTGGTGCCCGGGATGCTCGCCCTGGCGATGGTCTTCGGCGTGGAGGCGACCATGACCGCCGTCGTCACCGACACCGCGCGCGGCATCACCGACCGGTTCCGCTCACTGCCGATGGCGCCCTCGGCGGTGGTCGCCGGTCGGTGCCTGGCCGACCTGGCCGGCTCCGTCGTGGGGCTCGCCGTCCTGCTCGCCGCCGCGCTCGCCGTCGGCTGGCGCCCCGGCGGCCTCGTCCCGGCGCTGGCGGCCGTCGGGCTGCTGCTCCTGCTCCGGCTGGCCTTCCTCTGGATGGGCATCTACCTCGGGCTGCTGGCCCGCGACCCGTCGATGGTCGTGGCCGTGCAGATCCTGGTGTGGCCGTTCGCGTTCCTGTCCAACGCCTTCGTGGCGGCGTCGTCGATGCCCGGCTGGCTGGCGACGATCGCCGAGTGGAACCCGGTGGCCGGCACCGTGACCGCGGTCCGCGAGCTGTTCGGGGCGCCCGTGGGCACGGGCGGTGGCTGGGCCACCGAGCACGCCCTGCTGCTCGCGGTCGCGTGGCCGGTGCTCCTGACGGGGGTCTTCGCCGTACTCAGCGTGCGGCGGTTCCAGGGGTTGTCCCGGTGAACCGCTCGGTCGTGGATGTCGGAGGAGTCGTCCACCATGACGGCGCAGCGCGACAGGAAGAGGTGGACGTGACCGGCTACGGCGCGATCGAGGTCCGGGGCGCGCGGGAGAACAACCTGCGCGACGTGTCCCTGGACATCCCCAAGCGGCAGCTCACGGTGGTCACCGGGGTCTCGGGGTCGGGCAAGTCCTCCCTGGTGTTCGACACCGTGGCGGCGGAATCGCAGCGGCTGATCAACGAGACCTACTCCGCCTTCGTCCAGTCCTTCCTGCCGCACTACGGCCGGCCCGACGTCGACTCCGTCGACAACCTGTCGGCCGCGATCGTCGTCGACCAGGCGCGCATGGGCAGCAACGCGCGCTCCACCGTCGGGACGGCGACCGACGCGTCGTCGCTGCTGCGGATCCTGTTCTCCCGCCTCGGGCAGCCGCCCGTGCACCCGGCCTCCGCGCTCGGCTTCAACGACCCGGCCGGGATGTGCCCCGAGTGCGAGGGGCTGGGCCGCGCCAGCAGCATCGACGTCGACGAGCTGCTCGACCGCGACCGGAGCCTGGACGAGGACCCGATCCGCTTCCCGGGGCACGCGGTGGACTCCTGGCCGTGGACCATCTACGCCCACTCGGGCTTCTTCGACACCGGCAAGAAGCTGCGCGACTACACCGCGGAGGAGTGGCAGCGCCTGCTGTACGGCGAGGAGGTCAAGCTCAAGTACGGGAAGATGAACCTCACCTACCGGGGCATCATCACCAGCTTCCAGCGGTCCTACCTGACCAAGGAGCCGGCCGACCTCCAGCCGCACATCCGCACGGCGATCGAGCGGATCACGACGTCGGGCCCGTGCCCGGCCTGCGGCGGCACCCGGCTCGGCGAGCCGGCCCGCAACTGCCGGATCCACGGCGTCTCCATCGCCGACTGCGCCGCCATGCAGGTCGACGAGCTGCTCGCCTTCGTCCGGACGATCGAGGCACCGCCGCTGCAGCGGCTGCTCGACGGGCTGGCCGCGCTGCTGGGCGACCTGGTGCACATCGGGCTCGGGTACCTCTCGCTGGACCGGTCCACCTCCACGCTGTCGGGCGGGGAGTCGCAGCGGGTGCGCATGGTGCGCCACCTGGGCTCGGCGCTCACCGACATCACCTACGTCTTCGACGAGCCCACCGTGGGGCTGCACGCCCACGACGTGCAGCGGCTCAACGAGCTGCTGCTGCGGTTGCGCGACAAGGGCAACACGGTGCTCGTCGTGGAGCACGAGCCCGAGGTGGTCGCCATCGCCGACCACGTCGTCGACATGGGACCCGGCGCGGGCACGCACGGCGGTCATGTCGTCTACGAGGGCCCGGTCGACGGGCTGCGCCGCTCGGGCACGCTCACCGGCCGGCACCTCGACCGCGTGCACGAGGCCAACCCGGCGCCCCGCCCGGCCACCGGCGCGCTGGCGATCACGCACGCGACGCTGCACAACCTGGCCGACGTGAGCGTCGACGTCCCCACCGGTGTGCTGACCGTGGTCACCGGGGTGGCCGGCTCGGGGAAGTCCTCGCTGGTGCTGGGCGTGCTGCCCGAGCAGCACCGGGACGTCGTCGTCGTGGACCAGAAGCTGACCCGCGGCTCCACCCGGTCGAACACCGCCACCTGGACCGGGATGCTCGACCCCATCCGGAAGGCGTTCGCGAAGGCCAACGGCGTCAAGCCGGCGCTGTTCAGCGCGAACTCCGAAGGGGCCTGCCCGCAGTGCAAGGGGCTGGGGCTGATCTACACCGACCTGGCCTACCTCGACACCGCGGTCAGCGTCTGCGAGGCGTGCGAGGGGCGCCGGTTCACCGAGGAGGTCCTCACCTACCGGCTGCGCGGCAAGAACATCAGCGAGGTGCTGGAGCTGACCGTCGACGAGGCGCGGGAGTTCCTGACCGAGAAGCCGCTGCAGCCGGTGCTCGCCGCGCTGGCCGACGTCGGGCTGTCCTACATCACCCTCGGGCAGCCGCTGTCGACGTTGTCCGGCGGTGAGCGGCAGCGGCTGAAGCTCGCCGTGGAGATGACCGGGGACAGCTCCGTCTACGTCCTGGACGAGCCCACGACCGGCCTGCACATGGACGACGTCGACCGGCTGGTCGGGCTGCTGCACCGGCTGGTCGAGGGCGGCCGGACGGTGGTCGTGGTCGAGCACGACCTCGACGTCATCGCCCGCGCCGACTGGGTCATCGACCTGGGCCCGGGGGCCGGCCACGACGGCGGCCGGATCGTGTTCCAGGGAACGCCCGGCGACCTGCTGGGGGCGGAGACCCTGACCGCGCAGCACCTCCGGGCCCACGTCAGGACGCCGGAGGTCGTGCCGGCCTGACGGTGCCGGCGCGGGATCGGTCGGGGCGAGGACCGTGGACGGCGCGGCCCCGCCTGACGTGGTCGCGGCGTCCACCGAAGGGTGGACGGCGGACCAGTGGTTCGGCGGTCCCGGCGGCCATCTCCTCGGCGGCAGGGTCGTGGCATGACGACGACACAGGTGGCCCCGGCTCCTCCGGGGACCGGGACGGATCGGCCGGCGGTCGCGGTGCGCGGGCTGGTCAAGCGGTACGGCGGGCGGGCGGTGCTCGACGGCCTCGACCTCGACGTGCGGCGCGGGGAGTGCTTCGCGTTGCTCGGGCCGAACGGAGCCGGGAAGACGACGGCGATCGAGATCCTCGAGGGCGTCCGGCGCCGCGACGCCGGTGAGGTGCTGGTGCTGGGCGAGGACCCCTCGCTCGCCGGGCGCGGCTGGCGGGACCGCGTGGGTGTGGTCAGCCAGGGCGAGGGGGCCGGCCAGGCACTGTCGGTGCGCGAGACCCTCGACCACTTCGCCCGGTATCACGCGCGGGCACGGTCGACCGAGGACCTGCTGGCCGCCGTGGGACTGCAGGAGTCGGCCGGCTCCCGGGTGGGGCGGCTCTCCGGCGGGCAGCGCAGGCGGCTGGCCGTCGCACTGGGCGTCCAGGGCCGGCCCGAGCTGCTCTTCCTCGACGAGCCCACCACCGGCATGGACCCGGTGGCCCGGCGGCAGTTCTGGGAGCTCATCCGCGGACTGCGCGCCGACGGGACCACGGTCCTGCTGACCACCCACTACCTGGACGAGGCCGCCGAGCTGGCCGACCGCGTCGGCGTCGTGGCCGGTGGACGGCTCGTCGAGGTGGCCCCTCCGGAGGAGCTGGGCGCCGCACTGCGCCGCGAGACGACGGTCAGCTGGCTGGAGGGCGGCGCCCGGCGCTCGGTGCGCACCCAGGCACCCGCAGCGGTGCTGCGCGACCTCCTGGCGGTCCAGGCCGAGATCCCCGGGCTCAGCGTCACCCGGCCCGGCCTGGAGGACGTCTACCTCCGGCTCGTCGGTGCCACCCCCACGACCTCGGAAGGAGCACTCCGATGAGCGCCCTGCTGACCCCCGCCACCCGTCCGGCGCCGCCCTCGACGGCGAGCATCGCGCTGTCCCGCGTGCGTCTGGAACTGCGGCTCTTCTTCCGGGAACGGCAGCAGGTGGTGTTCTCCTTCGCCTATCCGGTCGTGATGCTGCTGATCTTCGCGTCGGTGCTCGGCAGCGACGAGCGCCCCGGCGGCATCCCGTTCGCCCAGTACTTCCTCGCCGGTATCGCAGCGACCGGCATCATGCTGACGAGCTTCCAGGCAGTGGGCACGAGCGTGGCCGCCGAGCGGGAGAACGGTCAGCTGGAGCGGTTGCAGCTCCTCGGCACCCCGCCGGTGGCGTACTTCGCGGGCAAGGCGGGCCAGGTCCTGGTGACCGCCGCCGTGCAGCTCGCACTGCTGCTCCCGGTGGCGCGATACGGCTTCGACGTGCCGATGCCGGCAGATCCCGGGCACTGGCTGACGTTCGGCTGGGTGGCGGTCCTCGGTGCGCTGGCGGGCACGGTCCTGGGCGTTGCCGTCTCGGCACTGCCGGGGAGCGCGACCTCGACCAACACGGCGGTCTCCGCGCTGGCGATCGTGCTGCAGTTCTTCTCCGGCGTCTTCTTCGGGTTCCTGGAACTCCCGGGCTGGATGCAGCAGGCGGCTGCACTCTTCCCGCTGAAGTGGATGACCCAGGGGATGCGCTCGGCCTTCCTGCCCGACGAGGCGGGCGCCTTCGAGGTCGCGGGGGGATGGGAGCACGGCAGGACCGCCCTGGTGCTCGTGGCATGGGTGATCATCGGCGTCATGGTCTGCGTGCGCACGTTCCGCTGGCGTCGGGGCGAGGGATGAGCTCCGGTCCGCTGCTGTCGCGCGCCGTCGTGCCCTCCGCGGAAGGGCAGGACGGCGACGCGCCGCTGTCCGAGGCGGGCCGGCGGTGGACGGCCCGGGTGCTGCACGGGGCGTTCGTCCTCCTGGTGGCGATCGCCGGCGCCGTCGCCCTCTTCGGCGACATCGACGCCTCCCGGCCGGTTCTGCTCGCGGTCCTCGCGACGTGGGCGCTGGCCTACGCCTTCCTGGGTGGCCCCGCGATCAGCGGCCGGGAGCCGTGGCGAGCGACCGCCTTCCTCGTCGTCCACGTGGCCGTGTTCGCCGTCCTGGCCTGGCACCAGCCCTCGCTGCTCTTCCTGATGTTCCTGGGGTATCCGCTGGTCTGGTTCCTGGTGGAGTCCGCGGGGTCGGGCGTGCTGTGGACGCTGGCGCTGGCGACGGCTGGGGTCGCCGGACCGGCTCTGGCCTGGACGCGGGGGGAGGAACCGCTCTGGGGGCCGGGACAGACCCTGGTGGGCATGGTCCTGAGCCTCGCGATGGGGCTCTGGGTCACCCGCGTGCTGGAGCACAGCCAGCAGCGGGCGGCGCTCATCCGCGAACTGGAGTCCACCCGGGCGGAGCTCGCCCGGCTGCACCACGCGCAGGGCATGGCCGCCGAGCGGGAGCGGCTGGCCCGCGAGGTGCACGACACCCTCGCCCAGGGCTACACGAGCATCGTCGTCCTGGCCCAGACCGCCGCGGCCGCGCTGCCCGGCGAGCCCGGCACCGCCCGCGAACGGCTGGCGGTGATCGAGGAGGTCGCGCGCGAGAACCTGGCCGAGGCGCGCGCGATGGTGGCAGCGTTCGCGCCGGTCGCGCTCGACTCCGCGACCCTCGTGGAGGCGCTGCAGCGGCTGGCCGAGCGGTTCGGTCGCGAAACCGGCATCGCCACGAGGGTGGACACCGCCGCGCTCGGTGACGTCGATGCCGGGCTGAGCCGGGCCGAGGAGATCGTGCTGCTGCGCGGGGCGCAGGAGGCGCTGGCGAACGTGCGGCGGCACGCCTCGGCGACCGCGGTGGTGCTGCGGGTGAGCCGGGTGCGGGCGGGGGAGGCTGCCCAGGTCTCGGTGCACGTGGAGGACGACGGCGTCGGCTTCGATCCGGCGGCCGCCACGGGCGTGGGCCTCGCCGGGCTGCGCGACCGGGCGGTCGAGGTCGGTGGCGACGTCGAGGTGAGCTCGGCGCCGGGGGAGGGGACCCGGGTGACGGTTCGGGTGCCGGTCCGGTGACCACTCGGGTACTGGTGGTCGACGACCACCCGGTGGTGCGCGGCGGGGTGGTCGGCTGGCTCGCCGCGCAGCCCGACATCGAGGTCGTCGGCGAGGCCGGCGACGGCCTGGAGGCGCTCGCCGCGGTGGCCGAGCACGCGCCGGACGTCGTCCTGATGGACCTCCGCATGCCGCGCATGGACGGCGTGACGGCGACCCAGCGTCTGGCGACGACGCACCCGGACGTCAAGGTGCTGGTGCTCACCACCTACGACACCGACGCCGACATCGTGCGCGCCGTCGAGGCCGGGGCCACCGGCTACCTGCTCAAGGACACGCCGCTGGCCCAGCTGGCCGATGCGGTGCGGGCGGCGGCGCGCGGGGAGACGGTGCTGGCGCCGCCGGTGGCGGCCCGGCTGGTGTCCCGGATGCGGGCGCCGGCAGTGGACGCACCGACGGCACGGGAGCTGCAGGTGCTCGCCGGAGTGGGGCGTGGGCTCACCAACGCCGAGATCGGGCGGGAGCTGTTCATCGGCGAGGCGACCGTGAAGACGCACCTGCTGCGGGTCTTCGCCAAGCTCGGCGTGGACGACCGGACCCGTGCGGTGATGCTCGCCGTGGAACGGGGGCTGTTACCGCCTCCGGGAACCTGAATCCATGAGCCGCACGCATCTGTGGACGCGAATCTGACCTGGGCGTTTGTCTCGCTCAGCGGCCATTATCGCGGTAGACTTCGAACATCTGATCGAACAGGTGGGAGGTGTCATGGACGAGCTGGAGGCGGCCCTCGACGCGCTCGCCGAGCAGGACCTCGACGGCCTGGCGTCCGCGGCACTGCTGGACCGCTGCGTGGGACTGGTGCGGGCCCGGAACCGGTTGGAGGCGATGCTGACACGCACCGTCCGCCGCGCCGATACCGCGCAGGCCGCCGAGCACGACGGTCACGCGTCGATGCGGCCGTGGCTGCGCAACCACCTGCGGCTCTCCGCGCGGGAGGCCGGCCGGCTGGTGCACAACGGTCGGGTGCTCGAGGTGCTGCCCGCGGTGGCGTCGTCGTTCGCCGCAGGTGCGGTGACCGCCGAGCAGGTGTCGGTGATCGCTCCGGTCGCGGCGTTGGACGTGCAGGCGGAGGCGGTCGGGCAGGGCATCGATCTGGCCGAGGTGGACCGGGTGCTGGCCGAGGTCGCGACCACGCAGGTGCACGCGGCGCTGGGCGCGGTGGTGCAGCACTTCCTGGACCGGCTGGATCCCGACGGCACCGAACCGGATCCGACCGAGCAGCGCGCGGTGTCGATCGCGCGGCACGCTGACGGCAGCATCAGCGGCCGGTTCGAGCTCGACGCCGTGGGCGCGGAGAAGGTCTGCGCCGTCCTGGAATCCTTCGTGCAGGCCGACCGGCCGAAGGGCGACCAGCGGACTCGTTCCCAGCAGCTCGGTGACGCGCTGGCGCAGTGGGCCGACGTGACGCTCGCCGCCGCTCAGGCGCCGATCCTGCGCACGGTCAAGCCGCACGTCATCGCCTTGATCCGGATCGAGGACCTCTCCGACCCCGCGCCCGGGCCGGGTGCCGCGCAGCTGGGGTTCGGAGCCGTGATCTCCGCCGCCCGAGCTCGATGGCTGGCCTGCGACGGCAACATCAGCCGGATCGTCATGGGACCCGACGGGCAGGTGCTCGATCACGGCCGGAGCAAACGGATCGTCCCGTCCGGGCTACGGCGGGCCGTCGAGGTGCGGGATAGGAACTGCGTCTTCGCCGGCTGCGACGCCCCCACCCACTGGTGCGACGTGCACCATGTTCAGGAGTGGGTGCTCGACGAGGGCCCGACCAGCCTGGAGAACTCGGCGCTGCTGTGCGAGCGGCACCACACCAAGGTCCACCACGGGTTCCGCGTCGAACGACAACCCGACGGCCGATGGCGCACCTGGCGCCCCGACCACACCGAGATCCTCCTCGGCCGGCCACTGCCGGTCTGAGGGTCACTGCGCGTCCTCACTCGGCGGCGGCCTGCATCAACGAGTCCCCGGCGGCGCTCCGCCAGTACAGGACCTCCCGGCCGGAGCGGCGTCGCTCGAGCAGGCCGGCGTCCAGCAGCACCCGCAGGTGACCGCCCACGCTGCCGATCGGCAGGCCGGTGCCGGCGGCCAGGGCGCTGGTGCTCGTCGGCGTCCCGAGCCGGGCCACGATCCGCGCGCGGTTGCGGCCGAGCAGCCGGGCGAGCGGCTCGGGCATCGGGGGAGGGGTGGAGGCGAACACCCCGGTGACCGGGTAGACGACGGCGAAGGTGTCCGGCAGTCGCCAGCTGACCCAGCTGCCGCGGCTGTGCGCGGCGATGAGCAGCAGGTCGCGGCCGCGGATGTCCCGGGGCGGGTACGGGTGCGCGTTGACCTGCAGCCGGCCGTTGGCCAGCCAGCGCACACCGGGTGCGATGCCGTCCAGCGCGCCCGACCAGCCCTCGCTGCTCAAGCGGGCGGTGCGGGAGACGACGTCGGCGCGCAGGACCCTCGACCGCCGATCCCACTCGTGGCGGATGGTGTGCTGCCACACCCACCGCAGCAGCTCCGCGGCGGTGTGCGCAAGACCGGCAGCGCTGAGTACCGTCGGCAGCGCGCCCGCGACGAACTCGAGGTCGGCCCGGATGCGGTCGTCCTCCAGCGACTCGAGGTATGCCAGCTCCTCGTCGAGCACCAGGTCGGGTGCCGTCGGCGGCACGGTGAGGAAGTCCGCCGTCCAACTGGCGCCGAACGCGTGGCCCAGCAGCGCCTCGCCCACCGGGTCGTCGGCGAGCCGCGCCCGGAACGCGGCGACGTGGGCGTCGTGCCAGTCGCGGTGCCAGGGCCGGACGTCGGCGGACCGCAGGATCACCAGGCCGGCCAGGCTCTCCGTCAGCTGCGACGTGCCGAATCGGGTGCGCGCCATGACGTCGGCGTCCACGATGAACTCACCCACGTTTCGACCCTAGGCGAAACTCTGGGCAACCGGCCGGGTGCGTGGACAACCTGCTGCCGTGCTGACCTACCGCGCGCTTTTCGCCCAGCCGGAGTTCCGGACGCTGTGGACCAGCACGGCGCTCTCGACGGTGGCCGCGACGATGTCCAGCCTCGCCCTGGCCACCCTCGTCCACCGCGAGACCGGGTCCGCCCTGCTCACGGCGGTGGCCATGTTCGGACCGTCGCTCGCCCAGGTGGTGGGCGCCGGCACCCTGATGTCGGCGGCGGATGCCAGCCCGCCGCGGCGCAGCCTCACCGTCGTCGGGGTGTTCACGGCCCTCTCCCTGGGACTGCAGACGATCCCCACCCTCTCCACGACGGCGCGCCTGCTGCTCGTCCTGGGTGCCGCCTACGTCCTGTCCGTCGGGTCGGGCGTGCGGTGGGGGCTCCTGAGCGAGGTCGTGCCGACGGCGGCATTCCCGCTGGCCCGGTCGACGATGAACGTCGCCGTCGGCGCCTTCCAGATCGTCGGCTTCGCCACGAGCGGGGTGCTGCTGAGCACCCTGACCGCACCGCAGGTCTTCGTGGTCGCCACGGGGGTGGCCGCGGCCGCCGTCCCGGTGCTGCGGTTCGGCATCGCCGAGCGGCTGCCCCGGCGGACCGCCCGCGCCGGCCTCCGGGAGACGTGGCGCGGCAACCGGCAACTGCTCGCGCACCGCCACACGCGCACGCTCGTCCTCGCCCTGTGCCTGCCCAACGGGCTGGTCGTCGGCTGCGAGGCGCTGTTCGTCCCCTACGCCGGGGACCGGGCCGGCTGGCTGCTCGCCGCCGCCGCCGTCGGCATGCTGACCGGCGACCTGGTCGTCGGGCGCTTCCTCACGGCCGGAGCCCGCCGCCGCACCAGCACGCCGCTGCGCCTCCTGCTGGCCGCGCCGTTCCTGGCTTTCGTCTTCGCCCCGGGGCTGCCACTGGCCGTCCTCCTGGTGGCGCTGGCGACCGTCGGCTACGCGGCCTCGCTCATCCAGCAGGAGTGGCTGGTCGCGCTCACCCCGCTCGCCCTGCGCGGGCAGGTGCTGGGCGTGGAGTCCTCGGTGCGCATGACGCTGCAGGGCGGCTGCGCGGTGCTCGCGGGCGCTCTCGCCGACGTCGTCCCCGTGGGAACGGCGATGGCGGCGCTCGCCGCCGCGTCCCTGGTCGTGTCGCTGGTGCTGACGCCCGCCCTGCGGCGGGCGGCCGACGCCGCGACGGCGTCCCGGGTGGGGACACCCGGGCCGTACTCTGAGTCCTCGTGAGTCTCACCATCGGGATCGTCGGCCTGCCCAACGTCGGCAAGTCGACCCTCTTCAACGCCCTGACCAAGAACGACGTCCTCGCGGCGAACTACCCGTTCGCCACCATCGAGCCCAACGTCGGCGTGGTCGGCGTGCCCGACCCCCGGTTGGAGAAGCTCGCCGGGATCTTCGGCTCGCAGAAGATCATCCCGGCCACGGTGTCGTTCGTGGACATCGCCGGCATCGTCCGCGGCGCCTCGGAAGGCGCGGGGCTCGGCAACAAGTTCCTGGCCAACATCCGCGAGAGCGACGCCATCTGCCAGGTGATCCGCGTCTTCACCGACCCCGACGTCGTGCACGTCGATGGGAAGGTGTCTCCGGCCGACGACATCGAGACGATCAACACCGAGCTGCTCCTGGCCGACCTGCAGACGCTGGAGAAGGCGATCCCGCGGCTGGAGAAGGAGATGCGCAAGGACAAGGAGCGGGCCGCCCTGCACGCGGCCGCCGTCGAGGCGCAGCAGGTGCTCGACTCCGGCCGCACCCTGTTCTCCGCAGGCGTCGACCCGGCGCCGCTGCGCGAGCTCGGGCTGATGACCACCAAGCCGTTCCTCTACGTGTTCAACGTGGACGAGGAGGAGCTGGGCAACGCGGAGCTGATCGCCGAGCTGCGTGGCCTGGTCGCCCCGGCAGAGGCGATCCTGATGGACGCCAAGATCGAGTCCGAGCTGGCCGAGCTGCCCGACGACGAGGCCGCCGAGCTGCTCGCCGGCATCGGTCAGGACGAGCCGGGGCTCGACCAGCTGGCCCGGGTGGGGTTCGCGACCCTCGGCCTGCAGACCTACCTGACCGCTGGTCCCAAGGAGTCGCGCGCCTGGACCATCCCGGTCGGCGCCACGGCCCCACAGGCTGCGGGCGTCATCCACACCGACTTCCAGCGCGGCTTCATCAAGGCCGAGATCGTCTCTTTCGACCAGCTGGTCGAGGCCGGCTCCATGGCCGACGCCAAGTCCAAGGGCTGGGTCCGCATCGAGGGCAAGGACTACGTCATGCAGGACGGCGACGTCGTGGAGTTCCGCTTCAACGTCTGACGCCGCCTGAACCTCCGGGTCAGGCGCCTGTCAGCGTCGTCCCGTCCGCAGAGAGTCCGCAATATTGCCGATTGCTGCGGACATCAGGCTGTCCGTGGCGGCTCGGGTGCGGTCCTCCGCGTCGGGCTACAGGTGGCCGTAGGTGTTCAGGGTCGTCGTCGCCGAGGCGTGCCTCTGGGCCCGTTGCACGGTGACCACGTCGCACCCGGCGGCGACGAGCCCGCAGGCGAAGAAGTGCCGCAGATCGTGCACCGGAGACCGGTCAGCCGGCTGCTGACGTCCCTTGCGCCACTGGTGGCCGACGGTGTTCAGGTGCGGCGGGGTGCCGGCCGGGGTGGGGAAGAGCAGCGTTCCGGGTCGCCGCTGGTCAGGTGGTGCTCCACGTGCCCGGCCGGTTGCTCTCCAGTGTCGAGGGCATCGTGTTACGAGGGGCGGCGAATCAGTCACGGGGCGGCGAATCAAACGTGACGGCGAGGGGACGTGGGGGCGGTGTCCCTGAAGGCGGCTTCAGACATCCCACGGTGTTAAGCCGTCAAGCGGCGGTCTCCGTCGGTGAGGCGTCGGTGTGCCAGGCGATGGCTTCGTCGTAGTGGGTGTGGTGGCGCAGGCAGCCGTGCAGGATGCCGACGAGCCGGTTGGAGAGGGCCCGCAGGGCCTGGTGATGAGCTGCGCCGCGGGCCCGCTGGGCGTCGTAGTAGGCCCGCGCTCCGGGTGAACTGCTCAGCGCGGCGAACGCCTGGAAGTAGAGCGCGTTGGCCAGGCGCCGGTTGCGGGCTGGGCGGGCCAGCACCATCCGCTTCAGGCCGGAGGCGCGGGTGATGGGGGCCATGCCGGAGTAGTTCTTGCGGCCTTTGGCGTCGGCGTAGCGGGTCGGGTCGTCTCCGAACTCGGCAAGCACCCGGGCGCCCAGGATCGGCCCGAGCCCGGGCTGGCTCAGGTAGATCTCAGCGTCCGGGTGCCGGCCAAAACCCGCCTCCACCTCGCCCCGCAGCGCCTCGACCTGGGTGACCAGAGCGTCGATCACGGCGACCAGCGAGCGCACCGCGGCGGTGTAGGCGCTCACCACGCCGGGATGTGCCTCCAGCTGCGGCGTGCGCAGCGCGGTCTGAATGCGTTCGGCGGAGGCGTCGATGCCGCGTTGCCGCCCCGCCCGGCGCAGCGCCGCAGCGATCTTGCTCAGCGAGAGCCGGCGCCCAGCCTCAGGTGCGGGTGCGATGGCCAGGATCGCCAGGGCCTCCCGGCTTGCCAGGTCCTCCCCAAAGGCAGCCAGCGCGGCCGGATAGAACTCCCGCAACATCGAGCGCAACGCGTTGGTCTGCCGCTGCCGCGACCAGATCAGCGACTGGTGAGTGCGGGTGAGCACCTTGACGTGCTCGGCCAACGCCGAGTCCCCGGCCACCGGCCGGTGATGGGCCCGGTCCAGGCGGACCAGCTCGGCCAGCACGTGCGCGTCACCGGGGTCGCTCTTGGCCCCGGCGGTGCCGTGCCGCTCCCGGTAGCGGGCCACCTGACGAGGATTGATCGCATAGACGGTGTAGCCGGCGGCGATCAGCGCCTGCACCCACGGACCGCGGTCGGTCTCGACGCCGACGACTACCTGGCCGGCTTCGTCGTCCTCATCGAGATGGTCGGCGATCAGCGAGTGCAGCGCCGACAGCCCCTCAACGCCCTCGGGCAGGCGTCGACGAACGAGACGTCGACCGGCCTCGTCGACGAGCTCGATGTCGTGATGGGCCTCGGCCCAGTCGTTTCCGAGGAACAACACCACCCACACGCCTCCTCCGGATCGGCATCAGCTGCATCCGACCCTGGAGGAGAAACCGTGGCGACCTAATGGATCAGTGCTCCAGGGCACGCCATCCCACCGGCCATCCGCTTCTCCTCACCAACCGGCGGGGGCACGGTCTGAAGCTGGGCCTCAAGGATCGGACCCGGGACAAAGAGTGCTCACCCGCCGGCGGCTCGGACACCCGGATCCTGCTGCAGAACCGACCGGATGCACCCCCATTAGGGACACATCGCCCGGAGCCTCGATATGGACCTTCCCCGAGCAGCGGTCGGGTTAGGCCGTGACTTCTATCTTCGGACGATGACCCCACCGCTGCGGAGCACATCTTCCTCAGGATTGCTCTGGGGTGCAGCGGTCATCACGTGGTCGCTGATCTTCGCCGC
>CADCTN010000172.1 GCA_902805535.1 uncultured Blastococcus sp. | reverse complement strand
CCGCGTGCCGGGAGGGCGGGGGCGTGGCGGCGGCCGGCGTGCCCGCCCGCTCGGTGGTCGGCGGCTGCGGGGCGTCGGCGAGGGACATGCGGGCACCGTAAGGGCCTGCGGTCCCGCGAGCACGCGCATTCCGCGGGTCCCACCCGCGGGGAGCGACCGGCCGGCCGGTCAGGAGACGGTCACGCGGGCGACGTCGCGGCGGCGGGCGGCCCAGAGCAGCAGCTCCAACGGCTCGCCCTCGACGGTGCGGCCGCCGGCTCCGTAGCGCTTCTCGACGCCGGGTGCGTCGCTGCGCCGGAGCACCAGCCCGCGGCGACCGGCGGCCCGGCGCGCGAACAGCTCGAGGGTCGACCACACCTGGTCCTGCGCGGTCCGCGGCAGCCGGCGCACCTCCCACCCGGGCTGGGCGCGGCGGACGTCCTCGTGGTGGATCGCGTACTCGGTCGTGTTGACCAGCCGCGCGACCGGGGGCCACGCCAGCGGCAGCCACGGCGCCGGTCCCGACCGCACGCGGTCGACGACCGCCGCGTACGGCGTCGACGTCCGCAGCCGGTCCTCCAGCCGGTGCGCCCAGTCGGTCAGCGGGCGGGCGGCGCCGAGCTGCTCCAGCGCGTAGCCGGGCATCGCGTCGGCGCGGCTGTCCCGGACGACCAGGTGCGCGGCCAGGTGGGCGGTGGTCCAGCCCGCGCAGCGCGTCGGCCCGTCCGGGCCCAGCTCGGCGAGCAGGTCGGCGAGGCCGGCGCGCTCGTCCTCGACGAAGGTCCGGGAAGAGGCAGCCACCGGCGGAGGTTATCGGGAGGACCGCCGGACGGCTTCCCGACGTCGGTTAGCCGTACTAAGGAACGGCGTAGGATCTGAAGTCCTGCCGGACGACCCCGAGGAGAACAGTGGCCCGCCGCCGAGACGCCGTCGTGCGGCGCGGGCTCCGTCACGTGGGGCGCGGGATCGTCGAGCAGCCCGGCATGTTCACCCTCGCCGTCGTCGCCAGCAGCATCTACGGCGCGATGACCGTGGCCAGCGCCTACGTCATCGGCGAGATCACCGACCGGGTGCTGCTGCCGTCCTTCGCCGACGGCGCCACGACCGCGGCCGCGCTCTCCCTCGCCGCGGCCGCGATCATCGGCGTGGCGCTGCTCAAGATCGTCGGCATCCTGGGGCGCCGGCTCTTCGCCGGCATCATGAGCTACCGGCTGCAGGCCGACTACCGGCGCCGGGTCACCCGCCAGTACCTGCGCCTGCCGCTCTCCTGGCACCAGCGCCACCCCACCGGCCAGCTGCTGTCCAACGCCAACTCCGACGTCGAGGCGGCCTGGTTCTTCGTCGCGCCGCTGCCCTTCGCCGTCGGCGCGCTCGTGATGATCGCCATCACCGTCGTCGCGCTGTTCCTCACCGACCCGCTGATCGCGCTGGTCGGGCTGGTCGTCTTCCCGCTGGTCTTCCTCGTCAACGTCGTCTACTCGCAGGTCATGTCGCCCCGCATGCAGCGGGCGCAGCAGCTGCGCGCCGAGGTCAGCGAGATCGCCCACGAGAGCTTCGACGCCGCGCTCGTCGTCAAGACCCTGGGCCGGGAGACGGCGGAGACCGAGCGCTTCGGCGCCCGCGCGGAGGAGCTGCGCGACGGTCTGGTGGCCGTGGGCCGGGTGCGCGGCCTGTTCGACCCGATGATGGAGGCGCTGCCCAACCTGGGCACGCTGGCCGTGCTGCTCATCGGCGCCGGCCGGGTCGCCGACGGCAGCACCGACGCCGGCAGCCTGGTCTCCATCGCCTACCTCTTCACCCTGCTGGCCCTGCCCATCCGGGCCATCGGCTGGGTGCTGGCCGACCTGCCGCGGGCCCTCGCCGGCTTCGACCGCGTGACGCCCGTCCTCGAGGCGACGGGGGAGACCCGGTACGGGCCCGAGTCGGCCGCGCCGGCTCCCGGCGGCGCCGCCGTCGGCGTCGCGGGAGTCGACTTCTCCTTCGGCGACGCCGCGAGGCCCACGCTGCGCGACGTCACCTTCGACGTCCGTGCCGGGACCACGGTGGCCGTCGTCGGCCCCACCGGCTCGGGCAAGTCCACCCTCGCCGGCCTGCTGGTCCGGCTGGTCGACCCGGCCGACGGCACGGTCCTCCTGGACGGGGTGGACGTGCGCCGGCTCAAGGAGGGCGAGGTCAGCGGCCGGGCGGCCTTCGTCGCCCAGGGCACCTTCCTCTTCGACGACACGGTGCGCGGCAACGTCACCCTCGACCCGGCCGAGGGATCGGCGTTCACCGACGACGAGGTGTGGGCCGCGCTGCGCGTGGCTGCCGCCGACGAGTTCGTCGCCGCCCTTCCCGGAGGCCTGGACACCCGGGTCGGTGAGCGCGGGGCCACGCTGTCGGGCGGCCAGCGGCAGCGACTGGCCCTGGCGCGGGCCGTCGTGCGCCGCCCGCGGCTGCTCGTCCTGGACGACGCCACGAGCGCGGTGGACCCGTCGGTGGAGGCCCGCATCCTCGACGCCCTGCGGGACAGCGACGAGCCCGCGACCGTCGTCGTCATCGCCTACCGGCAGGCGACCATCTCCCTCGCCGACGAGGTCGTCTGGCTCGAGAACGGTCAGGTGCTCGCCCGCGGCACCCACGAGCAGCTGCTCGACGAGGTGCCCGGCTACGCCGCGCTGGTCCGTGCCTACTCGCAGGCGGAGGTTCCCGCGTGACCGAGGCGCCACTGGTCCCCGCCGACGAGCGGCGCGAGGGCGCGTTCGCGACCCTGCGCCGTGGCCTGCGGATGATGCCGGAGTTCCGCCGCGGGCTGCCGGTGACCTTCGCGCTCGCCCTGCTGGCCACCGCCGGCCGGGTCGTCGTCCCCATCGCCGTCCAGCAGGTCATCGACCGCGGGCTGGCCGGCGGTGATCCCGACCTGGACGTGGTCACCCGGCTGGTGCTGCTGTGCGCCGTCGTCGTCCTGATCACCGCGGTCGCGGTCTACCTGATGAACGTGCGGCTCTTCCGGACGACGGAGACCGCGCTGGCCGCGCTGCGGGTGCGCGCGTTCCGGCACGTGCACGACCTGTCGGTGCTCCACCAGCAGGGCGAGCGCCGCGGCTCGCTGGTCTCCCGTGTCACCAGCGACGTCGACCAGCTCTCCACCTTCATGCAGTGGGGCGGGGTGCTCGGGCTGATCAGCGTCGGCCAGCTGGTGGTCGCCACCGTGGTCATGACCGTCTACTCCTGGCAGCTCACCCTGCTGGTGCTGGTCTGCTTCATCCCGCTGGCCATCGCGGTCCGGTGGTTCGCCCAGCGCCTGGCCACCGCGTACGGCGTCGTCCGCGAGCGGGTGGGCGACGTGCTGGGCGCCGTGGCGGAGTCCGTCGTCGGCGCCCCGACGGTGCGCGCGTACGGGGTCGGGGCCCGGACGGCGGCCCGCATCGACGGCGCGATCGACCGGCAGTACCGCGCGCAGGTCGATGCGCAGAAGGTGACCGCCGCGGTGTTCGTCAGCGGCGAGTTCGTCGCCGCGCTGGCCAATGCTGCCGTCGTGGTCGTCGGCGTGCTGCTCGGTCTGGCCGGCGACATCACGGCGGGCACGCTGGTCGCCTTCCTCTTCCTGGTCACCCTCTTCGTCGCGCCGGTGCAGACCGCCAGCGAGGTGCTCAACGAGGCGCAGAACGCCGTGGCCGGGTTCCGGAGGGTGCTCGACGTCCTCGACACCGACCCCGACGTCCGCGACCCGGCCACCGCCGCGCCCGAGACGGTGCGCGAGCTGCCGCCGGGACCGCTGGGCGTCCGCTTCGACGCCGTGTCCTTCCGCTACGCCCCCGGTGCCCCGATGGCCCTCGACGGCGTCGCGCTGACCATCCCGCCACGCCTGCGGGTGGCGGTCGTCGGGGAGACCGGCTCGGGGAAGACGACCTTCGCCAAGCTGGTGACCCGGCTCATGGACCCCGTCGACGGGCAGGTGCTGCTGGGCTCGGACGCCGAGGGGTGGGTGCCGCTGGAGGAGGTGGCGTTCTCCTCGCTGCGCTCGCGGGTGGTGATGGTGCCGCAGGACGGGTTCCTGTTCGACGCCACCGTGGCCGACAACGTCCGCTACGGCCGGCCCGGGATGACCGACGAGGAGGTCGCCACGGCGTTCGACGAGCTGGAGCTCGGGGCCTGGGTGGCCGGGCTCGAGGACGGCGTGCGGACGCCGGTCGGCCAGCGCGGCGAGTCGCTGTCCTCGGGGGAGCGCCAGCTGGTCGCCGTCGCGCGCGCCTACGTGGCCGACCCCGACCTGCTGGTCCTCGACGAGGCGACCAGCGCCGTCGACCCCGCCACCGAGCAGCGGCTGACCCGCGCGCTGGACCGGCTCACCGACGGACGCACCACGCTGACCATCGCCCACCGGCTGTCCACCGCCGAGCGGGCCGACGAGGTGCTCGTGGTCGACGCCGGGCACGTCGTGCAGCGGGGCACGCACGCCGAGCTGGTCGACGCCGACGGTCGCTACGCCCGGCTGCACGCCTCCTGGCGGCGCTCCTCCACGGGTGCCCCGGCCACCACCGGCTGACCCCGCCGCCCGCACCGCCGAGCCGCCGACCTCGTGCTGCACCCCGAGGACGGCGACCCGTCGGCGGGGTCGGCCGTCCACACGCAGGCGCGCCGTCCACAGTCCTGCCGGGCCTCTCGAGGTGGCGCGCCGTCGACCGCAGCATCGGCGCATGCATCCCGCACTCCGCGCCGCCGCCGAGGCCAGCCTGGGCCTGTTCACCACCGCCGACGCCCTGCGTTGCGGTTACGGCAGTTCCGAGATCCGGGCGTTGTGCCGCTCCAAGGCCTGGGTGCGGCTGCGACGCGGTGTGCTCGTCACGGCGGCCGCGGTGG
>CADCTN010000171.1 GCA_902805535.1 uncultured Blastococcus sp. | reverse complement strand
CCCCTGACCCGGACGCACCGGGCCAGGGCGTCAGCCGCCGCGGGTCGGGGGTTCGCCCTGGGCGAGCGCCTCCTGCGCCCGCACCGGGTCGTAGGCACAGGCGTCCGCCACGTCGGCGGCGGGGCCGGCCGGCGGTGCAGGCGGGGCCGTGGTCTCCGATTGCGACGGCGACGGCGAGCTCACATCGGCCGGGGCCTCGGTCGGTGCGTCCACGGGGGCGATCGACTGCTGGACGATCTGCCGCATCAGGCCGTAGTCCGGGTAGGCCGGGTCGATCAACGCCGGGTCGAAGACGACGCTGCGCACGCCCGCGTCCTTCACCAGGAAACCCAGGTCGACGAAGTCGTCGAGCGCGGACCGCGGGATGTCGGTGCTGACGATGTCCTGGGTGGTGGCTGCCAGGTCCTGGTAGGAGCGCAGCAGGACCACCGGGTCGGCGGCGTCGATGATCGCGTCGATCGTGCAGCGCTGCCGGTCCATCCGGTCGTAGTCGGTGAGCCGGAAGCGGCCGCGGGCGAAGGCCAGCGCGGTGGCGCCGTCCATCTTCTGGTCCGGTCCCGGCGCGATGTAGGCGTCGGGGAGCGCGCCGGTGCCGGGGTCCCCACCGACCGGCACGTAGTAGTTGACGTCCACCGTGATGCCACCCAGGGCGTCCACCAGGCGGCTGAACCCGTCCAGGTTGACCAGCACGAAGTAGTCGATGTCGAGGCCGAGCGCCTCGCCGACCCCGAGCTTGAGGAAGTCCGCACCCGGGTCGTCGGTCGGGCCCAGGACGTCGGGGTGGTCGGCCGGGCCGTTGCGGTAGACGGCGTTGAGCAGGCTCTCGCTCTCGCTGCCGGACTCGAAGCCCTCGGGGTAGATCGCCGCAAGCGGGCTGTCGGCGGGGAAGGGCAGGTCCTCCAGGTTGCGCGGCAGGCTGAACAGCGTCGTCGCACCGGTCTCGGTGGCGATGCTGGCCACGATGACGGTGTCGGTGCGCACGCCCTCGCGCCCCTCGCCGCCGTCACCGCCGAGGAGCAGCACGTTGACCCGCTCCTTGTCCCCGAACGGGTCGGGGACGTCCTCGACGGTCGCCGACCGGCCGTCGTCGTCGAACACCTCGGCGATGAAGTCGCGCTGGGTGGCCGCCAGCCGACCGACCAGCACCGCGGGCGCCACCACGGCGGCGACCAGGAGGGTGACCACGAGTGCGCCGATGACGTGCTGCCGGCGCGGGGCAGGGCGAGGCAGCAGCATCCGGTAGCCGCCCACCACGACGACGGCCCAGAGCAGCGCCACGAGCGCGATGCCGCCGATGATCCAGAGCAGGCGGTCGGTGTCGACGGCGGCCCGGACGGCGGCCCGGCGGCCGCCGGTGGCCAGCCACACCGCTGCCCCGACCAGCAGCACGAACACCCCGAGGGTTACCGCGCCGAGCACGCGACGGCCGGCGGCCAGGAACGCCGTTCCGGGCAGCACCGCGCCGAGGACGCTCAGCGCGAGCGCGGCACCGAAGCTCCGGTCGCCGCGGTGCCGGGAGCGGGGGGCGCGGCGCTCGGTGGCCCCACCCGGGAGGGCCTCGCCAGGTGTGCCGGGACCGGCGCTCACGCGCCCGCCGTCGATCCGCGCCGCCTGCTCATGGCCTCATGATCGCATCGCAGCCGCCGCGGGCGTCCCGAACGGGCTGACCGGCCCCTCAGGAGGGCATGGACGGACCCGGGACGGGGAACCCCGGGAAGACGACGACCAGTAGTTACGGTGACGTAGGTTCGTCCTCGTAGGTCGAGTGACCGGGAGGTCCCGCATGCCCCAGACATCCCCTGCCGCGGCAGTGCTGATCGAGCTGGAGCCGGTGGTCGCGGAGAACCTCGACCGGCACATCGCGATCGCCAAGGAATGGCACCCGCACGACTACGTGCCGTGGGACGAGGGCCGCAACTTCGCCTTCCTCGGCGGCGAGGACTGGTCGCCGGAGCAGTCCCGGCTGGACGCGACGGCGAAGGCCGCGATGTTCGTCAACCTGCTCACCGAGGACAACCTCCCGAGCTACCACCGCGAGATCGCCACCCGGTTCGGCCGGGACGGCGCCTGGGGCCAGTGGGTGGGCCGCTGGACGGCGGAGGAGGGGCGGCACGGCGTCGCGCTGCGCGACTACCTCGTCGTCACCCGCGGCGTGGACCCGGTCGAGCTCGAGCGGGCCCGGATGGACTACATGACCACCGGCTACGACTCCGGCGACAAGAGCCCGCTGGAGACCGTGGCCTACGTGTCGTTCCAGGAGCTGGCGACGCGGGTGTCCCACCGCAACACCGGCAAGGCCACGGGCGACCCGATCGCCGACAAGCTGCTCGCCCGCATCGCCACGGACGAGAACCTCCACATGATCTTCTACCGGAACCTGGTCACCGCGGCGTTCGACATCGAGCCCGACGAGATGATGACGGCCGTGGCCAAGGAGGTGATGGCCTTCGAGATGCCCGGGGCCAACATGGCCAACTTCCGCAAGAACTCCACGATCATCGCCAAGGCCGGGATCTACGACCTCCGGCTGCACCACGACGAGGTGGTCGCGCCCATCCTGCGCACCTGGAAGGTCTTCGAGCGCACCGACCTCGGTCCCGCGGGGGAGCAGGCGCGCGAGCAGCTGGCCGAGTTCCTGACCGGGCTGGACGCCCAGGCAACCAGGTTCGTCGAGAGCCGCGAGCGGATGCGCGCCCGGTTGGCCGCCAAGGGCGAGCTGCCCGTCCAGGTGTGACGACAGGGGTCGCCGGAACCGTCCGGCCGATCGACGAGCGGGCCCGGAGGGTCCTCGAGGAGCGAAGATCCGCAGGGGCTCCACGGCAGGGAGGGGGTACCTGACAGCGGTGTCGCCCGGAGGGCGACGATGTCATCGTGCGACTGGCGACCTGGAACGTGAACTCCATCCGATCCCGCGCCGACCGCGTGGCGGCCTGGCTGGAGCGCAGCGACGTCGACGTCCTCGCGCTGCAGGAGACCAAGGCCCGGGACGACCAGTTCCCCGAGATGGTGTTCAGCGCCCTGGGCTACGAGGTGGCCCACGTCGGGCACTCGCAGTGGAACGGCGTCGCGATCCTGTCCCGCATCGGCATCGACGACGTCCAGGTCGGCTTCCCGGGCATGCCGTCCTGGTCGGCCAAGGAAGGCCAGGACCCCGCGCTGGAAGCCCGCGCCCTCGGTGCGACCTGCGGTGGGGTGCGCGTGTGGAGCCTCTACGTGCCCAACGGCCGCACGCTGGCCGACCCGCACCTGCAGTACAAGCTCGAGTGGCTGGCCGCGCTGCGCACCACCGCGGCGGGCTGGCTGACCGGAGAGCCGCAGGCGCCCGTGGCGCTCGTCGGCGACTGGAACATCGCGCCGGAGAACGACGACGTCTGGGACATGGCCGTCTTCGCCCACTCGACGCACGTCTCCCCGCCCGAGCGGGCCGCCTTCCGTGCGATCGTCGACGCCGGCTACGCCGACGTCGTCCGGCCGTACACGCCGGGCCCCGGCGTCTACACCTACTGGGACTACACGCAGCTGCGCTTCCCCCGCCGCGAGGGCATGCGGATCGACTTCGTGCTCGGCTCCCCCGCGTTCGCCTCGCGGGTGACCGGAGCGCGCATCGACCGCGAGGAGCGCAAGGGCAAGGGCGCCAGCGACCACGCGCCCGTGATCGTCGAGCTGGCCGACTAGCCGGACGGCCGCCACCACTACGCCGACGACCAGGGCCGAGCCGGCCCCGAGCGATACGCGGGATGGTCGCCGAGAATCGGAACCTCCGACTCGCGGCTACGAGGTCCACCGCTTCGGCGGACAAGACCTGGCCGACCGCCGCCCGGGCGACGTTCACGCTCACCGAGCTCTTCGACACGCTACTGGCCCGTCACGGCATCCCGCTCACGCCGCCGCCGGCTCCCCCGACGTCTCGAGTTGCCGAGATCCTCTCCTGGCGCTTCCGCAGCCACAGGGGCGGCTTGGTCATGAGTCGCCGCTCCGCGTGGTGGTCCCTTGCGCGGGTCACTAGGGCTCAGAGCGGTTCCAGGCCAGGCGCGCCAGTAGCGTGCGCAGCTGCGCAGACTCGTCGTCGTCGAGCTCGGTGAGGAGCTGTCGTTCGGCCTCGTCGCTGGCGCGGAGGGCTCGGGCGAGCGCTTCGTATCCGGCATCGGTCAGCGCGAGGACGTTCCGACGCCGGTCCTCGGCGTCCGCGCGGCGGGCCACGAGCCCCTTGGCCTCCAGTCCGTCGACCAGCCCGACCATGGTGGTCCGGTCGACTCCGAGGCGTCCGGCCGCCTGCTGCTGCGAGGTCGCGTCCGGGCCGTCCAGCAGGAGCAGGACGCCCAGCTCCCGTCCGCTGACCCCGACCGGTGCCAGGTGCTCGGCGTGCAGGTCCTCGAGATCGACGAGGACGCGCTTGAGCAGGTAGGTCAGCCGGGCGCTCAGCCGCGGCCCGATCCGCTCGATTGCCACATGGAGAGTCTACCGCTAGCCTGATCGTCAGTATTACTGACGATCACTCAAGGGGACGATCATGACTACTGTGTTGCTCACCGGTGCCACCGGTCTCGTGGGCTCGCGGCTGCTGCCGCGCCTGGTGGAAGACGGCTTCGAGTGCCGCGCGCTCGTCCGCGGCGACGCCGCGCTGCCGCCGGGGGCCACCGGCGTTCGCGGGGACCTGGCCGACCCGGACACGCTGCGGGCGGCGGTGGACGGCGTCGACGTGGTGGTCCACCTGGCGGCGGTGTTCCGCACCCAGGACGAGGACGCCATCTGGCGTGCCAACCGCGACGGCACCCGCAACCTGATCGCGGCTGTCAAGGAGCACGCGCCGGGCGCCCGGTTCGTCA
>CADCTN010000170.1 GCA_902805535.1 uncultured Blastococcus sp. | reverse complement strand
CCGCCCTGGCGCACGCCGGCGTCCTGGTCTGCCGCGCGCTGGCCCTGGACCGGCTGCCCTGGGGCAACATGTACGAGTTCGCGACCGCGGTCGTGCTCGTCTCGGTCGTCGCCTACGTCGTGCTCGCCCTGCGCTCGCCGGCCCTGCGGCACATCGGCGTCTTCGTGCTCGCCCCCGTGGTCCTGGGGATGGTCGGCATCGGGCTGTTCCTCTACGTCGAGGGCGCACCGCTGGTCGCCGCCCTGCGGTCGGCGTGGCTGGGCATCCACGTCACCGCCGCCATCCTGGGCTTCGGCATCTTCCTGGTCAGCGGCATCGTCAGCGTCCTGTACCTGGTGCGCAGCAAGGACGAGGCGAAGTCGGTCGAGGAGCGGGGCACCGGCTTCGTCTCGCGGTTGCCGGAGTCGTCCGTGCTGGACCGGCTGGCGCACCGCACCGCCGTCTTCGGCTTCCCGATCTGGACCTTCGCGGTCATCGCCGGGGCCATCTGGGCGGAGAGCGCCTGGGGCCGGTTCTGGGGCTGGGACCCCAAGGAGACCTGGTCGTTCATCGCCTGGGTCGTCTACGCCGGCTACCTGCACGCCCGGACGACGGCCGGCTGGCGCGGGCGCCCCGCGGCGTGGGTCAACGTCGTGGGCCTGGTCGTGATGATCTTCAACCTGACCTTCGTCAACCTGGTGTCCAGCGGCCTGCACAGCTACGGCGGGAAGTAACTCCGGTCCCACGCGCCCCAGGCGCTCACGCAGAGTGAGCCGCGCTCCGGCGGGGCGCGGCGTGTCGGTGACGGACATCGGCCCGTCGTGCTTCCATGCAGGGATGGCGCCCGGAGCGAGGTCCCCAGGAGGTCACCGTGGGTAAGCACACGGCGGCGGACGACTCGACGGTCCACCCGCTGGTCGCTGCGGCGCTCTCCCGGCGGGCCGGTGCTCCCGCCGGAGCGCACGGCGAGCACTCCGGGAGCAGCACGGGCTGGCCCGAGCCGGAACGCGAGAGCGAGGGAGCCGTCGGCTGGCCCGACGACACGGTCGCGATACCCGTCGTGGACGCGCAGCACGGCGTGGGCGATCAGGCACTCGCGCCCGTCGTCCGGACGGCCCCGCTCACGTCCCGGCGGGGCTGGCGGCGGCTGTTCGGGGCGAGCCCGGCCGCCTGAAGAAGGACCCCGTCCTCCTCACCACTCGCAGGCTCGTGGCGAGCCTCCGGACGGAGCCGAGCGCCAGGCGTCCTCCGGGCTGTCCTCGCTACGCGGGGGAGCCGTCGTCCCGGCGGGCGCGCCGCTCGAGCTCGCGGAGGAACTCCGGGTCGTCGTCGGGCGCCAGCGGACGGGTGGGCCGCTGCGGCCGGGGACGACGGGGCGGCCGGGGACCACGCAGCCCTCCACCGGGCCCGCCCGGACTGGCTGCAGCCCGCATGACCAGCGCGATCACCACGATCGCCACCACCAGTACCACCAGGAAGATCATGGTCACACCCCCTCGTCCCGCCCCAGCGTACGACCGCGGCGATACTCGGTGCCGACCGAGAGATGCGGGCGGCCCGGGGAACCGGTCGCCACGAGGACGGAGACAAGGCCATCGACGCCGTCGACCAGCACCTGATCGAGCTGCTGCGGGCCAACGGCCGGGCCAGCTACGCCGAGCTGGCCCGCCAGGTGGGCCTCTCCTCGCCGGCGGTGCACGAGCGCGTCGGCAAGCTGGAGGCGGCGGGTGTCATCACCGGCTACCGCGCGGTCATCGAGCCCTCGTCGGTGGGCCTGGACGTGACGGCCCTGGTCGGGGTGATCGAGAGCGACTCGGTCGACGACACCGGTCTCGAGGCCGCGATGCGCGAGGTGTCGGGGATCGAGGACTGCTGGCGGGTGGCCGGCAGCGAGGGCTACGTGCTCAAGGTGCGTGTGGCCGACATCCCGGCACTCGAGAGCACGGTCAACGCGTTGAACCGGATCAGGGGCGTGGCACGCACCCGCACGACGGTCGTGTTGTCTACGAAGTGGGAGGGCCGGCATGGCTGAGCACGAGACCCCGGTGACCCCGGCCGACCCGTCCGGCGGCCCGGCGACGCCGCCCAAGGTGCTGCCCTGGCTCGTCCTGCACACCATCGGCCGGCTGGGCATCTTCGCCCTGGTGACGCTGGTGCTCTGGATGGCCGGCCTGGACTTCTTCTCCGGAGCCCTGTTCGGGCTGCTGCTGTCGATGCCGATCGCCTACCTGGCGCTGCGACCCTCCCGCGAGCGGCTGAGCGAGGCGCTCGTCGCCCGCAGCCTGGCGCGTCGCGCCGAGAAGGAGCAGCTCCGCGCGCGGCTCAGCGGCGACCAGCCGTCCGCCTGACCCTCAGCCGCTGAGCGCGAGCCCTCCGGCCAGCAGCACCCCGGTCACCAGCGTGACCCGGCCCGTGCCGCCCAGCGCCGCGATCAGCGCCGGACCGCGGCCGCCGCCGAGGACCGTGCGCAGCGGCGGCACGGCCAGCGGCACCGCGAGCAGGGTGATCAGCACCCAGGGGCGGACGACGCCCACGGCCACCACGACCAGCAGCGCGACTCCGAACAGCCCGGCGAACGCCCACCGCGTGCCCCGCTCGCCCAGCAGCACCGCGAGGGTGCGCTTGCCGACGAGCGCGTCGCCGTCGATGTCGCGCAGGTTGTTGACCACCAGGATCGCCACGATCAGCAGCCCGATGGGGACGGCGACGGCCCAGGCCAGCCCCGGCAGCGTGCGCGTCTGCACGTACGTGGTGCCGACGACGGCGACCAGGCCGAAGAACACGAAGACGAAGACCTCGCCCAGCGCCCGGTAGCCGTAGGGGATCGGCCCGCCGGTGTAGGTCCAGGCGGCCAGGATGCACACCGCGCCCACGGCCACGAGCCACCAGCTCGACAGGGCGGCCAGGCCGAGGCCCGCCACGCCCGCGACCGCGAAGGCCACGAGCGCCGCGGCCAGGACCTGGCGGGGCGTCGCCGCGCCGGACCCCACCAGGCGCATGGGGCCCACCCGGTCGGCGTCGGTGCCGCGCCTGCCGTCGGAGTAGTCGTTGGCGTAGTTCACGGCCACCTGCAGCGCGAGGGCGACGACCAGGGCCAGCAGCGCGGCCGGCAGGTCGAACCCGTCCAGCGCCGCGGCCGCCCCCGAGCCGACGAGCACCGGGGCCAGCGCGGCGGGGAGGGTGCGGGGCCGGGCGCCGGCGATCCACTGGGCGGGGGTGGCCATCAGACCTCCGGGGAGAGCGCCGCGACCGCGCGGCGGTTCGGCTTGCCGGTGTGCAGGAGCGGCAGCGCCTCCAGGAGGTGCAGCTGCCGCGGGGCGGCGGCGGGGCCGAGCCGGTCGGCCACCCACCCGCGCAGGGTGTCCAGGCCCGGGCGCGCGCCGGCGGCGGGGACGACGGCGGCGACCACCCGCTGCCCCCACGTCGGGTCGGGTCGCCCGAACACCACCGCGTCGGCGACGTCGGGGTGCTCGCGGAGCACCGATTCCACCGCGGAGGGGGAGACGTTGACGCCGCCGCTGATCACGACCTCGTCCAGCCGTCCGGTCACGACCAGCCGGCCCGCGTCGTCCAGCGTCCCGGCGTCCCGGGTCCGGAACCAGCCGTCGGCGAACGAGGCCGCCGTGCCGGCCGGGTCCAGCCGGTAGCCCAGGGCCAGCGTCGGACCGCCGAGCTCGATGCCGTCGTCGCGCACCCGCACCCGGACGCCGTCCAGGGGCTGTCCGTCGTAGACGCAGCCGCCCGCGGTCTCGGTCATGCCGTAGGTGGTGACGACGGCGACGCCGAGCTCCCGGGCGCGGGCGAGCAGCGCCGGATCGGTGGCCGCCCCGCCGACCAGGACGGCGTCGAACGCCCGGAGCGCGTCCGGTTCCGCGTCGAGGTGGCGGCGCAGCTGTGTGGGCACGAGCGAGGTGTAGCGGCGCCCGGCGGGCATGCGGGCGACCGCGGTGGACAGCGGCTCGCCCTTTCCGAGCGTCTCCGGCCGGGTGCCGGCCAGGACGCTGCGGCAGAGCACCTGCAGGCCGGCGACGGCCGAGACCGGCAGGGCCAGCAGCCAGGCGCCCGGCCCGCCCAGCCGCGCGGCGGTGGCGGCGGCCGACGCCAGCAGCGCCGCCGCCGGCAGGAGCACCGCGCGGCCGCTGCCGGTCGACACGGAGGTGAGGACCACCAGGTCAGCGCCAGGCTCCAGGGGCTCCTCCGGCCGCAGGGCCGCCCGGGCGGCGGCCACGACCGCCGGGGGGCCGTCGGGGAGCACGGCGAGCGGGGTGACGCCGTCCAGGGCGGCCCGCACGTGGTCGGTGGTGAGGTGGGCTGCGGCCACGGGCGTGAGGTGTCTGGCCACGCCGCCTGCCCGCCCGCCACCCACGACCGGCAAGCCTACGGCCCTGCCCGACTAGCCTGGTGCGGTGATCACCGCCGTCTACCAGGTGCCGCTGCGCACCCGGTTCCGCGGGATCGACGTCCGCGACGGCGTGCTCGTGCAGGGCCCGGCCGGCTGGGGCGAGTTCTCGCCGTTCTGGGACTACGACGTCGCCGAGAGCCGCCGCTGGTGGGCCGCTGCTGTCGAGGCGGCGACCGAGGGGTGGCCGGCCCCGGTGCGATCGTCGGTGCCGGTCAACGTGACCGTCCCCGCGGTCGACGCGGAGCGGGCGCACGCGATCGTCAGTGCCTCCGGCTGCCGCACGGCGAAGGTGAAGGTCGCCGAGCCCGGCCAGACCCCCGCCGACGACCTCGCGCGGGTCGAGGCCGTGCGCGACGCGCTGGGTCCCGCCGGCGCGATCCGGGTCGACGCGAACGCCGCCTGGGACGTCGACACCGCGGTCGCACGGATCGGTGAGCTGGACCGGGTCGGCCTGGAGTACGTGGAGCAGCCCTGCGCGACCCTCGAGCAGTTGGTGGCGCTGCGCCGGCGGATCGACGTCCGGATCGCCGCGGACGAGGTGGTCCGGCGCGCGGCCGACCCGCTGCGGGTGGACCTGCGCGAGGCCTGCGACGTCGTCGTCCTCAAGGTGCAGCCCCTGGGTGGGGTGCGGGCCGCCCTGCGGGTCGCCGAGGCGCACGGCCTGCCGTGCGTGGTGTCCTCGGCGCTGGAGTCGTCGGTGGGCATCGCCGCCGGCGTCGCGCTGGCCGCCGCGCTGCCGGAGCTGCCGTTCGCCTGCGGGCTGGCCACCGTCGCCCTCTTCACCGACGACGTGACCTCCTCCCCGCTGCTGCCGGTCGACGGATCCCTGCCGGTGCTGCGGCCGGAGCCGGACCGGCTGGACGCGGTCGCCGCGGACGACGCCACCGTCGCCCGCTGGCGGACCCGCCTCGACGCGGTGCGCGCGTGAACCCCGCCACCGCCTTCGCGCGGGTGCTGGTCGACGAGCTCGTCCGCGGCGGCGTGACCGACGCCGTCCTGGCACCCGGCTCGCGCTCGGCACCCGTGGCGCTCGCCCTGGCCGCCGCCGAGCGGGACGGGCGGCTGCGGCTGCACGTGCGCATCGACGAGCGGACGGCGGCCTTCCTGGCGCTGGGCCTGGCCAAGGCCTCGGGCCGGCCGGTGCCGGTGCTCACCACGTCGGGAACGGCGGCGGCGCACCTGCACGCGGCCGTGCTGGAGGCCGACGCGAGCGGCGTGCCGGTGCTGGCCCTCACCGCCGATCGGCCGCCGGAGCTGCGTGCGACCGGCGCCAACCAGACCATCGAGCAGGCCGGGCTCTACGGCGGTGCGGTGCGCTGGGCGGCCGACGTCGGCGTGCCCGAGGAGGGGCGGGAGGCGGCGCAGAACAGGTACTGGCGGTCGCTGGTGGCCAAGGCGCTGCTGACCGCACGGGGAGCGCTGTCGGGCGATCCCGGGCCGGTGCACCTGAACCTGGCGTTCCGCGAGCCGCTGCTGCCCGACGACGAGGCAGCAGAGCCGGCGGGCCCGTGGGTCGGCCGTCCCGGCGGCGCACCGTGGACCGACGGCGGGCAGCCGAGCCTGGTCCAGCCGCTCGACCGCGGACCGGCACGGACCCTGGTCGTCGTGGGTGACGGGCCGGGGCGGCTCGGTGCGCTCGTCGCCGACCTCGCCGCCGACCGGGGCTGGGCGGTGGTCGCGGAGCCGTCCAGTGGCGCGTGGTCGGCCTCCGTCCGTGGTGGTGCCCTGCTCCTGGGTGTCCCGGCCTGGCTGGGTGGCCACCGCCCCGAACGCGTGCTCGTCGTCGGCCGGCCGACCCTGTCCCGCCCCGTCTCCGCCCTCCTGGCCGATCCCGAGGTGCGGGTGGAGACGGTCTCCGCCACTGCGCGCTGGGCCGATGCGGCGCGTTCGACGTCGCTCGTCGGCGGTCCGCCGTCGGCCCCCGGCCGGCTGCCGGGAGAGGTCCCGGCCGAGACCGCGTGGGCCGTGGCCTGGCGGAACTCGGCCGCCCGGGTCGGCGCCGCGGTCGACGCCGCCCTCGACGGGCCTTCAGGGCTCACCGCCGCCCGGCTGGCACGGGACGTCGTCGCCGCGCTGCCGTCCGGGGCGCTGCTGGTGCTGGGCTCGTCCACGCCCGTGCGCGACGTCGACCGGCTGGCGGTGCCGCGGGCCGACCTCACGGTCCTCGCCAACCGGGGCGTGGCCGGGATCGACGGGACGATCTCGACGGCGATCGGCGCGGCCGCGGTGCACGGCGGGCGGGCGTTCGCGCTGATGGGCGACCTGACGTTCCTGCACGACCTCACCGGGCTCCTGGTGGGCGACGGGGAGCCGGCGCCGGACCTCACGGTCGTCGTCCCGGACAACGACGGCGGCGGGATCTTCGCCCAGCTGGAGCCCGGGGCGGACCGGCACGCGCGCGACTACCGCCGCGTCTTCGGAACGCCGCACGGCCGCGATCTCGTCGCCGTCGCCGAGGCGCTCGGCTGGGCCGCGACCCGCCTGGATTCGGCCGAGGACCTCTCCGCGGCGCTGGCGCTCGGCGGTCCGCGCGTCGTCGTCGTCCGCACCGACCAGCGCGCCGAGGCCGTGCTGGCGACGGAGCTGCGAGCGGCCGCGGCAGCGGCCCTGACCTAACCCTCGAGCGCGGCCTGGAAGGCGGCGAACTTCGACTGGGTCTCGGCGAGCTCGGCGGACGGGTCGGAGCCGGCGACGATGCCGCAGCCGGCGAAGAGCCGGGCGCTGTCGTCGCCGACGAGCTCCGCGCAGCGGAGGGCCACGCCGAACTCGCCGTCGCCGCGGGCGTCGAGCCACCCCACCGGACCGGCGTACCGGCCGCGGTCCATGCCCTCGAGCTCGGTGATGACGGCGGCGGCGTCCGGGGTAGGGGTGCCGCACACGGCGGCGGTGGGGTGCACCGCGCCGACGAGCTCGAGCAGGCCGGCCCGGCCGCGCGCACCGGTGCGGCGCTGGGTGCCGGTGACGTCGCTGGCCAGGTGCCGGACGTTGGCGAGCGTGAGCAGCTCGGGCTCCGCGGGGGCGTCGAGCGTCGAGCAGAACGGCTCCAGCGCCTGGACCAGCGAGTCGACGGCCAGCGCATGCTCGGCGCGATCCTTGGCCGAGCCGATCAGCGCGGCGGCGAGCCGCTCGTCGTCGGCACCCGCCCCCCGCGGTGCGGTACCGGCCAGCACGCGGGCACTCAGCTGCCGCCCGCTGCGGCGGAGCAGGAGCTCCGGGGTGGCGCCGAGCAGGCCGTCGACGGCGAAGGTCCAGCAGTCGGGGAAGCGTTCGGCGAGCCGGCGCAGCAGCCGGCGCGGGTCCAGCGGCACGTCGGCGGAGACCAGCAGGTCCCTGGCCAGCACCACCTTCTGCAGCTCCCCGGCCTGGATCCGCTGCACCGCCGTCGCCACGGCCGCGCACCAGGTGGCGGGGTCGAGGGCGCCGTCGGCGTAGCGCAGGCGCGGCGCCGGGCCGTCGTCGTGCCGGGCGGGGAGGAGGACGTCGCGGGGATCGACGTCGTCGACCGTCGTCAGCCACGCGATTCCGTCGCGCCGGCCCAGGACCACCTGCGGGACGACGAAGACCGACGTGCCGGCGGCGGGGTCGAACGCGATGCTGGCGAAGAGGACCGGGCCGGAACCGGCGATCCCGAGCTCGTCGTCGGTGTCGGCCCCGTCCGTCCACTCCGCCCACCAGGCGGCGGCCTCCTCGAGCGCGCGGGGGCCGGAGACCTCGAGCCGCGCCGCCTCGCCCCAGCCGACCAGGCCCTCGCCGCGGCGGACCCAGGACAGCGCGCCCTCGGCCGGCAGACGGTCCAGCAGCCCGCCGGCGCCCTCGGTGACGACGGTGGTCACGGTGCGCGCGGCGGCTGCCGGGGAGGTCAGCGCGGCCGCAGTCACGGCTCCAGAGTAGGAGGCCCGGTAGCGTCGGTGCCGTGGGAGACCGGCGAGACAGGGCACACACCGCCGGATCGAGGGCCGGCCTGGACAAGCGTCCCGCCGACGTCGCGGCCATGTTCGACGGCGTCGCGAAGCGCTACGACCTCACCAACACCGTCCTCTCGGCGGGTCTGGACGCCTCCTGGCGGCGGGCGACACGGGAGGCGCTGGGCGCGCGCCCCGGGCAGACCGTGCTCGACGTCGCGGCCGGGACGGCGGTCTCCACGGTCGAGCTGGCCGCCGGCGGGGTCACCGCCATCGCCTGCGACTTCTCGCAGGGGATGCTCGGTGCCGGGGCCTCGCGGACGGTGCCCAAGATCGCCGGGGACGCCATGGCACTGCCGCTGGCCGACGAGAGCGTCGACGGCGTGGTCATCTCCTTCGGCCTGCGCAACGTCGCCGACCCCGACGCGGCCCTGCGCGAGTTCCGCCGCGTGACCCGGCCCGGCGGCACCCTGGTGATCTGCGAGTTCTCCTCGCCCACCTGGACGCCGTTCCGCACCCTCTACACCGAGTACCTGATGAAGGCGCTGCCGCGGATCGCCCGCGCGGTCAGCAGCAACCCCGACGCCTACGTCTACCTCGCCGAGTCGATCCGGGCGTGGCCCGACCAGCCCGCCCTGGCGGCCCGGGTGCAGCAGGCCGGCTGGGGCGAGGTCGCCTGGCAGAACCTCACCGGCGGCATCGTCGCCCTGCACCGGGCACGGAAGGCCTGAGCACCCTGCCGCATCGGCACCGCCGGAAACTGTCAGACCCCGTACGTACGTTCGATCCGTGACCACCGTCGAGCGCCGCTGCACCCCGGTGGAGGGTGCGCTCGTCGGGTGGCTGCTGGGGCAGTCGCCCGCGGTGCCACGACTGCCCGTGGAGCTGCTGTCGGCCGCGGACAAGGCGACGGAGTTGCGGCGGTTGCAGGCCCGGAAGGCGATGGACGCCGCCTACGAGGCGGAGCTGGTGAGGTCACTGGCCGCCGACCGGCCGGACGCCGTGGACGGCGGACCCGGCCGTGGCGCGGATGCGCTGAGTCCGGTCCCGGGAACGAGCGAGTACTTCGTCGACGAGCTGGCGATGGTCCTGAACTGCTCGGTGCGGGCGGCCGCGCAGCTGGCCGCCGGGTCCTACGTGCTGGTGGACCGGCTGCCGGTGGTGCGCGCCGCGCTGGCGGACGGCCGGCTCGACGTCCCGCGGGCGCGGGTGTTCGTCGATGTCCTCGGGCCGGTCCGCGAGGAGGTCGCCGCCCCTGTCGCGGCGGACGTGCTCCCCAGCGCGGCCGGACTCTCGCTCGGCACGCTGAGAGCACGGTTGCGGCAGGCGGTGCTGGCGGTGGACGCCGAGTTCGCCGAGCAGTGCCGGGAGGCGGCGGAGCGGGCCGCCGACGTGCGGCTGCGTCCCGCCCCGCAGCCGGGAATGAGCGAGCTCCTCTCGGAGATGCCGGCTCCGGTCGCCGCGGCGTGCTGGTCGACGATCGACCAGCTGGCGTGGATGCGGAAGAAGGACGGTGACGAGCGGTCGATCGGGCAGCTGCGGTCGCTGGTGCACGCCGATCTGATCCTGCGGCCGTGGGACACCAGTCGCCCGCCGGTGACGGCGCATCTGACGGTGTTCGCGGCGATCGACAGCCTCTCCTCCGGTGGCGGGGCGCCGGCGGAGGTGAACGGGCAACCGGTCACCTCCGCACACGTGCGGGAGCTGCTGGCCGAGCTGGACGCGGTGTGCCCGGGCGGGCTGCAGGCGCCCACCGGGGGGTCGCTGCAGATCGCGGTCACCGACGCCGACGGCGCCCTGCTGGCCACGGCCGGCCGGCCGGAGCTGGAGCGCATTGCCGGCCGCGGCTGCCCCGAGCACCGGGAGATCGAGTGCGGCTGCCCGGTGCTCACCGCGCCGCCCGCGGTCGACCGCTACACACCGACGCCGGCCCAGAAGCGGTTCGTCAAGACCCGCGACCGCACCTGCCGCATGCCCAACTGCGGGCAGCCGGTCGCGCGGGTCGATCTGGACCACGTCGACGCCTACGCCCGCGGTGGGGCGACCGACTGCCCGAACCTCTGCTGCCTGTGCCGCCACCATCACCGGCTGAAGACCCATGCGCCGGGCTGGCGGTTCGTCCTCACCGACCACGGCGTCCTGCGGGTGACCGCACCGTCGGGGATCACCCGCACCACCCGGCCACCGGGGCTGCGCGACCGCGTCGATCGACGGGCGCTGCCGGCGCCACCCCCACCGACGGAGGAGCCGGCGTCTTTCTGACGCTGCGGCGTCCGGCGGCGCGGAACGCGGCGGCTGTCCTGCCGGCTGCTGCCTTGTCAGCGTCCGGCCGCGACCGTCGATCTCTTCGCGAGCATGCCGAACGAGGCCGAGGCGCGGCGGGAGGTCGAAGGAGACCGGTGCCTGTCCATCGTGGTCCGTCCCGGCGTCCGCAAGGTGACCTACCGCGACCCCGACGGCAACGAGATCGGCTTCGGGGGCGGTCCGGTCGTCTGAGGCCGTCCGGTCTTCCGATCCACCGAACCCGGCCGTAGCGTCGATGCATGACGACCCCGCCGCCGGCGCCCCAGCCGCCGGGTCCCGTCCCGTCGCCGACGGACCCGATCCCGCCGCCCGTGCCCGCGCCGTACCCGACGCCGAACCCCGCGGACCCGACAGCGCCGCCCCCGGTACCCATGCCGGAACCGCTCTAGCCGCCTCGGTCCCTCCGGTGGGCTCCTCCCGTTCCGCGGACCGCCGTTTCGCCGACCGCCGGGCCGCCGGGCGAGCCCTCGGGAAGCGCCTGGCCGGCGACACCCCCGGCGATCCCATCGTGCTCGGGCTGCCCCGCGGGGGCGTGGTCGTCGCCGCGGAGGTGGCGACGGTCCTGGCGGCGCCGCTCGACGTGCTCGTCGTCCGCAAGCTCGGGCTCCCCGGCCGGCCGGAGCTGGCCATGGGGGCCATCGCCGCCGTCGGGAACGCGGTCCGGACGGTGCGGGTGGACTCCGTCCTCACCGCCGCCGCGATCGACGTGCCGGTGCTCGAGGAGGTGCGGCAGCGGGAGATCGGCGAGCTGCGCCGGCGAGAGGCCGCCTACCGGGGGGACCGTCCGGCGGCCGCCCTGGAGGGGCGGGACGTCGTCCTCGTCGACGACGGGCTCGCGACCGGCGCCACGATGCACGTGGCGGTCGTGGCCGTCCGGTGCGGCCACCCGGCGAGCGTGACGGTCGCCGTACCGGTCGGCTCACCGCGGGCCTGCGCGACGATCGGCCTCCTCGTCGACCGGATCGTCTGCCTGTCCATCCCGACGGACTTCCGGGCGGTCGGGCAGGCCTACGACGACTTCACGCAGACCTCCGACGACGACGTCCGGACGGCGCTGGAGGCGGCCGGCCGCCGGGCGTGACCGAGCTCCCGGCAGGGGGTGCTGTCAGGAACTTCACAACCGGGCCTAGACTCGGAACCACGGAGCTTGTGAATCAATTCACAAGCTCCGGCCACTGAACGAGCTCCACCGAGGAGGCGTCGCGTGCCCGGCACGACCACCGCAGCAGCGCTCGCCGCCGACGCGCGCGCCGACGTGGTCGTCGTCGGTGCCGGGCCCGCCGGGTCCAGCGCGGCGTGGTGGCTCGCGCAGGCCGGGCTCGACGTCGTCGTCCTGGAGAAGACGGCGTTCCCCCGGGAGAAGGTGTGCGGCGACGGCCTCACCCCGCGCGGGGTGAAGGCGCTCGACGACATGGGCGTGGACACCTCCGGCTGGGTGCGGCACAAGGGGCTGCGCGTGGCCGGCGGCGGCCAGGTCGTCGAGGTCGACTGGCCGCGGCTGGACTCCTGGCCGCACCACAGCCTGATCTGCCGCCGCAGCGAGCTCGACGCCCGCCTCGCCGCGCACGCGCAGGAGGCCGGCGCGCGCCTGCACACCGAGGTCACCGTCACCGACCCGCTCCTGGACGAGGCCGGCCGGGTGGCAGGCGTCCGCTGCACCACCGGGCCGGACCGGCAGCCGGGGACGGTGCGGGCGCAGCTGGTCGTCTCCGCCGAGGGGGTGTCGGGGCGGCTGGCCAAGTCGCTGGGTCTGGTGCGTCGCGAGGACCGGCCGCTCGGGGTCGCCGTGCGCCGCTACGTCCGCAGCCCCCGCAGCTCCGACGGCTACCTCGACATCTCCTTCGACCTCGCGCCCGAGGGCCCGACCGCGGCGGCCATGCCCGGGTACGGCTGGATCTTCGGGATGGGCGACGGCACGGCCAACGTCGGCTTCGGCCTCCTCGACACCCGCCGCTCCGACGGCGGCGACCACCGCGAGGTCCTGCGCCGGTGGCTGGACACCTTCCCGCCGGAGGACCAGCTCGGCGAGGAGCACGCGGTCACCCCGCTGCGCGGCGCCGGGCTGCCGATGGCGCTGCACCGGCAGCCCGCGTACACCCGTGGCCTGCTGCTGACCGGCGACGCCGCCGGGACGGTCAACCCGTTCAACGGCGAGGGGATCAGCTACGCCATGGAGACCGGCCGCATGGCCGCCGAGACGGCCGCCGACGCGCTCGGCCGCCCCGAGGGTCCGCTGCGCGAGGCGGTGCTGCGGCGCTACCCCGACCGGCTGCGCGCCGCCTACGGCCGGCACCACCGCCTCGGCGTGGGCTTCCTCGCGCTGCTCAGCCGACCGGAGATGGTCCGGTTCGCCACCGCGCACGGGCTCAAGCGGCCCGCGCTCGTCGACGCCGCGCTGCGTCTCATGGGCAACCTCAGCGACGGCCGGGACGGCGACCGCGTCGACCGGGCGATCGCCCTTCTCACGCGCCTGGCGCCGGCGGTCTGACATGTCCGTTCACATGCGTATCGACACGCTCCCGACGGGTTCCGGCCCTGGCCGGTACGTGATCGTCCTCACCGTAGGATGCCGCTGATGCTGTCGAACTACGTCCCGATCGTCGGGCTCTTCGCGCTCGCCGCGGGGTTCGCGATCTTCTCCGTCACCGCGGCACCCTACGTCGGACCGCGCCGCTACAACCGGGCCAAGCTCGCCGCCTACGAATGCGGCATCGAGCCGGTGGACCAGCCGCTCACCGGCGGTCGGTTCCCGGTCAAGTACTACCTGACGGCGATGCTGTTCATCGTCTTCGACATCGAGATCGTCTTCCTCTACCCGTGGGCCGTGCACAACGAGGCGCTGGGCCTCTTCGGGCTGATCGAGATGGTCGTCTTCATCGTCACCGTGTTCATCGCCTACGCCTACGTGTGGCGTCGCGGTGGGCTCGAGTGGGACTGAACGGGAGCTGACCATGGGACTCGAGGAGAAGCTGCCGAGCGGCGTGCTGCTGACCAGCGTGGAGAAGCTGGTCAACTGGACCCGCAAGTCGTCGCTGTGGCCGGCGACGTTCGGTCTGGCCTGCTGCGCCATCGAGATGATGGCCTCCGGGACCGGCCGGTACGACCTGGCCCGGTTCGGCATGGAGGTGTTCCGCGCCTCGCCGCGGCAGGCCGACCTGATGATCGTGGCCGGACGGGTGAGCCAGAAGATGGCCCCGGTCCTGCGCCAGATCTACGACCAGATGCCCGAGCCGCGCTGGGTGCTGGCCATGGGCGTCTGTGCCAGCTCCGGCGGCATGTTCAACAACTATGCGATCGTCCAGGGCGTCGACCACGTCGTCCCGGTGGACATGTACCTGCCCGGCTGCCCACCGCGGCCGGAGATGCTCATGGACGCGATCCTCAAGCTGCACCACAAGATCCAGCACGAGCCCCTGGGGGCCAAGCGCGAGCGTCAGCTGGAGCGGGCCCGCGAGGACGGCACCGCGAAGGACCTGCACGTCGAGATGCCCTCGACCGTGCGCGTGGACAAGAACGCCCGGCGCGCCTACGAGGACGCCGCCGCGGACGGTCGCGCCGGGCAGTTCCTCATCGAGCAGCGGGACGGCAACGCGGTCCTGCTGCCCGGGGCGCCCGGACGATGAGCAACGCGAGAACGACGGGCGAGCGAGGATCGCAGGGAGCGCCAGCGACCGAGGAGCGGAACGA
>CADCTN010000169.1 GCA_902805535.1 uncultured Blastococcus sp. | reverse complement strand
ACCACGGCCGGATGCCGGTGGAGCGCACCGCCTGCGCCGTCGTCCCCCGGGAGCCGCCGGCGGCCAGGACGTCGTCGGCGACGGCCATGATCTCGGCCGGCGTGCGGTAGTTGACGGTCAGCTCCTCCAGCCGCCACGACGAGCCCAGGTGCGGGGTGAGCACCTCCGCCCAGCTCGAGGCGCCCGCGGCCGATCCGGTCTGGGCGACGTCGCCGACGAGGGTCATCGACCGCGTGGGGCACCGCCGGAGCAGGAGGCGCCACGCCATCGCCGACAGCTCCTGCGCCTCGTCGACGATCACGTGCCCGTAGGTCCAGCTGCGGTCGGCGGCGGCGCGCTCGGCGGTGGACCGCGTGTCGACCTCCGCCTGGCGCTCGGCCAGGCTGCGGGCGTCGAGCAGGTCGCCGGCCGACAGCTCCTCCGACTCGTCCGCGGTCTCGCTGTCCTGGGAGCGTGACCCGTGCAGCAGGTCGAGGGTCTCCTGCGCGTGCCGGAGCCTGCCCTGCTCCTCGCGGCGGGTCGCCGACCGCTGGGCGGAGTCGTCGACACCGAGGAGCTCGTCGGCCTCCTCGAGCAGCGGCACGTCCTCCGCCGTCCAGGGCGAGGAGGCCGGCCGGTGCAGCAGCGCCCGGTCGGCGTCGCTCCAGCCGGGCGTGGCCGCGGTCAGCCGCGCGGGGGAGGCGAGCAGCTCCGCGACCAGGTGCTCGGCGGTCAAGCGGGGCCACAGCCGGCCGATGAGGCGGTGGACGGCGGGTTCGGCGGCGACCTCCCGGCGCAGGGCGGCCACGTCGGCCTCGCCGAGCAGGTTCGCCCCACCGAGGACGTTCTCCCCGAGCTTGTCGGCGTACTTGCGGGCCACCAGGTCGATGACCGCGCGGGCGGCGGCCGGCCGGGCCTCGTTGTGCATCCGGGAGGCGCTCCTGGCGCGCGAGCGGACGCGGGCGGCGTCGCCCTTGGCGAACCGCAGCAGCGTGCCGTCGATGTCCAGCTCCACCGGCCGGTCGAGGACGGCCTGCCGGTCGCGGACGGCGGCGGCGATGACGTCGGCCATGGTCAGCCGGCCCTTGACCTCGGCGACCTCCGGCCGCTCGGGCGCCTGCGCGCGCAACCCCGGCCGCAGGCCGCCCAGGTCGGCGAGGACCACCCCGGTCTCACCGAGGGAGGGCAGGACGTCGGCGATGTAGCGCAGGAAGGTCGGGGTCGGTCCGACGACGAGCAGGCCGCTGCGGGCCAGCCGCTCGCGGTGGGTGTAGAGCAGGAAGGCGGCGCGGTGCAGCGCGACGGCGGTCTTGCCGGTGCCCGGCCCGCCCTGCACGACGACGACCCCGCGGGAGTCGGCGCGGATGATCCGGTCCTGCTCGGCCTGGATGGTGCGGACGATGTCGGTCATGCGGCCGGTGCGGGTCGCGTTCAGCGCGGCCAGCAGTACCGACTCGCTGGCCGGGCCGGCCCGCTCGGCGACGTCGGGGGCGGTGAGATCGAGGGTCTCGTCGGCGATGGACTCCACCGTGCGACCGCGGGTCCGGATGTGCCGGCGGCGCCGGACGCCGAGGTCGTGCAGGGGGGTGGCCGTGTAGAACGGCTGCGCGGCGGGTGCCCGCCAGTCGACGAGCAGCGGCTCCTCGGCGCCGTCCTCGGCCGACAGCCCGATGCGGCCGATGTAGCGCGGGACGTCGGCGTCGTGGCGGTCCAGGCGGCCGAAGCACAGCCCGCTCTCGGCCGCGTCGAGCGCGACGATCCGCTGGGTGTGCAGCTCGACCTGCGCCTCCCGCTCGCCGATGGCCTGCGGGTTGTGCGGGACGAGCGCCAGCTGCTCCTCGAGCCGCCGCACCGTGCGGGCCCGCAGCCCGTCGAGCCGCGTGTACAGACCGCCCACGTACTGCTGTTCCACCGCCAGATCGGCCGCGTGCGCGACCTCGGGCCGAACCGTCGACAAGCTTTTCTCTTCCCGTCAGAATGGTCCTACAGCATTTCTTCGCCGCAAATGACGGCAATTTCCCATTGTGTCTCGCGAGCGCCGTGCTGTCACGCTGCCGGGCCCGGTGGTCGTCCTGGCCGCGGTCGAGCATGCCTGGTCCCGGCTGGGCCGCCGCGGCCGGCGTCGCCTACGGCGAGCGGAGGTAGGCCTCGAGCCGGTCGGCGAGCTCGACGGGGTGGCTCAGCGCCAGGCAGTGCCCACCGGGCACCTCGTCGACGGCCAGGCCCAGCCGCTCCGCGGCGATCCTCCGCTGGAACTCCAGGGGGAAGAGGCGGTCGTGACGGCCGGCCACCACCCGCGTGGGGACGTCGGGCCAGCGGTCCAGCGGCCACGGGTCCTCGAACGGCCGGCCGGACTGGGCGAACTCCTGGTCCAGGTAGCCGGCGACGACGTCGGCCGGCACGTCGTGGAAGTACGTGGCGTGGTCGTCGAGCTCCGCGGGCAGGCCGATGCTCCGCCGGTAGGCCGCGGACGCCTCCGCCTGACCGGTGGCCGACCACCACTCGCCGCCGTTCTCCCCGGGGCGCGGGATCATCGCGTTGAGCAGCACCAGCAGCTCCACCGGTACGCGCTCGCAGACCAGCGGAGCGGTGAGACCGCCCATCGACTGGGCGACCAGGACGACGGGGGAGCGGTCGCCGATGGCCGCGACGACGGTGTCCACGTAGGCGTCCAGACCGGCCGAGTCGTCGCGGACCGGCAGCCCGACCGGCAGCGCTCGGTGCCCGCGGCCCGCCAGCTCGGACACGAGCCGGTGCCAGAACAGGGTGTCCCCGCCGGCGCCGGGCACCAGCACGAAGGTCGTCGTCACACCTGTCCGACTGCCGGACGCGCCGGAAATCAGCGGCGCACGAACCACTGGTTCCGATCAGGTGCCGGACCTCGACGTGCAACCCGGGTCAGGGGCACTCCGCCGCCCGCCGATGGCGGCGATCGACTGACCGGAAGCAAGTGCAACCCCTACGTCACCTTCCGGACACAGTCGCTGCCTACCGTCGTCCGTGGGACACCGAGGAAGGGGAGAGCCATGGGCACCACCACGAAGGAGCGGACCACGTGGGTCTGCGACAACTGCCACGGCGAGACGGCGAGGGTCCGCAAGCGCTGCCGGGAGTGCGGCACCTCCCGGTACTGACGCCGTCCTGCGCCCGCGGTCAGGCCGCGGGCGGGGCGCCGCGCAGGCGCACGACGGCCACCCGGTGGCACCGCCGGCCGTACAGCCGCCAGGACACGCGGACCGACCACGGGAGCCCGCCGATCAGCCGGGCCCGGTCGGAGGCGCAGGAGTCCTCCAGTGCCAGGCCGAGCACGAACAGCTGCTCGGGACCGGACAGCCGGCAGCGGGACCCGGCGGCGATGGCCACCCAGTCCTCCGCCGCCAGGTGCGCGCCCAGCAGCGGGAGGAGCGTGCGCTCCTCCTCGGCCGTCTGGGCGTCGACCTCGTCGGCCAGGGCACGGCAGGCCGCCGCGAAGGCGGCCCTGGCCGGCTCCGCGCAGGCCACCCGCCACTGGCGGCCGGCGGTGCCGACGTCGCGCAGCATGTGGTCGATCCGCGCGCACCGGGCGGACCAGTCGTCGACCGCCGTCCGGGCAGGGGCGGGGGTCACGCGCAGCAGGGCGGGCCACACGGCCTCGCGCTCGACGGCGTGGTGGTGCAGCAGCACCCGGCCGATCAGCTCCGCGTGCCGGGTGAGGGTGGTGGTCCGGAGCTCCTCGTCGGCGGGCGCCCAGCCGGCGAGGTCGGCGAGCAGCCGCAGCTCCCGGCGGACCAGCTGGTGCAGCACCCGCTGGTAGGCGACGGCCCGGCCGCCGGGATCGCTGGTGGCGGGGTCCTGAGCGATGGTGCGTGTCGCGGTGTCGTCCGCGGCGGCGCGGGGTGTGGGGATCAGGCCGGTCGGCCGGACCGCGGTTGCGGTCATGGGACACCTCGTTCGGCGGTCGTGCCGGCGCCTCGCGGTCCTGCGCAGGCGTTGCCGGCAGGGTAGGGGCCCCGTTGCCCGTCCGACAGGGGCTTTCCGGCGCCGGCGGGAGTGTCCCCGTGGGCCGATCCGGCGCGTCGTCCCGCCGGGTAGCCGCGCGAGCGGAACCGGTGGGTGCCGCGCATCGCGGCACCCACCGGACGTCGCCTAGGGTCGTTCCGTGAAGGGCGTCATGGAGCGCAACTGCGTTCGGGTCAGCGGAGTGGCCGATGGTCGGCCGCTCCTGTTCGTGCACGGGTTCGGCTGCGACCAGACGATGTGGCGGTTCGTGGTGCCCGACTTCGAGGTCGACCACCGCGTCGTCCTCCTCGACCTCGTCGGCTCGGGCGACTCCGACCTCAGCGCCTACGACACGGAGAAGTACGCCTCCCTGCGCGGCTACGCCGCCGACATCGTGGAGGTGGGCCGGGAGCTCGGCCTGACCGACGTGGTCCTGATCGGGCACTCGGTGAGCGCCATGATCGGCGTCCTGGCGCTGCAGCAGGCGCCGGAGCTGTTCGGAGCGCTGGTCATGGTCGGACCCAATCCGCGCTACGTCGACGACGGCGACTACGTCGGGGGCTTCAGCCGCGCCGACATCGTCGACCTGCTCGACGCCCTGGACGCCAACCACCTCGGCTGGTCGGCGCAGATGGCGCCGGTGATCATGGGCAATCCCGACCACCCCGAGCTGGCCGACGAGCTCACCAACAGCTTCTGCCGCACCGACCCCGACATCGCGCGCCAGTTCGCCCGCGTGACGTTCCTGTCCGACAACCGTGCCGACCTGCCCGGTGTCGCCGTTCCGACCCTCGTCCTGCAGTGCAGCGAGGACGTCATCGCACCTGAGGTGGTGGGCCGCTTCGTGCACGAAGCCATCCCGGGCAGCCGGCTCACCACGC
>CADCTN010000168.1 GCA_902805535.1 uncultured Blastococcus sp. | reverse complement strand
CGCGGACCACCTGGCCTTCCGCCTGGAGTCCGGTGCCGTGCTCGTCGGTGACCACGTGCTCGGCCGGGGGACCTCCGTGGTCACCTATCCGGAGGGCGACGTCGTCGCGTACCTGGAGTCGCTGCGCCGCGTGCACGACCTCGGTCCCAGCGCGCTCTACTGCGGCCACGGCCCGGAGCTCACCGAGGACCCGGGCGCGGTCCTGGACTACTACCTCGCCCACCGCACGTTCCGCGAGGACCAGCTGCTCCGGGCCCTCGCCGAGGGTGCGCGCAGCGTGCCGGAGCTCGTCGCCGTGGTCTACGCCGAGGTCCCCCGGCAGCTGCGGCCGGCCGCGACGCAGTCGACCCGGGCCACCCTGGCCAAGCTGGCGGCGGAGGGGCGGATCGAGACCGCGCCGGGCGACGCGGTCCGGCTGGCATGAGCGCGGTCGCGGTCCTCCGGGCCGCCGACAGCGAGCGGCAGCAGCGGCACGCCGCGGCCGCGCTCGCCGCCGCGGGCGTGCGGGCAGGTGACCGGCTGCTGGTGTCCGCGGCCGCCTCTCCCGACCTGCTGGCCGTGGTGCTCGGCGCGCTGCGCACCGGGGTCGTGCCCGTGGTCCTCGACCCCGGCCTGCCGGCGACGGAGCGGGCCGCCCTGGCCGAGGACGCCTCCCCGGCGCTCGACGTGGGCAGCGAGCCCGGCCGGCTCCTGACCGGCACGGACGAGGCCGACCTCGCCGACGTGCCGCTGGCCCGTCCCATGCACTACACGTCCGGGACGACGGGCCGGCGCAAGGGCGTCTGGTCCGGGGTGCTGGCCGAGGACGACGCCCGGGCGCTGGCCGCCGAGGAGATCTCCCTGTGGGGCTTCGGGCCCGGGGACCGGCACCTCGTGCTCTCGCCCCTGCACCACAGCGCGCCGCTGCGGTTCGCGATCCACACCCTGCTGGCCGGCGGTGAGGTGCTCCTGCCGGGACCCTTCGACGTCGACCGGGCAGCGGCGGCGATCTCGACGCTGCGGCCCACGACGACGTTCTGCGTGCCCACGCACCTGCAGCGGCTGCTGGGGCGCGGCGACGTCGACTGGTCGTCCTTCCGGCGTCTGGTGCACGCGGGGGCCCCGTGCCCGGCCCCGCTCAAGCACGCCGTCCTCGACGCGCTCCCCGGTGGCAGCGTCTGGGAGTTCTACGGCTCCACCGAGGCCCAGTTCACGGTGTGCTCCCCGGCGGACTGGCTGGCCTTCCCGGGAAGCGTGGGGCGGGCCCGCCCGGGACGCCGGCTGGAGACCGACGACCGCGGTCAGCTGTGGTGCGCGGTGCCGCCGTGGGCCCGGTTCGAGTACTGGCGGGCACCGGAGAAGACCGCGGCGGCCTGGCGCGGTGACCTGGTCACCGTCGGGGACCTGGGGCGGGTGGACGACGACGGCGTCGTCTGGCTCGACGGGCGGCGCGAGGACCTGGTCATCTCCGGGGGCGTCAACGTCTACCCGGCCGAGGTCGAGGCCGTGCTGGACGCGCACCCCGGCGTGGTGGAGAGCGCGGTGTTCGGCGTCCCGGACGACGACTGGGGCCAGCGCGTGGTCGCGGCCTACGTCGGCAGCGCGGACCCCACGGGGCTGGCGGCCTGGGCCCGGGAACGGCTGACCGCGGCCAAGCGGCCCAAGGCGCTGCACCCCCTCGCGGAGCTGCCGCGCACCTCGACGGGCAAGGTGCGCCGGCTGGACCTGCCCGGGGTGCTGGGTCTGCCCGGGGAGGCGGGTGTGGCCGATGGCTGAGGAGTGGGACGTCGTCGTCGTCGGGGCGGGGACGTCGGGCTGCGCGCTGGCCGCGCGGCTGGCCGACGCCGGGCGCCGGGTGCTGCTGCTCGAGGCCGGCGCCGACCACCAGCGGCCGGCGGACTTCCCGTCCGAGCTGCGGGACGCCACGACGATGCGCGCGGCGGTACCCGGTCACGAGGCCAACTGGGACGTGCCGGCGGAGCTGGTGCCCGGCCGCGTCGTCGGCGTTCCGCGCGGGCGGGTCGTCGGCGGGTCCAGCGCCCTGAACGCGGGCTCGTTCATCCGCGGCACCCGCACCGACTTCGACGGCTGGGCGGCCGCCGGGAACGACCTGTGGTCCTACGCCGCCGTCCTCCCGGCGTTCTGCCGGCTGGAGGCCGACGTGGATTTCGGCGACCGCCGGGGCCACGGCGCCGACGGGCCCGTCCCGGTCCAGCGCCCGCGGGAGGGGCACCTGCTGGCCGACGCCTTCGCGTCCGCGGCCGCGGAGCAGGGGCACGCCGCCGAGCCGGACAAGAACGCCGACGGGCCCCCGGGCTACGGGCCGGTCCCGTCCAACGTCTCCGGAGGCGTGCGGGTCAACGCCGCGATGGCCTACCTCTCGCCGCGCCGGGCGCTGCCGGCGCTGACCGTGCGCGGGTGGACCCGCGTTCGGCGGGTGCTCGTGGAGGGGGGCCGGGCCGTGGGGGTGGAGACCGCCGGCGGCGTCGTCCGCGCCCGGGAGGTGGTGTTAGCGGCCGGAGCCGTCGGCTCGCCGACCCTGCTGCTGCGCTCGGGCATCGGCCCGGCCGACGACCTGCGTGCGGCCGGCCTGGCCGTCGTGGCCGACGTCCCGGGGGTCGGCGCCGGCGCCACCGACCACCCGCAGGTCTACGTGCCGTTCCGGCCCGCCCGGGTGCTCCCGCCGCTCCCCGGTCGGAGGCCTCTGCACGGGGTGCTGCACGCGACCTCGGCGGGGGCGGCGCCCGGGGACCTCGAGATCCTGCCCTGGTTGGTGCCGTTCAGCCGGATCACCGGCGCGCCGGCGGGAGCGGAGGGGGACGAGCTGCTGGTCGGGGTCGGCCTCCAGCGCGAGGAGAGCCGGGGGCGGCTGTCCCTGGCCCCGGACGGACGGCCCCGCCTGGAGCACCGGTACCTCACCGAGGAGGCCGACCGGCGGCGGCTGCGCGAGGGGGTGCGCCTGGCCGTGGCGCTCCTGCGCAGCCCGGCGCTGGCGCCACTGCTCACCGCCGGCAGCGGCCTGCCCGACACGGTGCTGGACCGGGACGCGGCGCTCGACAGCTGGGTCCGGGAGCACCTCACCACCGCCGTGCACCTCGCGGGCACCGCCCGCATGGGCCGCGAGGACGACCCTGCCGCCGTGGTGGACCAGCACCTGCGGGTCCGTGGGGTGGCCGGGCTGCGCGTCGTCGACACCTCGGTGATGCCGCAGGTCACCTCGCGCGGGCCGGCGGCGACCGCCGTCATGCTCGGGGAACGGGCCGCGGAGCTGATGACGGCGGGCTGACCCGGTCAGTCGTCGGCGGGGACGTCCGATTCGTCCGGTTCGTCCACGGGTGGCGACTCGGCCGGCAGCTCGTCCGGTGCCGCCTGCTCGACCGGAGCCGGTTGCTCGACCGGCGGGGAGGCACGCTCGGGGGTCCGGGGCGGATCAGGCCGGTCCGGCGGCGGCACCCGCCGGGGTGGCGGGGGTGCCGGGTCGTTCAAGGGCATGCCGGCCGGGGGGAACGGCACGGCCGGCTGCGCCGAGAGGACCGGCAGCATCGCGGCCCGCCAGATGGGCGCGGCCAGCCGGCCGCCGTAGCCGCCCAGGTCCTCGTTCCGCTTCGGGTTGAGCACCATGACGCTCGCGGCGTACTGCGGCGTGTAGCCGACGAAGGCGACGGAGTAGCGCTCCTGGCTGGTGCCGGTCTTGCCCGCGATCTCGTGCCCCGGGATCGCGGCCCGGGTGCCGGTGCCGATGGGCAGCGCGGTGTCGCCGACCAGGATCTGGTTGAGCGCCGTCGCGACGTCGGGCCGCACCACCTCGGGCGTGCAGGCCGCACCGGTCGGCACCGGCGTCCCGTCGTCGCGGGCCAGCGGGGCCCCGTAGCGGTCGAGGATCTCGGTCACCGGCACGGGAGCGCAGTGCGTGCCGGACGCGGCGAGCGTGGCGTAGGCGGTGGCGAGCGCCAGGGGACTGGTCGCCTCCGCGCCGAGCGTGAAGGACCCGCGGTTCTCCGCCACCACCTGGTCGGCGACCGGGTCCAGCGAGAACAGGCCCATGCGCTGCGCCGTCCGTACCGGTCCCTCCACGCTGCCCAACTGATCTTCCAGGGCCACGAAGTAGGTGTTCGACGACCGGATCAGCGCCTCGGTCATGGTGAGCGTCGGCGGGTAGCGGCCGGCGTTGCGCACGGTGTACGGGTCGCGGCCGTTCTTGTAGACCCGGGAGACGTAGGGGTCGCCGGTGGTGATGGTGTGCCAGGGCGGGATGCCGCGCTCCAGCGCCGCGGCGGCGACGAAGACCTTGTACGTGGACCCGGCGCCCTGGCTGGCCACCAGGTTCAGGTTGACCGACTCCTGGGTGGGGTCGTTCGCGTCATAACCGAAGCGACGGTTGACGCTGAGCGCCAGCACCTTCCCGGTGCCCGGTTCCACGGCGGAGAACATGCCGGCGAGTGGGTCCTCGAGAGCGAGGCTCGCCACGACGGCCTCGTCGCCGGAGCGCTGCAGGTCCGGCCGGAGGGTCGTCCGGATCGTCAGGCCGCCGGTCTCCAGCCGCTCCTGGCTGATCCCCAGCGCGCCGGTGAGGTGCCGCTGCAGGTAGTCGCAGAAGAACGGGCCGATCAGCGCATCGATGCAGCCGTTGGGCGGCGGCTCGGTGGGGTTCACCTGGACCGGCTGGCCGACCACCTCGGCGAGCTGCTGATCGGTGACGTGGCCGAGGTCGTGCATCCGCCGCAGCACCTGGTCGCGCCGCTGCCGCGCGCCTTCGGGATTGGCGACCGGGTCGTCGTTGGCGGGGGTCTGCACCAGCCCGGCCAGCATGGCCGCCTGGGGCAGCGTGAGGTCGATGGCGCTGACGCCGAAGTACCGCAGTGCTGCGGCCTGGACGCCGTACGCCCCGCGGCCGAAGTACACGATGTTGAGGTAGCGGGTGAGGATCTCGGCCTTGGAGTACTGCTGCTCCAGGGCGAGGGCCAGGCGGGCCTCGCGCAGCTTGCGGCCGATGCTCTCCTCGGTCGCGGCCAGCCGCTCCTGCGGCGTGGTGGCCGTCTGCAGCAGGGTCTGCTTGACCAGCTGCTGGGTGATGGTCGACCCGCCCTCCATGACGCTGCCGGCCATCATGTTCCGGGTGAGCGCCCGTGCGGTGCCCTCCACGTCGAGTCCGCGGTGCTCGTAGAAGCGCGAGTCCTCGATGTCGACGATGGCCTGCTTCATCACCTCGGCGATCCCGTCGGGACCCACCGGCGTCCGGTTGTGCCGGTAGAAGTGGGTGATCAGCGAGCCGTCGGCGGCCAGGACGACGGTGTTGCCCGGCGGGGTGCTGTCGGAGAGCTCGAGCGGCAGCGGGGCGAGCAGGTCGCCGTTGGAACGGACGATCAGGCCGGGCCCGAGCAGCCAGGGCAGCAGCAGGGCCGCGACGAGCGCCCCGGCGAGGGGGACGGCCACGAGCAGCAGGAGCGGTGCGGCGTGCCACCGGGGTCGGTCCCGACCGGACATGGACCACCTCGCCCGACGCCATGGCTGCGCTGCCGATCGCCATGGTGATGCACGGTCGCGTTCCGGAACACCCCGTCGTGCGCGCAGTCGGCGGGCAGGGCGACCGGGCTGTCCCGGCGGCGCGTTCTCGCAGCCGCCGGGACGCCGGGGCTCAGGTGCTCAGCGGACCGCGGGCAGGTCGCTGGTGCCGGCGGTCGACAGCGCTGACCACGCGTCGGGGTGGGCGTGGCCGGCGTCGGCCACCCATGCGGGGGCGTGCGCGGGGCGTCCGGGTGCGCGGGCGGCGGTCTGCGGCCGCGCGCTCAGGCTCACGATCAGGGCGAGGAGCACGAACAGTCCGACCAGGACACCGCCGATGACCAGGAGCGTGGAGAACATGTACTGAACCTAGGGGGCGGAACGATCCGTGTCATGCCGTCCGGCCGGGCAGAATTCGCCGAAGAATGACGCCGACTCGCGCAGACTTCGCGGCCAGGCGCGGCGCCAGGGGAGCTTGCTCCGGCAGGAACCGACACCCGGGTCCAGCGCCGATGGGTCGGTGTCGGACGGCCGCCGCGGTGGGTAGAGGGCGAGGGTGTCGGCCGGTGATCAGCTCGTCGGGGCGCTGGCGCGGACGGCCGGACGGGCCGTGGCCCTGCCGCTGGGCGCCATCGCCCGGCATCGCGGCGGCAAGCCGATGCATCCGCGCGGTGCGGTCGTCGACGCCGTGCTGGAGCGCCGGGGGAGTGCGGTCGAGTGGGGCGTTCCGTGGTTGGACGCCCGTGCGAGCGACCGTGTGGTGGTGCGGCTGTCCCGCGGCGCGGGGTTGCCCGCGTCCCTTCCGGACCTGCTCGGTCTGGCGATCCGCCTGCCGGGGCCGCCGCCGGTGGACCTGCTGCTCTCCACGACCGGCCGCGGCCCGCTCACCCGGCTGGTGCCCGTCCTGCGACGCGACACCGCGGCGGTCTACAGCTCGATCATGGCCTACCGCTCCGACGCCGGAGCCCTCCGGCTGGCGGCGCTCCCCGACGCCGACGGCGTGCCGTCGGACGCGCGCGAGCTCGCCGACCACGTCGCGCGGGACGGCGTGCGCTTCACCCTCGCGGCCGCCCGCGGGACCGGCCCGTGGCAGCCGTTCGGGAGACTGCTGCTGACCCGGCCGGTGGCCGACCTCGATCCAGACGTCCGGTTCGACGCCGTCCGGAATCCGCCGCCAGGTCTGGTGCCGGACGGGCCGATGGCGCGGTTCCGGGCACCGGCGTACGCCCGGGCGCAGGCCGCGCGGACCTTGAAGCGCAGACGATGAGCGGCCCTCGGGCGACGCCAACCGGAGCTGACAGTCCGCTGACAGTCACCCGATGGAGTCGCCGGCGGGTTGACCTCCGGAGCCCTGGGTAGGGCTGACCGGACCGGCACGACGATCGTGACCGGGCGCTGAGACCGACGAACAGCACTCCGTACCCCCTGGCAGTGCTGTGGCGGTGCTCGACCGCACGAGGAGCCGACCGACCCCTGTGATGCCTGCAGACCGTCCCGGAACCCCGGGGCCACCCCGCCGGGGCAGCCCCGTCCGCGTGGCGACGATCCCGTTCACCGATCCCTACGTCGAGGCCGTCCTCCCGCCCGGCGTCGAGCGCGTCGGTCCGTCGGGAGAGCTGGATCCGTGGCTGGACGTCACCTACCTGGAGGCGCATGCCGACGACATCGACGTCCTGCACCTGCACACCGGTCCGGCGCACGTGGCCGCCGCGGCGGGTGAGTGCTGGTCGGAGGCGGTGCGGCGGCTCGGGATCTCCCTCGTGGTCACGGTGCACAACCTGCGGGCGCAGGACCAGGGATGTCCCGGCGACGGCGTGATGGACGCGCACCTCACCGCCGTCCTCGCGACCGCCGAGGTCGTCCTCACCCTCACCCATGGTGCGGCCGACGAGATCGCCGAGCGGTTCGGCCGGACGGCGATCGTCGTGGCGCACCCGGCGGTCGCCTCGGCCGATCCCGAGCTGGGGGCCGAACGGGGGCTCGTGGGGCTGCGGCTCGGCCGGATCTCCGAGGCGGTGCCCGATCCGGGCGCGCTCGTGCGGGCGGCCCTGTCCGGCGCGGTGTCCGGTGGCGGGCGGCTGCGGGTCCTGGTCGACGCCGCGGACGAGCACCGGATCGGCAGCGCCGTGCGCAAGCTGACCGCGGCGGACGAGGTCGAACTGGTGGTGCACCCGGCCGGGGAGTGGGCGGCCCAGCTGCAGCAGCTGCACGTCGCCGTGCTGCCCGAGCCCTGCGGCAGCCACTCGCTCGATCTCGAGGTCTGCCGCGACGTCGGCACCCGCGTCGTGACGCCCAGTTGCGGGTGGTTCGCCGACCAGTGGTCCGACGTCGTCTCCTACGGCAAGCACGAGCAGGGACGTCTGGACCCGGTGTCGCTCACCGCCGCCGTCGGGGCGGCCCTGACCCGGCCCATGCCGCGGGCGGCGGACCGGGACTGGCGGGCGGAGCAGCGGGCCGCGGTGCGGCAGGTGCACGCCGACGTCTACGCGCAGGTGGCGGCGGACCGCAGCTGGCAGGACGACCCCGTCGTGGGCGGGGCATGACGTGAGTTCTCGGCCATGACGGGGACCGGGGCCGTGACGTGCTGGTGGGCAGGGGCGGGGTCGAACCGCCGACCTCTCGCTTTTCAGGCGAGCGCTCGTACCGACTGAGCTACCTGCCCCTCCCGGTGTCTCCACCGGAGAGCGACCCTGACGGGACTCGAACCCGCGACCTCCGCCGTGACAGGGCGGCGCGCTAACCAACTGCGCTACAGGGCCTTGCTGTACTGCTGATCTTGGCTGTACTGCTGTTCTTGCTGGTGCTGCGTACCCCCAACGGGGTTCGAACCCGTGCTACCGCCTTGAAAGGGCGGCGTCCTGGACCACTAGACGATGGGGGCTCGTGGTTTGTCGGGGGCGAGGAAAGAATACATGCCCCCGTGGCGCACCCGGGCGAGGGGGGCTTCGGCTGCCAGACTCCGCCGGTGAGCACTCGTCCCCGCACCACCGCCGCCGTCCTCTCCGTCCTCCTGGCCGGTCCGCTCCTGCTCGCCGGCTGCGCGGAGAAGCAGGGGGCGTCGGAGGCCGGGGCCTCCGCGGCCGCCACCCAGGAGGCCGTGCCGGAGGGCGCATCGGAGACCGTGGGCGCAGGCGCCACGGACCAGGACGCCGCCGTCCCGTCCCCCGCCGACCCGTTCCCCGGCGACACCGAGGCCGACACCCAGGCGGCGTCGGCGGGTGCCGCCGTGACCGTGAGCGACATCCGGATCGGCGGCCACGACGGCTTCGACCGCGTGGTCTTCGAGGTGGGCGGGAGCGGCACCCCCGGCTGGGACGTGCGGTACGTGGACGGCGCCTCGTCGCAGGGCAGCGGCGACCCGATCGACGTGGCCGGCGACGCCGTCCTCCAGGTGACCCTCACCGGCGTCGGCTACCCGTACGAGACCGGCGTCGAGGAGTACGCGGGCGGACCGCTGACCGGCGCCGGGACGACGGCGGTCACCGAGGTCGCCTGGGACGCCACCTACGAGGGCACCTCGGTCGCCGTCGTGGGCGCGGCGTCCGAGCACCCGTTCCGGGTCTACGCCCTGGCCGACCCCGCCCGCGTCGTCGTCGAGGTCGCCCACGACGCGGGGTGATCCCGGGGTCAGCCGACGGACGCGGTGAGCTCCACCGAGTCGTCGGTGACGCCGGAGCACTCCACCTCGAGCGGGCCGGCGGTGACGGCCTCGCCCTCGCCGCAGGAGACCTCGGTGCCGCCGACGCTCAGCGACGCGCGGCCGTCCTGCACCCCGCCGAACGTCAGGGTGGTGCCCAGGATGTCGGCCTCGGCCCCCGCCCCGGTCAGCGTGACCGTGCAGGAGCTGGTCGAGCAGCTCACCCCGTTGGCGGTGAACGAGCAGGCGGACAGCGGCAGCAGCAGGGCACCGGTGGTCAGCGCAGCGGCGATCCGGCGGGTCGTCGAGGTCGAGGCCATGCGCCGAGCGTAGGTGCGCGCGGTCAGCCCGTCGGGGACGCGGGCCCGGTCGAGCCGTCCGGATCGACGTCCTCCTCCTGGGGCGCCGTTCGGCGCTGGATCGTCACCTCGGTCTCGCCGAGCCCACCGAGGGTGATCTCGTCGTAGGCCTGCAGGCTCCCCGTCTCGCTGTCGAGGTAGAGCACGGTGCAGGTCAGCGGCTCGGGGTACTCGCCCTCCAGCGCGCGCAGGCCCGCGCCGCCCGTGGAGCCCTGGACCATCAGCAGGGTTCCTTCGTCGAAGGCGGCCACCCTCCGCTCGTGCGTGTGCCCGGCGAGGATCAGCGGGACGTCGCCGTCCAGCGGCCGGCCCTGCTTCGGGTCGTGGACCATCGTGATCGCCGGTGGCTCCGGGAGGCCCTCGACGAACTCGAGCAGCTCGTCCCCGGACTCGGTGAGCACGTCGTCGCTCACCTCGTCGTCCCCGGTGCTCTTGTCGGGGGTGAACCGCGGGTCGGGGATGCCGGCGATCTCGATGCCGGCGACGGTGACGGCCGAGCCGTCCAGGACGGTGGCGTTCGGCTGGGCGGCGACGAGCGCGGCGGTGGTCGCCGAGTCGTGGTTGCCGCGGATGAAGACGTAGGGGACGCCGAGGTCGCCGACGGAGGTGATCAGCCGGTTCTCGGGCTCGCTGCCCCAGTCGGTGATGTCGCCGGTGTCGAGCACCCCGTCGACCTGGAACTGGTCGACCACCTGGGCCATCAGGTCGAAGCCCGACGGATTCAGGTGCAGGTCGGAGACGTGCAGGAGCACGACGGTGTCGCCGTCGTCCCCGGGCGCCGGCAGGGTGGAGAGCGCGGAGTAGAGCGTGCCGACGTTGCCGACGATGTCCTCCAGCGAGGCCCGGTAGGCGTCGAACCGGGCGACGATGTCCTCGGCGCTGCCGATGAGGCTGGTCGCGTTGATCAGGAGGCCGCTGTAGCTGGGCTGGGACAGCGCCTCGGGGCGCCAGGTCGCGGCTCCGACGCCGCCGGTGCCCAGCAGCAGGACCGTGGTGATCCCGGCGGCGATCAGGGGTTCCCGGCGCCGGCGGGTGATGACGAGGCTGGTCAGCGCCGCCCCGGCGATCGCCAGCCCGGCCGTGGTGGCGACCAGCCGGACGACGGCCGACTGCAGGTCGGCGGTCACCTGGTCGACGACGCCGGCCAGGCGGACCGGATCGCTGGCCAGCTGCTGGGCGCGCTCCTGGTCCACCCGCTGCAGCGCGACGTCCAGGCGCAGCGGGCCGTTGTAGACCTCGACGCCGATGGACCCCAGCGGTGGGACGGCGACCGTCGCGCCGCCGTCGTCCGGAAGGAAGGCCAGGGTGGCGTCGAACGGGCCGATGGGCGCGGAGATCCGGCCGAACAGCAGGACCGCGATCAGTGCCCCGGCGAGGGCGATCAGGACCCGCAGGACCCACCGCCCGCCCACGCGGGCGCGTCCCGGCCAGGGGGAGGTGCCGGTCTCCGTCGGCTCGCTCACCGCGCTCACGTTACGGAGCGGCGACGGCCTCCGTCGGGCGGAAGATCCAGCGCAGTGCGACGAACCGGATCAGCCCGATGAAACCGGTGACGGCGGCGACCAGGGTGATCTGCAGCGCGGCGGGGGCCTCTCCGGTGGCGGAGTCCAGCCAACCGAGGGCGACGCTGGTCGCGACCAGGCCGAACAGCGACACGCCACCGGCCTCGATCTGGGTCGCCAGCCAGCCGATCCGCTCGTCGGCGTGGAAGGTCAGCCGGCGGTGCAGCTCGTTGGCGAGGACGGAGGACACGACGGTGGCCGCGACGTGCGTGGTCAGGTAGTCGAGGCTCTGGAGGCCGAGGAACAGCAGCGCGTAGACCGCGGTCGACGAGCCACCGACCAGCACGAACCGGATGAACTGGGCCCACCCGTCGTCGCGGCGGACGTGGTCGGCCGCGGTGTGCGCCAGCACGTGTGCGACGTCGCCCGCCGAGTGCGCGTGGCCGTGCACGGGGTATCCGCGCTCGGCGGTGGCCTCGGGCCGGCGGCGCAGCAGGGACGGGCAGGTCACGACGGTCCTCTCGGATCAGGGGAGCTGGGTCAAGGCTCCTCCCACGGCCAACCCTTGTCACGCGAAAACATGCCGGCTCACTCTGACAATCACCTGTCTGTTGGATCACCATCGGCTGCGGATGGGCCCGGCTGTAGCGCGTCGGCGGCTGATCGCCGGGGTAGGGGACCGGCCATGAGCCTCATGGCCTTCCTCGACCGGGTCGCCGACGTCACGACCTTCGACAAGGTGATCGAGCCCGCGCGCAAGGCGGTCGACGCCGCGCTGCGCCCGCAGGCCGTCCGGGACCTGCTGCACGGGACGTGGCTGGGCCACGCCCTGCATCCCGTCCTCGTCCAGGTGCCGGTGGGCAGCTGGGTGTCGGCCGGCCTGCTCGACGCCGTCCCGCCGCTGCGGCCGGCGGCCACCGTGCTCATCGGCACCGGCGTGGCGGCCGCGGTGCCGGCCGCGCTGACCGGGGCCGCTGACTGGTCGGAGCAGGACGCCGGGGTGCGCCGGCTCGGTGCGCTGCACGCGGCCGCGAACACCGCGGCGCTGGGGCTCTACGTCGGGTCGCTGGTGGCCCGCGGCAAGGGCCGGGGAACGCTCGGCCGCGTCCTGTCCTATGCCGGGCTGGGCATCGCCGGCGGATCGGCGGCCATCGGCGGCCACATGTCCTACGCGCAGTCCTCGGGCGTCTCGCACTCGGCGACGGCGGCGCGGGCCCTCACCACCGACTGGATCGACCTCGGGCCGCTCGACGACCTGCCGGAGGGGCGGCCGGCCCTGCGCACGGGCAAGGGGAGCAGCGTCGCCGTCCCGCTGACCGCCGTCCGGCGGGGCGGGCGGGTCGACGTCTTCATCAGTGCCTGCTCCCACCTGTCCGGTCCGCTGCACGAGGGATCGGTGGAGACCGTGCGCGGCAGCGAGTGCCTGGTCTGCCCGTGGCACGGGTCGGCGTTCGACCTGGACAGCGGCTCACCCCGCCGCGGGCCGGCGGCCAATCCGCAGGTCAAGCTGGAGGTGCGCATGGACGCCGGACGGGTGATGGCGCGGGTGCCCGGCCGCAACCGCTGACGCCGTCCGCGTCCTAGGCTCCGCCCGTGAGGCGGCCGCTGGTGGCACTGGCCGCGGCGATCTGCGCGGCGTGCGGAACGGCGTCGGCGCCGGCCGTCAGCACGTCGTCCCCGGCTCCTGCGGTAGCGCCGGTTCCCGGGGTGTCGGCCGAGGCGGTGCGGCTGCGGACCGACGAGGCGATCGGCGGCCGGTTCCAGGTGCGGATCACCAACACCGGGGACGCGCCGTTCTCCGTCACCGCGGTCGCGCTGGAGTCGCCGGGGTTCAGCGTGCTCCCGGCGGCGCCGGTCGCCGCCGAGTTCGCTCCGCGCCGCGTGATCGACCTGCCGACCGGCTACGGCGAGCCGGTGTGCGACACCGCGCCCGCGCCGGCGGCGGCCCGGCTGACCGTCGTCCGCGGCGGAGGAGCGGCCGAGTCGGTCCTCGTTCCGCTGGACGGCGACGCGCTGGACGTCGTCCACGACGAGGAGTGCGCGGTGCGGGCCGTCGGGGAGGTCGTGGACATCGCCGTCACGGACCTGGCCGATGACGGCGACGCTCTGGTCGGCACCCTGGAGCTGACCCGGGCCGGCGGTGAGGAACCGGTGGTGGCCTCGGCGCTGGGCCGCAGCGTGCTGATCGAGGCGACGGCCGAGGACCTGCCCGTCGAGCTTGCACCGGAGGACGGGTCGGTGACGACGGCGGTGTCCTTCACCCCGGCGACGTGCGATCCGCACGTGCTGTCGGAGACGAAGAAGCCCTACGTCTTCCCGCTGACCGTGCAGGTGGGGGAGGCCGACCCGGTGCCGGTGGACCTGCCGTTCGACCAGGCGGCGCTGGACCGGCTGGCCGCGCTGGTGCAGCGGGTGTGCGCCGTGCGGTGACGGCTGTGCAGTCGGAGGAGAAGCCGACCCGGCCGGAGAAGAGGCCGACCCGGCCGCCCCGGGGGGACGGGTCAGCCGGGCCGGGGTCGCGCCCGCCGGGATCGTGCGCCGGCGGAAGAGTCCACGGTCGGGGGGCGGGCGTCCGTGCCCGCACCCCGACCGGAGCGATGATCACCGTACGTAGCCGCTGGTCAGCGGCGGCATCCCCTGAACGGGTGCAATGCGCCCACCCGCGGTGACACAGCGCACACCTCCGCCGGTTCAGCCGTGCGCGGGCTGGGCACCGGGGGACGATGTTCTTCCTCTTCTCCAGCCGGCTGGGCTGTCTGGGCTCGCTGCTGCTGTCCGCCCTGCTGACCCTGGTGCTGCTGCTGGTGTTCGACATCCTGTGACGCGGTCCGTGCTGCCGCCGGGCGTCTGGGAGACTTCGATGCAGGGCCTCTAGCTCAACTGGCAGAGCAGCGGACTTTTAATCCGCGGGTTGTGGGTTCGATCCCCACGGGGCCCACCGTCCTGAACTGGGAGTTCATCCTTCGCCGGTTTGTCCGTCAGAGGTCGCGCCCACACGGCGCCCACACGCGCCTTCCCGGCCGCCCGCGCCGCGGAGTCCATACGGTCCGCCAGCGCCGTGAGGTCGTCGTCGAAGAGGCCGGAGAGGACGTCCAGCGTCATGGCCGCCGCGGTGTGCCGGAGGTCGTGGGGCGTGACGTTCGCCGGACCGGCCGCTGCCTGAGCGCGCTCGACGGCGACCTGCGGGCGGCCCGGCGCGTGGACGACCTCGGCGCGGCGCTGGACGAGTGGCGCAGCTACCTCCAGCGGGGCGACGGCCTGGGCGGGCGCATCGCGCCTCGCACGCCGACGCCGGGCCCGGGCCGGTCGTGCAGATC